>CAYSPJ010000056.1:0-31209 GCA_964432875.1 uncultured Phaeodactylibacter sp. | reverse complement strand
CATCCGTCATATACTTCTTCATCCGCTCATCATGCTCCCGCTGCGCTTCGCGCAGGAGCTCTAGGGAATGCGGGCTGGGAGAGACGTAGTCTTTGAGGGCTTCGACGAAGTGGATGCCCTGGGCCTCCTCATCTTCTGACCAGCAGAGGTCCTGTCCGCTGTTGCACCAAGGGCGCTGCACGCAGCCGGGGCAGTAGCCCGAGCAGCCATCGATGGTCCAGCCGCCGCCGGTCATCAGTTGGTCTTCCTCTTGCAGCATCTCCAGCAGATAGGTATAAAATAGGCGGTCGGGCAGGCCATCGACCAGGGCAATGCGGATGCCCGCTTTTTTCATGGCGTCAAGCAGGCGGTCTAGCTCTGTTTCGACTTCGGCATCGCTCATTTCGGCGGCGGGCTTGGCCGAGAGCTGGATGCCGATCTGCTCGGGGAGGGGTTTGCTCAGCGCTTCGCCCTGGAGCCAGAGCTTGAAGCGGTACCAATCATCTTGCGGCGAAATCATGGGGTGGATGGGTGGGAAGGGGTTGTCGCAGGCTTCCATGACTTCTTGGCTGCGGCCGCAGGCCTCGTAGGCTTCCACAAAATCCAGCAGCGATATCAATCGCCAGTTTTCGAGGTCCAGGTCGAAAGGGGTAGCAGGGATGGCCTCCTCCCAGCGGAGGCCCCTGGCGCGGTAGCGCGCTTTGAGCGCTTGGTTGTGCCGATAAGGGGTGAGGTCTTCTTGTGGCATAGGCATTCCTATTTAGGGGTGGTAAAAGTTCAGCCCCGCCTCCGGGTCAAAAGAAATCCGCAAGTCCTTGATTTCTTTCCTCATGTCGTTGAGCACTTCAATGCGGATGGCGTCGAGATCGCTTTTTTCCCCTTTGTGCATTTGGATGAGGCCATTGGCATCCAAGAATCGCTCCAATATCCTCAGGCGGTACTCTAGCCGGTAAATTCTGTCTCGGAGGCTATGCAGTTCTTCCATCTGTTTTTTTTATGGAAACGCCTTTTTTCGACACTTCGTTTGCGGGAATGTGCCATATATTAGCGTATGCCTGCGGGCTCTCCGGCAAACTCAGGCGCAGCCAGGTGCTGGCGGAGTTCGGGAAGATGGCTCTATTTATTGTCTGTCCATTTAGTCGAGTGCCTGGCTTTAGATTTCGAGACTTGGCGTGGCGTCACTTTACCCTTAACCAGCACCTCGCATACCACACTACGGGCTTTTTCCGTTTAATTCACGATTTTCAGGCTATATTTGCACCTCAAAATCATCGACGGGCACTTAAAAACAAATCAAACGTGAAGAAAGTATTCCTTTTTGCCAGCATAATCCTGGGGACGATATCCACTGTCATCGCTCAAAAAGGCTGGGAAGCCGGCGGCTGGCTAGGCGCTTCCTACTACTTTGGCGACCTGAACACCAACTACGACTTGAGCACGCCCGGCATGGCCGGGGGCATCATTACCCGCTACAACTTCAACAACCGCCTGGCCTGGAAAATGGGGGCCAATTATGGCAAAGTAATGGCCGACGACGCCCGCTCCAGCAATGCCTTTGAGCAGGCCCGCAACCTCAGTTTTGAATCCAATGTGCTCGAAGGGGTGTTCCAACTGGAATTTAATTTCCTGCCTTACACCCACGGCAGCCGCGACGAGTTCTTTTCACCCTACATGTTTGTCGGTTTCAATGTGTTTCATTTCAACCCCAAAGCTGAGTACCAAGGGCAGATGGTCGAACTTCGCGGGCTGGGCACCGAAGGCCAATTCAAAGGCGAAGAGTACTATAGCGTGAACGGAGGCTGGGTTTATGGCATGGGTATCAAACTGGACCTGAGCTACGCCTGGAGCCTCAATTTTGAGCTCAGCGCCCGCCACCTCTTCACCGACTACCTCGATGATGTCAGTACTGTTTACCCCGATAAAAAAGAGCTGGCCCGCTCCCGGGGCGAGCTGGCGGTGGCTATGTCTGACCGCTCCATTAGCCTGCCCGGCGCTGACATCGGCCAAATCGGCCGCCGGGGCACGCAGCGGGGCAACAGCAACAACAACGATAGCTTCGTAATGCTGGGCGTCGGCCTGGTTTATTACTTTGGCGATATCGAATGCCCAGGCTACGGGAAGCGCCAACGGCGTTAGCCCCCCTAATTGTCAAAGAACAAAACGGCTTAAGGAGTTGGCAGAAAGGCCGTATCTTGTGCCCCGTACAAAAGCATCCACCATATGGTCTGGCAGAAAGAATTTAGCCTTCCGCCTTATGCGCGCGGTTACCACATCATCACCGCGGAAATCACCCAGCAATTGCCAGATTTGCCTGCGGCGGGCATCCTGCACCTTTTCATCAAGCACACCTCTGCGGCCCTGGCCATCAACGAGGATGCCGACCCGGATGTACGCACCGATTTCGAAAGCATCTTCAACCAACTCGTACCCGAAGGCATGCCTTTCCTAACTCATACCATCGAAGGCCCCGATGATATGCCGGCCCACATCAAAGCGGCTCTGATCGGCTCGTCCATCAGCCTGCCCATCACCAACGGCCAGCTCAACCTGGGTACTTGGCAAGGTATTTACTTGTGCGAGTTCCGCAACCATGCCAACAGCCGCAAGCTGGTAGCCACGGTGTGGGGGTAACCACTCCTATTTGATTCGCCATTGGCACATTTGAAGCGGGAAAAATTTGATTTTCTCCCTGCATGCCCTTACCTTTGGGGGCGTAAAGCTTAATCATGTATCAGTTCGCCGCACATATCGCCATTAGCATTATTATTCCCAAGCGCCGCTTGCTGGGGTAAAATGCTCATGGTTGCAGCATAAAAGCTCTGGCAAGCGAGGCTTGCCAGAGCTTTTTTTTTGTTTACTTTTGCAGCCTGTTAAATCTAAGCGTGTATGTATAAAGAGTACAAAGGCCTCGACCTCCCGCAAATCGACCAGGAAATCCTCCGCTTTTGGGAAGCGGAGCGCATCTTCGAAAGGAGTATTGCCCAGCGACCTGCCGAGCAGGGTTTCGTCTTTTACGAGGGCCCGCCCTCGGCCAATGGCAAGCCGGGCATCCATCACGTCATGGCCCGCACGGTCAAAGACTTATTTTGCCGCTATCAAAGCATGAAGGGCAAGCGCGTAGAGCGTAAAGGCGGCTGGGATACCCACGGCCTACCCATCGAACTGAATGTGGAGAAAGAGCTGGGCATCACTAAGGAGGACATCGGCAAGTCCATCTCGATGGAGGAATACAACCTCAAATGCCGCGAAACGGTGATGCGCTACAAAGATATGTGGGACGAAATCACCCGCAAGATGGGCTATTGGGTGGACCTCGACAACCCCTACATCACTTTCGAAAACGATTACATCGAGTCGGTCTGGTGGCTGCTGAAGCAGCTCTATGACAAAGGGCTGCTATACAAGGGATACACCATACAGCCCTACTCCCCGGCGGCCGGCACGGGCCTTAGCTCCCACGAGCTCAACTTGCCAGGCGCTTACCGCGATATTACCGACACCTCGGCCGTGGCCCAGTTTAAAATAAAGGGCACGGAAAACGAATATTTCCTGGCCTGGACGACGACTCCCTGGACCTTGCCCTCCAATACGGCCCTGGCGGTGGGCAAAGATATTGACTACATCAAGGTGCGCGCCTACAACCGCTATACCGGCCAGCTTACCAGCGTCATTTTGGCTAAAGACCGGCTGAACGCCTATTTTACCGAGGCCAACCCTAGCCTTCAGCCCGAAGAGGTCAAGGCTAGCAATAAGCCGATACCCTACCTGGAAATCGTGGCGCAAATGAAAGGTGCCGCGCTGGAAGGTATGGAATATGAACAACTCCTGCCATACGTCCAGCCTGAAAAGCCCGCCTTCCGCGTGCTCCTGGGCGACTTCGTCAGCACCGAGGACGGTACTGGCATCGTCCACATCGCGCCTACTTTTGGTGCCGATGACTTTAAAGTGGCCCGTGAAAATGACATCCCCCCGCTGATGGTGCAGGATGAACAGGGCAACGCTATGCCGCTGGTGGACAAGCAGGGCCGCTTTGTCAAAGAAGTCACGGACTTCGCAGGCCGTTACGTGAAGGACTATGGCCAGGTGGAGGAACGCCCGGTAGATGTGGATATCGTCATTAAGCTCAAGGAAGAAGATAAGCTCTTCCATTCCGAAAAGTACGTCCACTCCTACCCGCACTGCTGGCGTACCGACAAGCCGGTGCTCTACTATCCCCTCGACAGTTGGTTCATCCGGGCGACGGCGGCCAAGCAGCGCATGTTCGAACTCAACCAAACCATCAACTGGAAGCCTAAAGCAACCGGCGAAGGCCGCTTTGGGAAATGGCTGGAAAACCTGCAGGATTGGAACCTCTCCCGCTCCCGCTTCTGGGGTACCCCCCTGCCCATCTGGCGCAGCGCCGACCACCAGGAGGAAAAGTGCATCGGCTCGGTTGAAGAGCTGCGTACCGCCATCGAGCAAGCCAACCTGGCCCTCGGCATGAATCAGCAACTGCCGCCAGACCTGCACCGGCCTTATATCGATGAAGTCGTGCTGGTATCAGACAGCGGCCAGCCCATGCATCGCGAGATGGATTTGATCGATGTCTGGTTTGACTCGGGTGCCATGCCTTATGCCCAATGGCACTACCCTTTTGAAAACGAAGCAAAATTCCACGACAGCTTCCCGGCCGACTTCATCGCCGAGGGCGTGGATCAGACCCGCGGCTGGTTCTACACCCTGCATGCCATCGCTGCTATGGTGTTTGATAGCGTGTCGTTTAAAACCGTCGTTTCCAATGGGCTAGTACTCGATGCCGAGGGCAACAAAATGTCCAAGAGCAAAGGTAATGTAGTGAATCCTTTCGAGATTATCGAAAAGCATAGCGCTGACGTCACCCGTTGGTATATGATGAGCAACGCCAACCCTTGGGATAACCTCAAGTTTGATGTGAAGGGGCTGGAAGAAGTGCAGCGCAAGTTTTTCGGTACGCTATACAATACTTATTCTTTCTTCGCCCTGTATGCCAATATCGACCGCTTCTACCACCAGGAAGCGCCCATCCCCCTGGCCGAGCGCCCGGAGATAGACCGCTGGATCGTCTCCCTGCTCCACAGCCTGGTCAAAGAGGTAGATGCCAACTACGCAGACTATGAGCCCACTCAGGCCGCCCGTAAAATACAAGACTTCGTCAACGACAACCTCTCCAACTGGTACGTGCGCCTGTGCCGCCGCCGATTTTGGAAACCTGCCCAACAGCAGAACGGCAGCTCCGCTGCGGCCGAACAGGATAAACTGGCCGCCTACCAGACCCTCTACGAATGCCTGCTGACGGTGTCTAAGCTCATGGCACCCATCGCGCCATTTTTTGCCGATTGGCTCTACCGCAACCTCAATGACGCGACCCGGCTCGAAAAGCACGAATCTGTGCACCTGACCGATATGCCCCTGGCTGATGAAGCCGCCATCAATAAGCCCCTGGAACAACGCATGGACTATGCCCAGCGCATCTCCTCATTGGCGCTCTCCTTGCGCAAAAAGGAGAAAATCCGCGTGCGCCAGCCCTTGCACAAGATACTGCTGCCCATCCTGGACAGCCGCTTCCAGGAGCAAGTAGAAGGGGTGAAAGAGCTCATCCTCGCAGAAGTCAATGTGAAAGCTATTGAATACTTGACCGATACATCCGGCATCCTCAAGAAGCGCATCAAGCCCAACTTCAAGACCCTGGGCCGCCGCCTGGGTAAAGATATGAAGGCCGCTTCCGAGGCCATCGCCGCCCTCGGCCAGGAAGACATCGCCCAGATTGAAAAGACTGGGCAGTTCCGCTTAAATGCCGGCGGCAACGGCTATGAGCTGAGCCTCGAAGACTTCGAGATCACTGCCGAAGACATCCCCGGATGGCAGGTCGCCAGCGACGACGACATTACCGTCGCACTGGACATCACCCTCGACGATGAGCTGGAGGCCGAAGGCATGGCTCGCGACATCATCAACCGCATCCAGAACATCCGCAAGGATAAGGGCTTTGATGTAACCGATAAAATCCACGTAGCCCTGCAGCGCGATACAGCTTTGATACCCGCAGTGGAACGCTTTGGAGATTTCATCAAAGCTGAAACCTTAACTGAGGAGCTCCGCATGGCCGATACGATCCATGATGGGGAAGAGATCGAGCTGCCGGGAGAGATCAAAGCGTTTATTCGTGTAGAACGGAGCGGAGGGGTATAACATGAATGCCTTCGATGTCGTCATCCTCACCGAATCCCGCTACGAACGCCCACGCCCGGAGGCGCGAGACTGGTACGTCGAAAATATCCTGACCGAAGACCGCCTGGTGCAAGAGGCGCTGGAGCGGCGGGGGTTGCGCGTAGCCCGCTTGGATTGGGCGACGCCAGGTTTCGATTGGGGCTCCACTCGCCTGGCGCTCTTCCGTACTACCTGGGACTATTTCCACCGCTTTGCTGAGTTTTCAGCCTGGCTGGAGCGGGTAGCTGTTCAGACTCAGCTGCTCAATCCAACCTCGCTCATCCGCTGGAACCTGGATAAGCGCTACTTGCTCGATTTACAGGCCCGGGGCGTCAATATCCCTCCGACCATTATCATCCCCAGGGGTGCTACAACTAGCCTGGTGCAACTTCATGAGCAGACGGGCTGGCGGGAAAGCGTACTGAAGCCAACGGTTTCCGGGGCAGCCCGCCATACGTATAAGTTGGACGCCGGCCAAGCCGCTGCGCATGAAGCGCTTTTTCAGGGATTGATTGCCGCCGAAGACATGATGCTCCAAGCCTTCCAGCACCAGATTGTCCATCAGGGTGAGGTCGCCATGATGGTTTTCGGCGGCCGATTTAGCCACGCCATTTTAAAAATAGCCAAAGCTGGAGATTTTCGGGTACAAGACGATTTTGGCGGCACGGTGCATCCTTATGTGCCAAGCCCGGCGGAAATAGCATTTGCCGAACAGGCTGTGGCCGCCTGTTATCCTATCCCGGCCTATGCCCGCGTTGATATTTTCCGTGACAACGATGGCCAGCTCGCCCTGGGCGAGCTGGAATTGATCGAGCCAGAGCTTTGGTTCCGCTTTCATCCGCCCGCAGCAGAATTGCTGGCGGAAGTGGTGGCAAAAGCGTTGGATAAAGCGTGACAAATCGCTTAATCAGCTATCGGGGGGAAGAAAAAAATCAAAAAAACTCGATTACACGGCATATTTCTATACTTTAGCTCTGAAATAGAAGCAGCTATTTTTTTAAGGCCCCTAGTTCGCTGCGCTCCCTACACCTGCCAAAAACCAAACAATTAAGATTTGCATCCAAAATCCGTCCGGGCGATTGATGCCTTGCACAAAAACTTGTTCTATGAGACGATTCTACACGCTTTTTTTTGTATTGAAAGCTGGGCTGCTAGCAGCCCAGATACCATGTAATGGCTCGTTTATCACGGTGGGCAATGCTATCAACCAGGGGAGCTGTATCCAACTGACGGCCAACCAACCTACTCAGCAAGGCTGTGCCTGGCTGAATACTCCCGTCGATTTTTCGCAACCCTTCACCCATACTATGACTGCGAACTTCGGCAGCAACGACGCCAACGGCGCCGATGGGATCTGCTTGGTTTATCAATCCAACAACACCGCTGTTTGCGGCGGGTCCGGCATTGGCATCGGCGCGGCAGGCATCCCCAATTCTTTTATCGTCGAGTTCGACACTTGGGACAATGGTCCTGCTAGCGGTGATATCCCCGACGACCACTGCGCCGTCAATATCAATGGCAATATGCAAGCCCCCATCAACGGGCCCGTCAGCCTCGGCAATATCGAAGATGGTGCCAATCACATCATTACCTTTACCTGGAACCCCGTGGGCAATGCTTATAGCGTTTCTTTTAATGGAGTGCCAGTCCTATCCGGTAATTACGATATCATCAACAACGTTTTTGGCGGCAACAGCCTGGCCTTTTGGGGTTACACCGCTTCCACTGGCGGGGCTTCCAATACTCATTTGATTTGCCCAACCCTGCCGCCGCCAGTCATCGCGGATGCAGGGCCCTCGGCTATAATCCCCTGTATCGGCGTACAAACCACCTTGGATGGCTCCGCCTCTGACATGGGAGCCGATTTTGCCTACAGCTGGTCCACTATTGGCGGCAATATCGTCTCTGGCGGCAACACCCTCTTTCCCGTAGTCAATGCTCCGGGGATATATATCCTCACCCTGACCAATACCAGCAACGGCTGCATCGCCACCAGCCAGACCAGTGTTTTTATCAACCCCTTGGTTGCTACTATTGCGACCCCGCCGCTCATTACTTGCAACCAGCCTACTTTTTTGCTGAATGGCAGCGGTTCTTCCTCTGGCCCTTTCATTACTTACCAATGGACTTCGACCGACGGGATGATCGTCTCTGGCTTCAATAGCCCTATTTTGGAAATCGCTTCCGAAGGTACTTTTACGCTGACCGTGACCTACAATAATGGTGTTTCTATGTGTAGCGCACAGACTACCGTCCAAGTATTTCCCGACCCCAACGTGCCTCTGGCCAATGCCTTTGGCGGGCAGGTTAGTTGTTTGACCCCGGCCATACAACTGAGTGGGGCGGGCTCCTCTACCGGTTCGCTCTTTGCTTACCAATGGACAACCCAGGATGGGCAGATCCTACAGGGCGCAAATACGCTCTTCCCCACTATTGGTGCCCCAGGGCTATACACACTCACGGTTACCAACGTCAATACCGGCTGCCAGGAGGAAGCCAGTGTCCTGGTTACTTCTGACGACGAACCACCCCTGGCAGCAGCCAGCGTCGACGGGGTGCTGGGATGCCAAAACCCTCAGCTCACCCTCGATGCTTCGGCTTCCTCCCAGGGCAATATGTTTTCTTACTCCTGGTCAACCCCGAACGGGAATATCGTCTCCGGTGCCAATACCCCCATGCCAGTGGTAAACGAGCCTGGCCTTTACATCCTCACCGTCACTAATCTAGTCAATGGCTGTTCAGATGCGACCAGCGTGACGGTAAACGCGGGCCCTCTATCTCTGGATGTTGATGTACAAACGCCGGGCATATTGACTTGCGACCTGACTCAGCTCATCCTCGATGGGACTGGATCCGAACAAGGGCCAAACTTCCTCTATGCCTGGACCACTGCCAATGGCCTCATCCTGACCGGTGCTAACTCGCTTACTCCAACCATCGGCGCGCCCGGCCTTTACACCCTTACGGTAACCAACCCCGCTGATGGGTGTAGCGGCCAGGACTCCGTGCTGGTAACGCAAAACATTAGTACTCCGACTGCCAACGCAGGGCTCGACCAGGTACTCTCTTGTGGTGATGCTTCACTACTGCTCGATGGTAGCAACTCCACCCAAGGTGCTGGCTATACCTACCAATGGGCGAGCCTTAACGGCAGTTTCCTCTCTGGCCAGACTGGATTGATGCCCTTGGTCAATGCCCCAGGCCTTTACATCCTGGAGGTAACTAATACCAGCAATGGTTGTAGTGCGGTCGATTCCGTTCAAGTGTCTAGCAATGCCGATGCCCCTGTCTTGACGCTAGCGGTCCCGGACACCCTCAATTGCAGCATTTCGCAGGTAGTGATTGATGCCAGTGGCTCTGCTCAAGGCCCTGGTTTTAGTTATGCCTGGTCAACGCCCGATGGCAACTTTGCCAGCCTGCAGGATTCCTTGCAAGCCATCGTTGATGCGCCTGGCCAATATAGCCTGACGATTACCAACCTCGATAATGCCTGCTTCAGCGTCGGCACCGTGAATGTAGCGGAAGATGTCCAGCTCCCTATCGCAGCCATTGGCGCGGTGGATACGCTGGATTGTAATACCGCCACAGTAGCGCTTGACGCAACGGCATCCTCTCAAGGCGGGATTTTTACCTATCAATGGACAACACCGGATGGCGTAATCCTTTCTGGGAACCAAAGCCTTACCGCAACCGTCGGCGCAGCAGGGCTTTATCAGTTGCTCATCACCAACGTACAAAATACTTGTACTACCAGCGCAGCAGTCAATGTGTTCCAGGACACCATAGCCCCCCTGGCGCAAATACTGCCTCCGGGCATCCTGAATTGCCTGAATACGGTACTCACCATCGATGCCAGCGCCTCCAGCCAGGGTCCTCCCTTTGCCCTTTCCTGGTCAACTACAGGCGGAAACTTCTTATCCGGTACTGATGGGCTGGCGCCTTTGATTGATGCGCCAGGCACTTATACCTTGGAAATCCTCAATACGCAAAATGGCTGCCTGCAAACTGCTGCCGCCACCATTAGTCAGGATACCCTACACCCCATCGCTGATGCGGGGAATAATCAAACCTTGAATTGCAGCTTTCCCACCATCCAACTCGAAGGGGAGCAGTCAAGCCAAGCAGGGGCCTTTTTTTACGAATGGACTGGGACAACTAGCCAGCCCATCGCAGCGGCCAACTCGCTGACGCCCACCGTAAGCCAGCCCGGCACCTATCAGTTGTTGGTACTTAATTTATCCAACGGCTGCAGCGCCATCGATGAGGTGGATGTAAATGAGGATTTCGCCACGCCAATAGTCATTATCGCCCTGCCTGATACCCTGACCTGCGACAACGCCAGCGTAGTGCTCGATGGCTCTACATCCAGTGCCGGCAACAACTTTCTATACACCTGGAGCACGCCAGACGGAAGCATCATCTCTGGCGGATCTAGCCCGGACGCCCTTGCCAGCCAGGCGGGCAACTATACGCTGGAAATACTGGATACCAGTAACGGCTGTAGCGCCAGCGACAGCGTAGTGGTAGCCCAGGATGTAGGCTTCCCCCTGGCACAAGTAGCGATGCCACTCCCCTTGAATTGCGAACGCCTTTCCATTTCCCTTGATGCAAGCGCTTCGAGCCAGGGCAGCAGTTTCGCAACCGAATGGTCCACTGCGGAAGGCAATATCGTATCCGGGCAGCAAAGCCTAGCTCCGGTGGTTGATGCTCCAGGCATTTACCTCCTGCGGCTCACCAACCTGATCAACAACTGCGAGGCGGTTGCCTCGGTGGAAGTGCTGATCGACACGATAGCACCTATTGCCGATGCCGGCAGCCCCCAAGTACTGAATTGCCTAGCCCCCAATGTGCTACTCGACGGCAGTGCTTCGAGCCAGGGTAGCCAATACGCCTACCAATGGTCGTCAATGGACGGCAATATCCTCGCGGGTGCAGATGGCCTGTCACCTCTGGCAGATGCTCCGGGGAGCTATGTACTGACGGTTACGAATACCGAAAATGGGTGTACCCAATCGGCTACCGTAACGCTCAGCGCCGATTTCACTTCGCCCAATATTAGCATTGCCAGCCCGGGCTTGCTGAACTGTACTCAGCTAGCCGTGCAGCTCGATGCCACTAGCTCTGATTCAGCCCCTTACCTTTCCTATCAATGGTCTTCGCCAGACGGGCAGATTGTCAGTGGAGCAGATACCCCCTTGCCGATAGTCAGCGCCCCAGGGGCATACGCTCTGCTCCTTTACAACCAAAACAATGGCTGTGCTGATTCTCTAACGGTCACGGTTTCTCAGGATATTTTACCGCCAACGGCAGCCATCGCCACCCCTGAGGTGCTCACCTGCGCAGTGGAAAGCATCCAACTGGATGGGGCGGCTTCCAGCACTGGCGCGCTCTTCAGCTATCAATGGCAAGCGAGCGCTGGCGGCAGTATCACCAGCGGCGGTACTACGTTGACGCCAGTGGCAAATGCGCCTGGCACTTATACTTTGATTACCACGAACAATGAAAACGGCTGTCGCGATACGGCTCAGGCCAGCGTCATTCAAAACATTACCCCACCAGTGGTGCAGATTGCTACCCCAGCCCAGTTAGACTGCTCAACTACGTCCGTCAGCTTGGATGGAGCAGGCTCTAGCAGCGGGCCTGGCTTCCTTTACCAATGGGTTACTACGGATGGCCTCATCATCGGCAACGACGGTGGCATTGCGGCTATTGCCGGTGCGCCCGGCAGCTACGCCCTCACCATACAGGATACTTCTAACGGCTGTTCCAGCACCATGACGGTTGGGGTCCTTCAAGATATTGAACCGCCCTTAGTGAGCATCGCCAGCCCGGGCTTATTAACTTGCGCCCTCGAGGAATTGCCCTTGGATGCCAGCGCCTCCAGTGCCGGGGCTGCTTTTGCCTACCAATGGGCCAGCGCCGATGGCAACATACTGAGCGGCGCGGATACCCCGATGCCACTCGTCAATGCTCCGGGCTCTTATACCCTGCTCATTTTGAACCAGGAGAATGGCTGCTCGGCCAGCGCGGAGGTACTCTTAGCTCAGGACATCACCGCGCCCTCAGCAACCATTGCTGCGCCCGAAACCCTGACCTGCCGCCAGCAAACAGTCGCGCTGGATGCTGCTGGCTCCAGCGTCGGCAGCATCTATGCCTACCAATGGGCGGGGCCAGGAGGCGCTGTCACCCCTGGGGCAGACCCTTTGCTGTTGCCGGTTTCTACCCCCGGCCTCTATACCTTGGCCATCTTGAACCAGGATAATGGCTGCGCCGCAAGTACGGCTGTAACTGTGGGCCAGGATACGACCCAGCCCATCGTCCAAATTTTGCCCCCGGAAGAGTTGAACTGTATAGTGGCAACTACGGCCCTGGACGGCAGCGCTTCGAGCAGTGGGCCTCTTTACGAGTACCAGTGGGCCACGCAAGGCGGACTCATCCTCGGTGCTGCTGATCGCCCCGAAGCCTTAGCTGGCGCGCCTGGTAGCTACATCCTCACCATCATCAACACGGAAAACGGTTGTACTACCGAAGCGATAGCCTTGGTGAGCCAGGACATCCAAGCTCCCCTTGCGATGGCGGGCCAAAATTTTGTGCTCCCCTGCTTTGAGTCCTTGCGGCAACTCGATGGCAGCGGATCTTCGGCCGGGCCAGGCTATTCCTATCAGTGGTTTACCGCTGATGGGACGGTGATCACTGGAAGCAATACCCTCTCACCCTCAATCGGGGCAGCGGGCAGCTATCAATTAGTAGTGACGAATTTGAATAATGGCTGCCAATCGGCAGACGAGGTTACGGTTACCCGCGACATCCCGACGGCGTCCATTAGTCTCGTCCAGCCGCTTTGTGCCGGAGACCAGGGCAGCATCTTTGTAGAATCCCTCTCCGGCGGGCTACCGCCCTACCTGTTTTCCATTAATGGAGGAGCGCACTTTCAACAGTCATCCGCTTTCCCGCTGGTGCCTCCCGGCCTCTACGATGTGGTGATGCAGGATGTCAATGGCTGTGAATATCGGCAACAGCAGGTCATTGAGCAGCCTGATTCACTGGTCATCCTGGCCTTAGAACCCGAAACGAGCGTACGCTTGGGCGAAACCTATCAAATCCGTACTCAGGTCAATATCCCCGTCAGCGAACTGGCTTGGGTAAGCTGGGGGAATGACCCGGCATTGAGCTGCGATGATTGCCTAAATCCAATTGCCACCCTTACTCAAAGCAGTGTTTTCCGGGTCAGGGTACGCAGCATCAATGGCTGCGAAGATGAAGCTTTGGTCCGCTTGCTGGTTGACCGCAGGCCCAATGTATTCATCCCCAATGCCTTTTCTCCCAATGGAGATGGGGCCAACGACGTATTCATGGTTTTTGCCCGCCCCGGCAGCGTGGCCAAAGTCAAGTCTTTAGCGGTGTTCACCCGCTGGGGCGAAGAAGTCTTCTATGCTAATGACTTTCTCCCCAACGACCCGCAGTATGGCTGGGACGGCAATTTCCGCGGGCAACCGATGAATGCCGCCGTTTTAGCATTCTTTACGGAGATTGAATTTGTCGATGGCAGCACTGAAATTTTCGAGGGAGAAGTGAATTTAGTGCGGTAAAAACCGAACCTGCACAGCGCAAGCCCGTATAAGTAGGATATGCTTGCGATTGAAAACAAAAAGCCGATTATACTAATGAGAAACACATTGCTGCTTTTTTCCCTAATGCTGGCGGCGGCCTTCTTGCCAGCACAAGGAGATCAGTTTATTGAAGCTGCCATCTCAACTGGAGGCTTAGTCGAAAAAAACACCAGCCGCCGTAAAAAGTCTCCACCACCGCCAAGCCCGCAGCCTCAGGTAACTGGTAATAGTATCCAAAGCCAGTACGCCACCGTGGAGCTTTGGGTCAAAGAAAATGATGGCGTAGCGCCAGCAGAGCACTTTTATGTGGATGTCTTCAAAGCGCAGCCTGACGGGCAACGCAAATTGGTACGCACTAAAAGACAAATAGGCAGCTTCAGCGAACTACATCTCGAGCGCGGGTTTGACCATTATATCAAAGTCGAAATCTGGGAGCATACGCCCTTGGAGCTAACCCTGACGGCAACCCAACTAACGGAGACAGAGGTGCCCCTCAAGCAAGAGGCGGTAATGAGTAAAATCCGCATGCCTGAAAAGGCTGAAGAGCCGGTAATTAGCATGGCCTTACCCGAGCAACCGGAAGCAGAGGCGCCAATCTCCATCGTTTCACCTTCGATAGCGGCACAACAGCAGACCCCAAATGAGGCAGCACCCCCATCCAGCCAGCTCAACAGGGCCCAGAAGCTCTTCCGGGTGGCAAAGGATGCCCACCTCTATTACGCTATAGGGGGCAGCGGCAAAATCATTGCAAAACTAAATACGGGCACCCAAGTCGAAATATTAGAGCGCACTACCCCCGAGTGGTGGTTGGCTAGCCATCGGGGCAAAGTAGGCTGGCTGGCAGTGAACAGCCTCGATTAGTGTTGAGATGGGCGCCAGGGTAGGGAGGCTTGGTTTTCCAAGACTCCTTCCCGTCTGTAACCGAAGGAAGTTTTTTGCCGAAATAGTATAAAAAGGCAGCCTGCGAAGGTGGAGAGCGACTAGAACTTTGCCCGGCGCAAGGCTGCAAGTTGCTGAAAAGTGGGCCAGGGAAGAAATTAGATTTGCTGCAGCGGGGATCATCGCGGGCAAATAGGGCTCTTTTTCTCCACCACGCTGCCCCCCTGCAACAAGCCTATGCTTTATGGAGCTCAATTCCTCCAGCTCCGTTGCTTTTCGGGCCTGCCAAAGCGTTCGTATATCAATGCCAGGTCTTTGGGTGAGACCAGGCGGCTCTTGATGGTTATTTTTTCGTTTTTGAGCCAATTATAGAGTGTTTTACGGCTGATGCCAAATTCGATGGCGATTTGCTCGCGGGTTTTGACAGCATACATAATCCAGTGTTTTTTCAGGTTTAGGGATAAGGTTTGATGTTTTGGGTAGCGCTCTCGCGCCTGGAGCCGTTGTATTGCCATAAAGCCGCCTTTAATTGGCAGCAACGGTTTCCTTACTTTGTGTGATTGCGGCCTTCAAGGCTGCGGCAAATTTGTCAAAGTCCGGTGAGCGGACCAGCATGCGCACGCGCTCAAAGGCCCCTTCCTTGCCCTTGCGGCTTTCTACCATGGAGAGGTAAGGCTTGCCGTTTTTGGCTGTTCTCAAATCGAAGAAGTAGGTGCTGCTCGCCCCTTTTGCAGTTTCAGAATATAATGTCTTCTTTTCCATAACTAGCAGGTCATTAGAGGGTGAAATAATGGTTTTCATATAATATAGTCGCAGCAAGTGGGCAAATTCCATAAATCCCCAGCGCTTTTTTTTAAAAAAAATCCCGGAGCCATAAAACCTGTCCGCTTGGCTCTTTTCATCCAATTGAATAACAGCTTGTTACATAAACCTTTCAAGCGCCCACAAAGCTCACGGTTCGTAGCTCATAGTATTTTACTGCCCCCTAAATCTCAAGAGGAGTAGCAAGAGAGCCTCCGCTATGGATGCCACAAGAGAGAGGATGACAAGGTGAGGAGTTTAAAAATACCCCAGGCAATCTCAGCACTAAGTTGGTTACAAACTGGAAGTAATCAGCAAATCCAACCCGGTAGATTTGATGTCGAAGCGTTCGCCCAGGTAACTGTTGGTCAGGCAGCCTTTGTAGGTATAGACACCATGGCGCAGGCCCGGGTTGTTGAAAAGCAAGTACTCGATACTGCCCGTACTCCCAGCCCTCAACAGTATGGGCGTGAGGATGTTGCTCACTGCGATGGAGGAAGTGCGCGAGACGCGAGACGCGATGTTGGGCACACAGTAGTGGATGACCTCATTTTTGATGAAAGTCGGCTTATCCAGAGAGGTGACTTCAGAGGTGGCAAAGCAACCGCCCTGGTCAATACTGACGTCGATGATGACCGCGCCAGGCTTCATATTGGCCACCATCTCCTCGCTGACGATTACCGGTGTGCGGCCTGATTTGGAGTGGATAGCGCCGATAGCTACGTCGGTATTGAGCAATTCCTGCTCCAGGTAGTGGGGGTTGAGCGAAGAGGTGTAAAGCGGGCGTCCGACCTGGTTTTGCAGGCGCTTGAGCTTGTAGATATTATTGTCAAAAATGCGTACTTCTGCCCCCAACCCCAGGGCAGCCCGGGTAGCATACTCTGCTACTATGCCTGCTCCCAAGATGACAACTTTAGCACTGGGGACGCCCGAAATGCCTCCCAGCAATACGCCTTTGCCCCGGCTGGTGGAAGCCATCAGCTCGGCCGCCGTCAGCATAGCGCTGATGCCGGCGATTTCGCTCATGATCCGCACGATGGGGAAAGTGCCGGATTCATCCATGATGTATTCCATCGCCAGCGCGATGACGCGCTTCTGGCGCAGTTTGTTGATGTAATCAGCATTGATAATCGGCATCTGCAAAGGAGAAATCAGGATCTGATTGGGGTGCATCAGCTCGATCTCCTGCAGCGTGGGGGGGGCTACTTTTAAGATTACATTGGCTTTGTAAACCTGCTCCGTAGTATAGGCAATATCTGCCCCTGCCTCGGAGTAATCATGGTCGGAATAATTGGACTTCTCTCCGGCATCCTTTTCCACTACTACCCGATGGCCGTGGGCAATGAGCGTCTCTACCGAAGAAGGGACTAGTGCCACGCGGTTTTCCTGCAAAGTAGCCTCTTTGGGGATGCCGATGAAAAGCTTTCCAGGCTTCTGTTGTACCTGCAGCATCTCCGGCTGCGTCCGAAACTGGCTCTCCGTGAATTCCTTAGGTACCGGTATTTTAGTCTTATCGCTCATAAACCTTTGGTAAATAGCCTACAAAAATAGGATTTTCCGGCTGGATTCGCCGATGATCTCGAGTTTTATTTGCACCGTATCCTCGGGCAGCAGTGGCCCGATGATTTCCGGCCATTCAATCAGGCAGTAATCCGGCCCGTACAAATAGTCTTCAATGCCGATATTCAAAGCCTCTTCCAGGCTTTTCAACCGATAAAGGTCGATGTGGGCGATCAGGCCTTTTTCACCATCATGCCCCTCATATTCGTATTCATTAATCAGGGCAAAGGTAGGGCTCACCGCTTGCTCCCCAGCCACGCCCAGCCGGCGGCAGACCGCCTGGATCAGCGTGGTCTTGCCGGCACCTACTTCGCCAGTGAAAACCATTTTCCGGCGCCCGTCAGCATAAGCCAGCAGCGCCTCGGCGGCCAAGGGCACTTCTTCCAGCCGGTTGATGGTAATGCTGAATGGTGGTTCCATAACACTTTTCCTCCTTGTGGCGGCAAAGTTAGTTAAAATCCCGGCTTAACCACCAGCAAAACCCTGGGGTGTATTTAGGTGTTTTAATGCAGCAATTTTTTAGTACTTTTGCACCATGGAAACAATGAATGAACAACAGGAAGGGAAAGCGCCGGCCGGCGATTACGGCGCCAGTAATATTCAAGCACTGGAAGGGCTGGAAGCAGTGCGCAAACGCCCGGGCATGTACATCGGCAGTACCGATACCAAAGGCTTGCACCACTTGGTGTGGGAGGTAATCGACAACTCCATCGATGAACACATGGCCGGCTATTGTACCCATATCGAGGTCATCGTCCATATTGACGGCACCCTTACCGTAAAGGATAATGGCCGGGGTATCCCCACCGACATGCACAAAAAGCTGAAAAAATCAGCCTTGGAAGTGGTCATGACGGTACTGCACGCGGGGGGTAAGTTCGATAAAGATACCTACAAAGTATCCGGGGGCTTGCACGGCGTGGGCGTCTCCTGCGTCAACGCCCTTTCGGTACACCTCACTGCGGAGGTACACCGCGACGGCAAATCATACATGCAGGAATACGAGCGGGGTAAGCCGCTTTACGACGTCAAAACAACTGGCGAATCTGACCTGAGAGGGACCTATATCACCTTTAAGCCAGATGCCGATATCTTCGAAACGACGGATTTCAAATATGACGTCATGTCTACTCGTATGCGCGAGTTGGCTTTCCTCAACAAAGGCTTAAACCTGAAGCTGATCGACGAGCGCGAGACCGAAGAAGACGGCTCCTTTAAATCCGAAGAATTCTATTCCGAAGGTGGGTTGAAAGAGTTTGTGGAATATATCGACCAGGCTCGCCCAAAGCTCATTGATACCCCCATCCACGTCATCGGCAAGGAAGAGAATGTGGAGGTGGAAGTCGCTTTGCAATACAATACCTCTTATTCCGAGGTAATCTATGCCTACGTCAACAACATCAATACCCGCGATGGGGGTACTCACGTCAACGGCTTCCGCCGGGCGGTCAACCGGGTGTTTAAGCAATACGGCGACGACAACGGCATGTTCAAAAAACTGAAATTTGCCATCTCTGGCGAGGACTTCCGGGAAGGCCTCACCGCGATTATTTCGGTGAAAGTGCCGGAGCCGCAGTTCAAAGGCCAGACGAAGGGAGAGCTGGGCAACTCTGAGGTCACGGGCATCGTATCTCGTTGTGTAGGCGAAGCCCTGGGGCATTACCTGGAGGAAAACCCCCGCGCGGCCAGAAAAATCATCGATAAGGTGATCCTGGCAGCTACGGCCCGCCATGCCGCCCGCAAGGCGCGCGAATTGGTGCAGCGCAAGAACGTGCTCACCGGCAGCGGCTTGCCTGGCAAACTGGCCGACTGCTCCTCTCGCAGCCCCGACGAATCTGAGCTTTTCCTCGTAGAGGGCGATTCTGCCGGCGGCACGGCCAAGCAGGGCCGCGACCGCGCCTTCCAGGCCATCCTCCCCCTGAGGGGTAAAATCCTCAATGTGGAAAAGGCCATGGAGCACAAGATTTACGAGAACGAAGAAATCAAAAATATCTTTACCGCCCTGGGCGTAACCATTGAAGAAAACGAGGATGGCGAGCGCATTCTCAATATTCAAAAGCTGCGCTACCACAAAATCGTCATCATGTGCGATGCCGACGTGGACGGCAGCCATATCGTCACCCTCATCCTCACTTTCCTCTTCCGCTACATGCGGCCGCTAGTTGAGCAAGGCCACGTCTATATCGCCCAGCCACCGCTCTACCTGGTCAAAAAAGGCAAGCAGTTCCGCTATTGCTGGAACGAGGAGGAGCGCCGCGAGGCCATCGCCGCCTATGCCACCAAAGAGAATGATGATTCGGTGAAGATTCAGCGCTACAAGGGCCTCGGCGAAATGAACGCCGAACAACTCTGGGAAACAACCATGGACCCCGCCACCCGCATCCTCCAGCAAGTCTCCATCGATGACGCCCGCGAAGCTGACCGCATCTTTTCCATGCTCATGGGTGACGATGTGCCGCCCCGCCGCGCCTTCATCGAGGCTAATGCTAAGTATGCTAATGTGGATGTGTAAGGGAGGCTTGGGGAAGGATGAAAACTGTCGCTATCCATTGCGGTGTGGCTTAAACATCAAGCTTCTAACTGCCAAATAAAAAGGCACGGCATGATTATAATGTGATAAAATGCCGCCCCCCATCTCGGCACTAAATAAAAAAAGCCCCGGCGTTTGCCGAGGCTTTTTTTATTTGCGGTCCGGACGGGGCTTCCCGTCTGAGAAAATCTAAGGCCGCTGCGCGCCCAAGATTTTCTAGGACGGGATAAACTTCTCGTCCCGTCCGGGATACAAATGAAAAGAGCCCCGGCGTTTGCCGAGGCTCTTTTCATTTGCGGTCCGGACGGGACTTCCCGTCTGAGAAAATCTAAGGCCGCTGCGCGCCCAAGATTTTCTAGGACGGGATAAACTTCTCGTCCCGTCCGGGATACAAATGAAAAGAGCCCCGGCGTTTGCCGAGGCTCTTTTTATTTGCGGTCCGGACGGGACTCGAACCCGCGACCCCCTGCGTGACAGGCAGGTATTCTAACCAACTGAACTACCGGACCAAGCTTGGAGATTAAGCTTGCGTTTCAAGCTTTTTCTTTTAGCGAGTGCAAAGATATGGCATCTTCTGATACGAGGCAAGACTTAGGCGAAAAAAAATTAAAAAAACTTTTTGAAGGGGGGCGACTGGCTGGTTATTGCTACTTTTGCAAGTCGGAAAAAGTGAGAAGGGTTCAAATTCGCAAAAAAAATTACGCTATGGTTTTCCTGGACTTTGAGCAACCCCTTGAAAGTTTATACGAACAACTCGAAAAAATCCAGCAAGTTGGGCAAGAGGGCGATTTGGATGTGACGGAGATGGCCAAAGAGTTGGAGAACAAGATTAAGAATAAGCGCAAGGAGATTTACAGCAATCTCACGGGCTGGCAGAAGGTACAGCTTTCGCGCCACCCGGAGCGCCCCTATAGCCTATACTACATAGGTGAGATGTGCCGAAAATTTAAAGAGCTGCACGGGGACCGTTGTATGCGGGACGACAAGGCGATCGTTGGTGGCCTGGGTTCGCTCGATGGGCAGACGGTGATGATTATCGGGCATCAGAAGGGGGTCAACACCAAGATGCGGCAGTACCGCAACTTTGGCATGGCCAATCCCGAGGGCTATCGCAAAGCGCTGCGCCTGATGAAAATGGCCGAGCGCTTCGGCTTCCCCGTCGTCACGCTCATTGATACGCCAGGTGCCAACCCTGGACTGGAAGCAGAAGAGCATGGCCAGGCCGAAGCTATCGCCCGCAACCTCTTCGAGATGGCACAATTACGCGTGCCCATCGTCAGCGTCGTCATTGGCGAAGGCGCCTCTGGCGGGGCGATCGGCATCGGGCTGGGCGACCGCGTTTACATGCTGGAATACACCTGGTATTCGGTCATCTCCCCCGAATCTTGCTCTTCTATCCTTTGGCATAGCTGGGATTACAAGGAACAAGCCGCCGAAGCCCTCAAACTCACCGCCGACCACATGTACGAATTCGGCCTGATTGACGGCATCATCCGCGAGCCCATGGGGGGGGCACATTCAGCCCCCGATGAAATGGCCAAACTGCTTAAACGCCAAATCAAAAAAGCAATCAGCGAAGTGCAGGACATGACGCCTGAAGAAAGAATCGAGGCGCGCATCAATAAGTATGCTAACATGGGCGTTTTTGATTCGACTTCCTCTTCGAAAGGAGGGAAAAAAATCAAATAAACCATGAGAATACTACAAAATATCCGGGAGTTTGCGCACTACCGTAGCCTCAAACAGGAACTCCGTACCCTTGCCCGACCCAAAGGGCGGGAAAAGATTAACCTCCAAAGCGCCAATACTATCGGCATCTTGTTCGATGCCTCGCAGACAGATGCCCGCGAAACGGTCCAGCGCTATGCAGAGCAACTGCGCAAGCGCGGCAAGCGCCTCACTTTACTGGGGTACTTCGACGATGTGGTCGAGGCGGAAAACTTCCCGTTCAAATCCTTCAACTACAAGCAGATGGACTGGGCGCTGCGCCCTAAAACCGGAGAAGTACAAGCATTCATCCGCCAGGAGTTTGATCTCCTGTTGAATATTGACCCGGTATCGAAAATCCATTCCGAGTATATCGCAGCCCTGTCAAAGGCCAAACTAAGGGTAGGGCCTTCCACCGAGCATACCTACTGCTATGACCTGATGATCGAACAGCCCGCAAAAGCTGGGCTGAGCAAGTTTATCGAGCAGATGGAATCCCTGCTTGGAAAAACCAACGTCTTGCATGAACCAGCCCATGTTTAATGGTACCGGGGTAGCCCTGGTAACACCTTTTGATCAGCACAAAGGAATTGATTATGCCGCCTTGGAGCGGATTATCGAGCATACCATCTCCGGTGGTGTGGATTTTATTGTTTCTCTGGGCACTACCGGCGAGGCTATCACCCTGAGCAGCCAGGAATGCCGGGAAGTGTTGGACTTTACCATCCAAACGGTCAATGGCCGGTTGCCCATCGTGGCTGGTTTCTTCGGCAGCAATTATACGGAAAGGCTGCTGGCTGCCGTGCGCACCTATAATTTCGAGGGCATCAGCGCTATCATGTCCAGCAGCCCCGCCTATAGCAAGCCTTCGCAGGAAGGCATCTATCAGCATTATCTGGCGCTGGCCGAGGCTTCTCCGCTGCCCATCATCATCTACAACGTGCCCAGCCGCACCGGCTCCAACGTGGCGGCGGCAACCACCCTGCGCCTGGCCCATGCCAGCGAAAAATTTATTGCCGTCAAAGAGGCTTCCGGCAACCTGGAGCAGGCCATGCAAATCCTTAAGGGCAAGCCGGAACACTTCCAGCTCTGGTCGGGCGACGACCTGCTTACCCTCCCGCTGCTGAGCTGTGGCGCTAGCGGGGCTATTTCGGTCATCGCCAACGCCTTGCCCCAGCAGTTCTCGGGCATGGTGCGCGCCGCGATGCAAGGCGACTACGCCCAAGCACGCCGGCTCAACGAACTATTGCTGGACATCCATCCCTGGCTCTATATCGACGGCAATCCAGCTGGCATCAAAGGCGCCTTGGCTTTGCTCGGGCTGTGCCGCCAGGATTTGCGCATCCCGCTTACCCCCATGCAAGCAGGGCATTTCCAAAGCTTGGAAAAAGAGTTGGCTAAACTCACGGCGCTCAATTCGTGACCTGAACTTCAAAGTGTACGGCATCACTCACATTGCGTACCCCATCGTGTGCCCGTAGCGAGAAGCGGAAGGCACCGGTCTTTAAGGTAAGCGGCACCAGAAAGTCAAACCCAAAGGCATGGCTTTTTTCTACCGTGTTGTCAAAGGCGAAAACCATGCCGGAAGCGATGAAGGTATTGCCCGAGCTGAGATCGGTATAAGTCAGAAAGAGCACCCCATTGCCCCCTTCGCTGAGGGAGTAATTGTCGGCCACTTCCCCCTCGAAGCGGATCGTGTTGCCCTTGGCCACGGCAAAAGAACTTTGTGCTGGTTGGGTTGCGGCAATTTGCGGCGCTATGGTATCACGGGCGTTCAACACCTTCAAACTATAAAAATTGGCGAAGGGATTATCGTTACCCGCCTCATCAATCACCTGTATTTGGAAATGGTACGCACCTGCCGTCACGTTTTCTGGCACCCGGAGCTTACGGCTCACGAGCTGTTCTTTGCCTGTTAGGTCCCCAATCTGCAATTCAACCCAATCCGTCGTCTGGTTGGCTATGCCTGGTATAGAAACTGCCGGGGCGCCCCCTCCATGCCCGTGGCAGTCAAAGTTGTTGTGAATATCGATTTTGTATTGTGATAAAGCCAAGTCATCCCGAAATAAGGCTTCAAACTGCAGCTCCTCCCCTCCTTTCAGGTGGAATACCGTATCTTCTACCGTGCCACATATATCACCAGCGCTCGGCTGCGGGCTAAGGCTCATGATCGTCATCGAAGGCGCGGCAAGGTCAACGTCGCTGTCGCCACAGGAGAAAAAAATAAAGGTGGGCAAGGCCAACCAAAAGAACTGTTTTTTCATTATTCTATGTTTTGAAGGTTCTTTTTTTTGCAACCCAGTTGCAAAAGATGGATTAACAGGTTCCAGTAGTATACAAACCCCTTTACGTGCAACCATGTTGCAAAAAACAACTTATATTTGCGCCATGAAGCGACAATATTGGATAATTGTACTGGCAGGCTTATTCACCCCCCTGCTAGCTAACGGCCAAATCAGCGGCTTGGTTTACAACCAGGACAAAACGCCTTTGCCTGGGGCAGTGATATGGTTATTGCCGGATTCTTCCGCACTGGTGAGCGACGAGTCCGGACGCTTTGCGTTCACTGGCCTGGATGATGGGCTTTACACCCTGGAAACCAGCTATATTGGCTTCGCCCCGCAGCGCATCCCAGTAGAAGTGCGCAAGGGTAAATCGGCATCTCAAACCATTATTTTGCTGGAAGAGGGCACCCTTTTGGATGTTGTGGTAGTGACTGAAGAGCACGCCAAGCAAGAGTTGACGCTACATGCCGAACACTTTACCGAACAGCTCATCGAGCGCAACCTACACGGCACCTTTGCCAAATCTATCGAAAAATTGCCGGGCATCAGCGCCATCAACGTGGGGGTAGGCATCGCCAAGCCCGTCATCCGGGGTTTATCTTTCAACCGGATTATCGTCAACCAGCAAGGGATCAAACAGGAGAGCCAGCAGTGGGGTGCCGATCACGGCCTGGAGCTGGACCAGTTTGACGTAGAGCGGGTGGAAATCATCAAAGGGCCGGGCTCGCTGCAATACGGTTCCGACGGGCTGGGTGGCGTCATCAATATCATGCCCGGCCGGATTATGCCCAAGAATACCTTTGGCGGCAGCGTATTGGGGGTCTACAAGTCAAACAACGAGCACTGGGGCGGTTCGGCCAAAGTGGGGGCCAATATCAATGATTTTTTCTTTTCGGCCCGCTACAGCCAACAGGAATTCGGCGATTACCAAGTGCCGGCCGACCAGTTTGTCTATAACTCTTTTGTGTTGCCCATTTACGATAACCGGCTCAAGAACACCGCTGGACAGGAGCGCAACACCAGCTTCACGGCAGGGCTGAAACGGGACTGGGGCATCAGCAGGCTCATTTTTTCTCACTATTCTCTGAAGGCCGGCTTGTTTGCTGGTGCCGTGGGCATACCTCGCTCCTATGCTCTGGAGGACGACGGCAACCGCCGTGATATTGACGTGCCCAGCCAGGAGGTGGACCACTACAAATTGTCTTTCCACCAGACCATCTTCCGGGGCAAGGATCACTTCGACTTCAACCTCGGCTATCAGTTCAACCTGCGCCGGGAGTTTTCCTTCCCGGAATTCCACAGCATCCCCAGTTCGCAAATCGACCCGGGCAATACGCTCGCGCTGGAGCTTGGGCTGCATACCCTCAGCGCCAATTTTCACTACGAACACCTCCCTATCGCGGGCTGGAAAATGATTTATGGCGGCAACGCCCAATGGCAGGAAAACCGCCGGGGCGGCTTTGAATTCCTTTTGCCCAGCTTCCGCACTTTGCGCAGTGGCATCTTTGCCTTGGGGGAAAAAGAGCTGGCACCAGGCTGGCTAGCCAATGGCGGCCTACGGCTAGACTATGCCAGCAACCGCACCGATTTTACCCGCCAGTGGGTCTGGGATAGCAACGAGAACATCATCGACTCGCTCATCGCCCCGGCTACTGATGTCGACTACTTCAACTGGTCGGCTTCCATTGGTGCCAATATTGCTTTACGGGAAGATATCTGGTTCCTCAAGCTCAACTTTGGCAAGAGTTTCCGCGTGCCCTACCCCGCTGAAACGGTGTCCAATGGCATCCATCACGGCACCTTCCGGCATGAGGTGGGTACCCCAAACCTGCAATCTGAGCATGGCTATCAACTGGACATGAGCATGGAGTTGGAACTGGAGCGCTTTTCGGGCAGCTTCTCAGCTTATTTCAATTACTTTGACAATTACATCTACCTCGGGCCCACCTTCCCGGCGCGCTTTTCCCCGCTACCAGAAGCCGGCCAGATTTTCCAGTACCGCCAGGACGATGCCATTTACACGGGTTTTGAACTGGAGTGGACGTGGGATATCTTGCCCTTCCTGAGCCTGCAACAAGCTACGGACTTCGTGCAGAGCTACAACCTCAATACCCGGCTAGCACTCCCCTTTACCCCCCAGCCGGCCATCCGTACCAGCCTACAGTATAGCATCAGCCGCGGACAATGGCTCAAAGAGCTATATTTTGAAGCGGGCCACCAGTACCTCTTTGCGGCGGAGGGCCCCTTAAGGGTCGACCGCGCCGAGCGCCCAACACCGGCTTACCAGTTGTGGGATGTGGGCCTGGGGGCTACCTTCAATTGGGGTGGACAGGAGCTGGCGCTCAACCTTCAAGTGCAAAACATCCTCGATACTTACTACCTCAACCACCTGAGCCGCTACCGCCTCATCAACGTGCCGGAACAGGGGCGCAATGTGGTCTTATCGCTGAAGGTGCCCTTTGCGGGGCGCATACCGGGGCACTAGGGCTTTGGCGATGACTTGTTCCTATTGGGAGGGCAAGCTGCTCAAGCTGCCGGACGCTCCGAGCCTATACGAGTTTGCTTATACGGCTGCGGCCGCCTGCTGATCCTAGGGCTCGCAAGCCGAGCTATTGCCAATAGGCGCCTGTCTCAAACGCTGGCGTCCCGACAAGCGAAGCGAAAACGGGATAGCGCGAAGTAGCATCCTTCTGTTTTGGGTATAGGACCCACGCTGCGCTACCTCCGCGTCAGCCCTGTGAAACAAGGTCTTTGGCTGGCTAAGATGGTTCCACAGGGCAAACAACCGCCAGATCAGCCAAGCGAACAGCCCGCTCGGCGGGCTGTTCGAGGATTGATGCCCCGTTTTGGCCAGCTGCCTGGGGGGCACCTCGTCAAAGCCACAGCACACTCCATTTTTCAACCGCTGACACGCTGGTGGTTGAACTAATATTCTATTGACAATGATTTTGTTGAAAAAAAACATTGCTTTCCATTGCAAATGCGAAAGATTTAGCGTAAACTTGCGTCTATTACAGAGTTGGCGGCGAAAAAACTTGGCATGCTAATTCATGATCAGCAAATGAATCAAAGCACAAATTGGGATATATTTATGCAACCTAAAACTAATTGCTATGAAAAAGACCAAAACCAGACAGGAAGTCGCTCTAGAGTACGTTATTTCTCGAAAAACTTTAAGTCGCCGAATAGAAAGCATGGGGATTAAGCTGTCTAAAGATCGCGGAGTATTGTTGCCGAGGGATTTGATTCAGTTGTATCGAGCGATGGGGCTGCCTGAAAAGATGACAAAAGAAGAAAAAGACCTATGGATTCAAGAAATGAGCTTACTCTAAATGTGGAGATTCCCAAAATGGGTCAAATCTGCTCAAAAAGACCCAAGAACACCCAAAAAGGCCCAGAAACTTTCATCCGGATGTGAGTAAATTTACATTATTGGATATCGGCAAAGCACAAGGCGCCAAAACTTTGTTTTATCCGATAGTGCGCTATCCCGAAAATCACTAAAAAAGAAGTAGGGGTAATCACAAAATCTTTTCTGATGAAGCTTTTACAATTTTTAGCAGTGCTTGTGACGTTTTCTTTTTCGTTGGTTGCTTTCAGCGGCGCCGCGAAGGCCAAGGATGCTTCTCCCGAAAGCACGGAAGCTGGGCGTGTCGTCATCGTGAGCATCGAACACCTGGATGGCAGCATCTCGGAGTACACCATCACGGAAAGCCAGCTCCTAAGCCAGGGATTCGGCCTGGAGTTTGGAGAGATGAGAGCTTGTACTTGGCAGTTTTCAACCGGGGAGTGCACTGTCACAGCCTCTACTTGTGCTGCGGCAGAGGCAGGCTTTAAGGCATGTGCTTGTGCAGCCGGTTATATTCATTACTGTAACCAAGAAGAAAACTAATAAGTACTGACCACAGCGCGAACCAGCCGGAGCGCTCTGCCGCTCTGCTGGTTTGCCCCAACCTTCATGACACATGGAAAAGACGCGATTTCTCCTCGCTGCTCTCTGCCTCTGTTGCTTCCATGCGGGCAGCGCCCAAAATTTCTGCGCTCAGATCACCTACGAGTGCCAGACCCGCTTGGTGAAAGGCCCTGTACACGACGGCGCCAACACCTTGTACTTCGACCATGAAAAAGGGCTCTTCGTCCATAATGATTTCCCCAAAGCTGACGCGTACAAAAACTTGGAGACGGCCATGCCCGCTTATATCAAGGGCGACGCAGAAGGTCTGCCCGTGTTCACCCACCTGAAAGAGCAGTATCTGTACTACAAATCGGAATATTCGGCCCCGCCCGGAGAAATTTTCATTTTCAGGGATACCCTGCCCAGGATCGCCTGGCACATCAAAGGGGATACCAAGGACATCGGAGGTTTCGGCTGCATCGCGGCGGCGGGCGAGTTCGGCGGGCGGGTTTACGACGTGTGGTTCACCCCGGAAATCCCGGTCGGCCTGGGGCCCTACAAGCTGAGCGGCTTGCCGGGCATGATCTTGGAGGCGGCTTCGCGTGACGGCAAGGTGAAGTACAGCTTCGTGTCTTACCGCTCGCCTTGCGAGCGCGAGATCAAGCGCCCCGTGGAGGGCCGGGAGATGACTTGGAGCGAATTCGAGCGGCACGTCATTGATAGATTGCTCAAATCGGAGTCCCTTGCGAGGCCTGGGGTCATTGTCACCAATGACGACCCGCCCGCCGACTACGAAATCGAGCGGGGCAAATTCACCATCATCAGCGCTTACAAACGGCAGCGCGCGGGCAAAAATTGACATGATATACCGTGGATATCATCTGGTCGCGCTAGCCTGGGCCCTCCAGGCGCTCGCGGCCGCCAGCGCTTCCGCGCAAAGCGGCCCGGAGATATCCGGCCGGGTGCTCGACAGCCTGACGCTCCAGCCCCTGCCCGCGGCCCTGGTCTATATCACCCCCGATACCGGCTCGGCCTACCTTGCTTTCGCCCAAGCCGGCGAGGACGGGCGGTTCAGCCTCGCCCTGCCCCAGGCGGGCGGGAAGCTGCTGCTCCATGCCCGCTATCTCGGCTACGAAGAGAAGGCCCTTCCCCTCGACCCCGGCGCGGCCGGGCCGTTTAATATCCGCCTGCGCCCCAGATCCAATGAGCTGAAAGAGGTCGTCGTCGCGCGCGCGCGCCCGCCCATCACCCAAAAATCTGACACGGCCGTCTATGACGTCAAGGCTTTCCTCGACTCCACCGAATACAATGTGGAAGACATCCTGAAGAAGCTGCCCGGCATCGAGGTCAAGCCCGACGGGCAGATCGCGGTCAACGGCAAACCGATCGAGCGGGTACTCATCGAAGGGGCAGACTTGTTCGGCCGCAAATATACCATCGGCACGCGGAATATCCGGGCCGGGTTCATCGGGCAAGTGGAAGTCATCGACCATTATCAGGAAAACCCGGTCTTGAGCCGAGTGAACACCTCAGATGCCGTCGTGCTCAACCTGAAGCTCAAAGATGAAAAGAGGACGGTCTTCAACGGCACCCTCGACGCCGGCGCGGGCATGGGGGCCGACCAGAGCCTCAAAGGCGTCGCTCACGCCAATGCCTTCTCGTTTTCAAAAAAACTGAAAGCCATCCTGATCAGCAGCAACGGGAATACGGGGAGCGTGTCCGGCGCGGGAGAGATTGAGAGCACCTACAGCAGTTTTGAGGAAAAGGACATCAAGCGCGGCATTTACCGCGCGCCTGAATTCCAGCAGATCTCCGGCTTGAGGAACCCGGGCCTGCCCGCAGAGTTCACCGACGCCACCAGCAGGTCTTTCTCCACGCTCCGCGCCAACTATCAGTTCGACGAGCGCTGGGAGGCGGCTGCCAATGCGACACTCTACCGCCATAGGGGCCGGCAGGGGGCCGCCGACGAGCAGGCCTTCTTTCTGGACGAGGGCGCCTACCGCCTGCGCACCGCCCGCGAGCTGCGGCTCAGCCAAGCGATGGCGGGCGCCGAGCTATACCTGAAGCACGTCAGCAAGGGCCAGGGGCGCAGCCTCCAAGCCTTCGCCCGCTGGGACGGCGGACAGCGGGAGGCCCTTTCCTTGATCGAAGAATCCCGCCGGGGAGCGATCCGGGCTTATCGGATCGAGGAGGGAGAAAGCCAGCAGGACGGCTCGGCCACGGCGCTTTTCACGCAGAAAACGGGCAGCCGGAGCGTATTGCAGCTGCAAGCGGGCGCCGCCCGCTGTGTGCTCCCGCAGTACCTGCTGGCGCAGAATGACGACTTCCCCTTGCTCTGGGGTGCCGATACCAGCCTGTCCCGGTTGTCGCAACGCCTGGAATGGCGGCACCGCCAAGCGGAATTCCTGGCGCGGTACATCTGGGCGGCCAAGCATTTCATCCTCGAGGCAGAGCCGGCCTACACGCGCTCGGCTTCTTCGTTCCAGAACGAGGCGGGCCTGTCCGCAGCGGCAGGCGGCAGCGCCTTCCCCCTTTTTGCCGACACGCAGCAGCCGCAGCAGGTGCGCACGCAGCAGGCTGGGCTGAGCCTGCGCCTGTCGGGGCGGCTGGGCGCGAAAACCAGCTGGCGGGCGTCCCTGCAAGGGCGTGACCTGAGGGCGGGCTATGCCGAAGATACGCAGCTCCGGCTCCAGGCCACTACTTTTCGCGCCGCCCTCGACAAAAAATTCCGGCCGGGCGCGGAGGGCCGCCTGAGCTACGCCTACCAAGAGCAGAGCTTGCCGGCCCACTACTTCATCTCGCTGCCTTACCTCTTCGACAGCTATGGGGTCAACGAGCAAGACATCCGGCCTCAGAACCCCTCGGGGCACCTCCTGCTCCTGCGCTACGGGGCGCGCGACGCCTTCAAGCTACGCTCCTGGTTCGTCAGCCTGCGCTACAATTTCAGCCAGCAGGCGTGGCGCTCTGCCGACCGCTTCGCCAATTCGCTGTCCATCTCCGCGCCCTTCTTCTCGCGCGGCAACGAATCGCTGGCCATCAACGCGCACTGGGATCGGTTCGTCTCCAAGCTCCGGGGCAACATCCGCCTGGACGCCTCTTTCAGCAACGGCACTGGAGAGTATGCCGCCGAGGGGGAGCGCTTTTTCCTGCGCCATGCGGGCGGCGAGGCTGGCGGGCAGATATCTTTCGCGCCCTGGCGGCAGTTCCGGATCATAGCCGAAAGCCACGGCAGCATCCAGCATGCCTCACGGCCCGGCAGCCCGGCTACAACCGTCAACCGGATCGGCTCCTGGCGCGGGGCTTTCACCGGCATGTACCAGCCCGACGGGTGGCAGATCAGCAGCACCTGGAACCGCACTTTTTCTGAAGGCAGCTTCGGCAGCATCGCCCGCCTGGACGGGCTGCAGTTGCGTGCCCAGCGCCGCCTTGCGGTGCAGGGAAAGCCTCTGCTCATCGGCCTGCGCATCGTCAATTTCCCCAACCTCCGGGAGTACGCCAGCCTGCAGAGCGACGCTTACCTCTGGTTCAAAAATGCGGTGGATGCGGTACCTGCTTTCTTCTTGCTCCATGCTGATTATGCTTTCTGAGGCTGGGCCCCAAGCTACCCCCGCCAACACCGCCCAGCCGCCAACGCCTCCCCCTGCCCGCGAGATCGCTGAGGAGGGGGAGGCGCTGCGGCTGGGCCGCCCGTTATGTCCAATTACGGACAAGATTGAAACTAATTTTTAGAGTTGTTCG
>CAYSPJ010000055.1:0-31959 GCA_964432875.1 uncultured Phaeodactylibacter sp. | reverse complement strand
ATGGCGTCTAGCAAATCGCGCTCAATAAGAGCATAAACTTCCGCTTCGGTAGCGCGGGCCTGCTTGTACTCCTCTGGCGCTAGTGGCCGTGTGATAAGGGGCACCCCACCGAACCAGCGCACCATATTGAAGTAGAAATAAGCCCGCAGGAATTTGTTCTCCCCCACCAGGCGATCACGCAGGGTTGGGTTGATGTCCATATCGGGGATATTCAGGATGCAGAGGTTGGCACGGTAAATGCCGCGGTAGTAGCCCGACCAGACGGTGCTAACGGCTATGTTGCCGGCATCGTACTCAAAATTGTCGATCTCCAGCAGGAAATTGCCGTCGCTTGGCGTACTGCCTTTGTCGGCATCGTCTGAAACGATGTCCGTCATGCCGATGTAGCTGAAGACGTGCACCTCCCAGCTGCGGAGGATGTTGTAAACGGCATTAGTCGCCCAGATGGCGTGCTCCTCGGTTTGAAAAAAGGTATCCGAGGTGAGTAGCCCCAGCGGCTTCTTGTCCAGGAAATCTTCTGAACAGGCAGTGCCGATGAGGATTAAAGAGAAGATGAGGATGATTTTATGTTTTTTCATGATGTCGTTTTTTGACATTTTAGAAATATTTCTGTTTGGTATCCCATTGTAGAGACAATTCATGAATTGTCTCTATAAACAATAACAACAACAATCAAAACCCAATATCCAACCCAACCGTAAATACCTTAGCAATCGGGAATACGCCCCGGTCAATCCCCACATCGATAACCGAGCCGGAGGATATTTCGGGCGTATAGCCCGAGTAATTGTCCCAGGTAATCAAGTTGGTGCCATTGGCATAGACCCGTAGCTTAGAAAGCTTGAGCTGGCCCAGCAGATTCGATGGCAAGGTATAGCCCACCTGCAGGGTACGCAGGCGCAAGAAAGAGCCGTCTTCGATGAAGCGATCTGACATTTCGTAGTTGTGGCCGCCATTGGTGATGCGCGGCTCAGCATTACTGGTGCCCTCCCCCGTCCAGCGGTCCAGGTAAGAGGACTCAAAATTATAGGTGCCGAAGCGCGCCATCTTTTTGGCGTTGATAATCTGGTTGCCGCGCTGCCCGTTGAAGTCGATGACGAAATCGAAGCCGGCTACGTCAAACCCAGCGCTCAGGCCATAGATGAAATCCGGGATGGGGCTGCCGATGAAGGTGCGGTCGTCGGTAGTGATGACCCCATCGCCGTTAATGTCGGCATAGCGCAAGTCGCCCGGCCTTTCCCGGCCCCAACTGGGTAAGGCGTCGATTTCGGCTTGGTTTTGGAAGACCCCTTCCACCACATAGCCGAAATAAGAGCCGATGGGCTGGCCAACCACGGTACGGGTACCTAGCAAGCCGCCGATGCCCAGGCCGCCGCCGAAGATAGCTTCCTGCCCTTCACCCAGGCCCAGCACTTCATTATTTACGGTAGAAGCTACTAAGTTGAGGTTGTAGGAGACCCTGCCCCGCCGTTCGCGCCAGCCGAGGTTGAAGTCAAAGCCAGAGTTGCGCACCTTGGCCGCATTGACAATCGGGAATTGGTCAGCGCCGATGTAATCAGGGATTGGCACCGACACCAGGATATCATCAGTCACCCGGTTGTAGTAGTCCACCTCGGCGACGAGGCGGTTGTCTAGCAGTCCTACTTCAAAGCCGGCATTGGACTGAGTGTTGGCCTCCCACTTGATAGAGGGGTTGGCCAAGCTGACGATGGATGCGCCATTGATCAGTTGCGGATCGCGGCCCAGCACCGTATTCAGGTTGGTGGTTACCGTAGGCCGGCCAGCATAAGCGCCGATTTTGTCGTTGCCGATCTGCCCCCAACTGGCGCGCAGCTTCAGGCGGCTGATGAAATCGACATTATCCATAAAGGCTTCGTTGGAAAGATTCCACCCCAGGGCCAGGGAGGGAAAGTGCCCGTAGCGGTTGTTCTCCCCAAAGCGAGAGGAGCCGTCGATACGGTAGCTACCGGTGAAGAGGTAGCGGTCCATCAAGGTGTAGTTTACCCGGAAGAGGTAGGATAGCATACTCCAGGAAAAGCTGGTGTTGAAATTGGTCTGCCCCAGCACCTCGCCAGCATTCAGGTAGTAAAATTCGGGCGACTCACCCGGGAAATTGATGCGGCCGCCGCCCAGGTTCTCAAAAGTATATTCCTGCGAAGTAATACCGCCCAGCAAATTCAGGCGGTGATCCGTCCATTCTTTATTGTATGAAAGCGTATTCTCCCAAAGCCATGAAAAAGTACGCCCCTGATTAACGGAAAGCCGGCTGACGTCATTGCGCTGCAGGCTGGTAGGCGATACCTCAAACTGCGGCACAAAAGATTTCCCTTGGGTACTCTCCAAATCCATGCCGAGGTTGCTGCGGAAAACCAGGTTGGCCGGCAGGCGTACATCCAGATAGGCATTGCCCACTGTGCGGTAGCCGAAATTGGCGCTGTTGTTGTAAAAGATCTGCGCCTCAGGATTGGAAATCGGCACCCGAACGGTAGCATCGCCGAAATTGCCCAGCGAATCCCGCACCGGCACGATGGGCTCGGCACGATAAGCCGTAGGCACCACATCGGCAGCCACATCGCGCTGGGTGTAAATCATAGACAAATTGTGCCCGAAGCTAAAGCGTTTAGACAGGGTATACTCATTATTGAGGCGCATGGTAAGGCGCTGGAATTCCGAGCCGCGCACGATGCCCTCTTGCCCGAAGTAGTTCAGGCTGAGATTGTAAATCATGCTCTCGCTGCCCCCATTAGCCGAAAACTGATAGTTTTGGATGGGCGCTGGCTGGAAGATGACGCTCTGCCAATCCGTGCCCTCGCCAAAAGCCTCTGGGTTGGCGAAGAGCGGGTTGCGGCCTTCATTGATTGCCACTTCATTGGCCAACTGCGCAAACTGCGCCCCATTGACTAAATCGATTTTCTTCAGCACGTTCTGTACGCCATAAAAAGCAGAAGCTGAAAATACCGCCCCCTGGCGCTGCCCCTTCTTGGTGGTGATGATGATGACCCCATTGGCACCCCGCGAACCGTAAATCGCCGTAGCCGAAGCGTCTTTGAGCACCTCCACGGATTCCACATCGTTGAGGTTGAGGAAGGAGATATCGTTGAGCAACATCCCGTCCACCACGTACAAGGGCGAGGCATCGTTGAGCGTGCCCGTGCCACGGATGCGGATGATGGCGCCAGCCCCCGGTTCGCCGGATACCGGCGTCACCTGCACACCGGATACGCGGCCCTGCAGGGCCTGCTCCAGGTTGGCAGAGGGGATGCGCTGCAACTCTTCTGCTTTGACCGAGGAGATGGAGCCGGTCAAGTCGCTCTTGCGTTGCGTGCCGTAACCGACCACCACGATTTCATCCAGCAACTGACGAGATAAGCTCATCACCACATCCAGGCGGGTGCGGCCGGCTAAATCGATTTCCACGGTTTCGAATCCAGTGTAGGAAAATACCAGCGTCACATCGGCCGAAGGCACCGTTAGCTCATAATTCCCATCAAAATCGGTAATCGTCCCGCTAGCAGTGCCTTTAATCAGGATATTGACCCCGATCAAGGTCTCCCCATCCTCTTTAGAGGTGACGTTGCCCGCCACCTTCACTTGCTGCGCCTGTAGGCCAAAAGCGGCCAACAGCAGGGGCAGCCATAGCCAATTTGTTAATGTTTGCTTTTTCATAATCCGATGAGTTTTTGTAGATTAAGCTTAGGCTGTTTTGGAAAAAAGAAAAAGTAAAAAGTAAAAAGTAAAAAGTAAAAAGTAAAAAGTAAAAAGTGATACAGCCTATTCCTCAGCTGAATTTTTGCAACTGTAGCGTTGCGCGTTTTTTATTTAAATACCATTCTTTGTGATAACAGCTCCGCCGAATTCGTCCCTACAAACACTTCGTAGTCTCCGGTTTCAGCGGCAAACTGCATGTCAAAGCCGTAAAACTTCAAGTCCTCCTCCGTCAGTTCAAAGCGTACGGTCTTCGTTTCCCCTTTGCGCAAGAGGACTTGCTGGAAGCCTTTGAGTTCTTTCACCGGGCGGGTGACGCTACCCGTGATGCAACGCAGGTAGAGCTGTACCGTTTCCACCCCATCATATTGGCCGGTATTGGTTACTTCAACCGTTACGCCGAGCTTTTCACCTGCTGCGAATGACGGAGCGCTGAGTTTGAGGTTGGCGTACTTAAAAGTGGTGTAACTCAAGCCATAACCAAAGGGGTAGAGCGGCTCGTTGGGCGAGTCGAGGTACTTGCTGGTATATTTGTCGTTGGCGTTGAAGGGGCGCCCGGTATTCTTCATATCGTAGTAGATGGGGATTTGCCCTTCATTGCGCGGGAAAGTCACTGGCAGTTTCCCGGAAGGGTTGTAATCGCCAAACAACACATCAGCGATAGCTGGGCCGGCTTGGGTGCCGAGGAGCCAGGCCTCCAGCACGGCTGGAGCATTTTCGGCGATCCAGGGGAGGCACAGCGGCCGGCCGTTCATCAGCACGACTACGACGGGCTTGCCAGTGGCAATCAGCGCCTCGGCCAGTTCCTGCTGTACGCCGGGCAAGCTCAGTTGCGTGCGGCTGGCGGCTTCGCCGCTCATGTCGGCACCTTCGCCGATAGCCAGCACTACGGCATCAGCTTTCATCGCTGCCAGAAGAGCGGGCTCAAAGCCGGCACGGCTGTCGCCAGTCAGCTCGCAGCCCTTGGCATAGAGCAGCTCCGTCTTGGAACCTACCGCCTGCCGGATACCATCCAACAGGGTCACGCAATCTTCAGCATTCCCCGCGCCGTGCCAGGAGCCGAGCAGTTCGCGCTTGTTGTCGGCTAAGGGGCCAATGACCGCCAGGGTTTTCAGGCCTTTTGACAAGGGCAGGACCTGTTTCTCGTTGCGCAGCAAAACGATGGACTTGCGGGCGATCTCGCGCGCAAAATCGAGGTGTTCTTTGGCCAGCAGGGTAGCTTCCTGCCGTTTCATGTCGCAGTAGCGATAGGGGTCCTCGAAAAGGCCCAGCTCGAACTTCTGGCGCAGAATGCGGCGCACCGCTTGGTCAATATCGGCGACCTTCACCTTGCCTTCAGCCACCGACTGCGCGAGGTAGTTGTGAAAAACAGCCCCCTGCATATCCATGTCCACCCCCGCATTAACGGACTGCTCGCCGGCATGCTTCTCATCGCGGGAAAAACCGTGGAGCACCATCTCATTGATGGAAGTATAGTCAGTGACGACAAAGCCATCGAAGCCCCACTCCTGGCGCAAGATGTCGGTGAGCAGGTATTTACTGCCGGTGGCGGGCACCCCGTCTAGCTCATTGAAGGCGGTCATGAAGGTGCGCACGCCGGCATCAATTGCTGCTTTGAAGGGCGGCAGATAAGTCTCGCGCAGGCTGCGATCGGAGATGTCCACGGTATGATAATCGCGCCCGGCCTGGGCAGCGCCGTAAGCGGCAAAATGCTTGGCGCAAGCCAGCAGGGTATTGGGGGCACTGATATCCTCGCCCTGGAAGCCGCGCACACGGGCTGCGGCAATCAGACTACTCAAGTAAACATCTTCGCCAGCGCCTTCGACGATGCGGCCCCAGCGGGGGTCGCGGGCAATGTCCACCATGGGGGCGAAAGTCCAATTAAGGCCGGCCGCCGTGGCCTCGACCGCGGCAATGCGCGCCGCCTTCTCGATGGCTGCCAAATCCCAACTAGCCGCCTCCGCCAACGGGAGGGGGAAGATGGTTTTGTAGCCGTGGACGACGTCATAGCCAAAGATCAAGGGGATGCCCAGGCGGGTCTCTTCCACGGCGAGACGCTGTAATTCCCGCACGTAGTCGGCCGTATGGGCATTGAAAATAGCCCCAACTCTTCCACTGCGGATGTCTTCTTTGTAGGTAGCCCGCAGAGTAGGCCCGGTCACGTCCCAATCGCTGGTAAACAGGGTCATCTGCCCGATTTTTTCTTCCAGCGTCATCAGGGCGAGTACCGAATCTATTTTTTTTGCCCAGGGGTCGGCTGGCGGGTTATCTCTCAAGCCAGACGGCCCGGGGGCGAAGGCGCTGAATAGCAGCGCCAGGGTGATTAAAATGGGTAGGGTTGTTGATTTCATGGTATTGTTATTTTTATTGGGGCGTCCCTTATGGCCGCCCTGATTGATTATGGGCAGGCACAAGTGCCGCCCTTACATCTGGTCCAGCCATCCTCCGGTAAACCCCGCCTTTTTCAAGCCCTCAACGATGTAAGGGTTTTTTTTCATCAGCTCCCAGACGAGGCCGGAGCGATGGTTCTCAGCCTGGATCAGGATGGGGCCTTGGTCGATGCCGAGGTAATCCACGTCGAACCAACCGTTTTCATTCCTCTTGCCAAAAGTATAGCTTAGGTTGAAGGCATCGCGGAAGCCGTATTCACCTACCAGCTTCTCGTAGTGTTGCTCCCACATCGCTTGCAAAGCAGGCAGGCAAACCTCGGGGGCGAAAGGGATAGAACCGCCTGCCGCCGTGGGGGCGATGGTGCCATCATCCTTAACTTCATAGGCTGCCGCACCACGGGCAAAGTAAGTGTGAAATTGTACTTCCCTTCCTTTCCATTCACGCTTTTCATTAGCTGGGCCATCGCAAGCGGTCAAGCCCCAGCTATTTTCGTTGTATCCTTCGAAGCCGAAGGGGTTGCGGATGCAATACTTGCGGTTGGCCAGGGTAGCCCGCCGTGAGTTCTCGAAGTAATCCATGCCCTTCTGACGCATGTATTCGTCCTGGATGCCCCGGAAGTCAATGAACATCTGGCTGTACTGATGGCCGAAGAGTGGCGCGAAATTGACGTGCTCTTCCCCCTCGAACTCTGCCCAGTCGTAAGTCTCGCACCAAATCTGCCAGCTCTCTGCCGGGATGGGGTGAGTAGGTGACCCAATAGCCATGACCAGCAAAATCATCGCCTCGTTGTAGCCACGCCAATCGCTGGAGATGAAGCCTTTTTCCGGATGATGCCCCATCGAGAGGCGCCCGGAATCGTTCAGCGCCCAGTCCCATTCCACCCGCCGGTAGAGCGCATCGGCCAATTGGCGGATGGCTTGCTCGGTTTCATCTTCGCCATCAAAATAGCTCATGGCGCTGAGCACGCCGGCCATGAGCAAGCCGGTGTCAATGGTCGATAGCTCGACCTGTTGATAACGCAAGGCTTGGTCCAGGGTAAGGAAATGGTAAAAAAAGCCCTTGTAGCCGCTCACGCCCGACCCCTCCGGCCCCTGCGGCAAATCCCATAGGGCCCGCAAGGTTTTTAGCGTCCGTTGCGCCGCCTGCTCGCGGGTAATATACCCTCGCTCCGCCCCTACCAGATAAGACGTCAACCCAAAGCCCGTGGCGGCGATGCTGGAAAAGGTCAGGGTAGGATAACGGTCGGGTACCTGTGCATAAACCGTATCAGCCAGTTCCCAAAAGTAGAGGAAGGTGCGCTGCTGAAGCTCGTCCAGGCTAAAAGCTGGGGTTGGGCTGCTGGTGCTGCCCTGATCTGCTGTCTTTGGCCCACAGGCTGGCAAAATAGCTGCCGCCAGCAGGAATGCCATTGCTCTCCAATGCATAGCGCCAAGGTTGAGAGTCGGCAGAGGCGCATTTGCAGCGCCTCTGCCTGGTTATGAAAAGTTGACTATGTATCTCTCTATTGCTTCACAAAGCGGGCATTGGCCACCAGAGCGCCCTGGCGGTTATAACCGGCTAAGACGTACATGCCCGGCTGTAGATGAGCCACGTCAATTGAAGCGACTGGCTGGCCTAACACCTGCACGACACTCAGGCGCTGCCCCATCGCGTTGAAAACGACAAAATGGCTCAACGCTTCCGTGTTTTCTACGTATAAGATATCCTCTACGGGGTTGGGGAATGCCTTGAGCGCCTCAATGCTAGGCGCCTGGAACAAACCCGTAGTGATGCACTGGGCATCGGCGATGACGATGTCGTCAAAATAGAAGGTTTGCACCGCATCGGGTACTACACCAAAGTTGGGGATGAAAGTGATAACGCCATGCAGGGCATTATCCGGCAGGACGCTGAAGTCCCACACCAGTTCTTCCCAACTGTTGGCCGTAGTGTAGTCGGCAAAGACGTCACCCGAGTTGGGTGCGCCGGCCTGGCCGCCTTCGAGCTTGAAGACCATCTGCCCGGCAACTGGCCCCAGCACTTTCATGCGGATAGTCTTGTTGTCGGTGGGCAAAGTAACCGGCGCTGCCAGGCTGGCAAACATGCCGGCAAAAACTGCGCCGTCGGGAGCTTTGAGGAAAATCCCGACATTTTCGCTCGAGTTGACCGCATCCTGGTTAGGGTTGGCAACCACCTCAAACTCCGTGCCCTCCAGTGAGCCGTTGGCAAAATAACGCCAATTGTCTACCGTAAAATCCGGTGTTTCAAAATCAGAAATACAGCCGGTGTACGGGCTGCGGCGCCACTCGATGTCATCGATGTAGTATAAGGTCTCTTCGCCGGGCAACTGGCCGGCATTGAAGAAAATAGCCAGGCGGGTGAAGTCGGAATTTTCGTACCCGCTAAAATCGATGACATACTGCACCCACTCTTCTGTTGCGGTGACGTCGGTGAAAATCTCGACCTGAGATGGATTCGTGCCGCCTTCCAGTTTGAAGAGCAGGGGTACGATATCAGGCGACCATATCTTGATATTCAGCTGGTTGCGGAGAGAGAGATCAATCGGTTCGCCATAGTTGTACACCAAAGCCGACCACTCATCGAGGGGGTCGCGGTACTCGCCCACTTTGTCAAGCGGGTTAGGGTTGATGCCGCTCGGGTCGGGGTTGTTGATTACCGAGAGGCGGTCGGCGCCGCCGGTGATGGGCACGTTGCGCTGGCAGTCGAAGTCATCGACGATGCCGACGATAGGCTCTACGCCCTCGCAGGGATCGACCGTGCTGACGCCTTGGCTCAAGTTGTCAAAATACCAAGTGCCGCTGGAGGCCAGGTCTTCGTCAAACACCAACTCGACGCGCTCGAAATCGGTGATAGAAACGAAATCCTCGAAGTTAAAATTGAGCGCTACCCACTCGCCGGTGGCAGGCAGGTTTACTTTAACAGACTGCAAGCCTTGAGTGGGGCTGAATAGGCGCATGGTAAAGGTGTTGGTGCCGTTGGGCGCCCAGACGTGCAGGTCGAGCTGCGGGAATTGGCCGAGGGCAAAGCCGGCCGGCAATTGCGCGCGCAGGCCGCCAAACTGGCTGCTGCCCTTGGTGTAGCGGCCCACGTTGGCGCTGTTGTTCACGGCATTGGGTGCCGGGTTGGCCAACACGCCGTCAAAAGTGCCGAAAACTGCCGCTGCCCCCAAAGACTGCCAGGCAAGCTGTTGCGGTTCGAAGTCTTCTAAGATAGATCCGCTCGGTGCGGCCTCCAGGGCTAAATCGTCGATGTAGTAAACATCTTCCGGGCCAGAGTCCACGCCGGCATTGAAGAAAAAGACCAGCTTGCGATGGCTGGCACCGATTTGGTCGCTGAAATCGACCTTGTATTCCACCCACTGGTTGAGCTGGGTGATCTGGACTGGTTTTTCAGACACAGGAGAGCCGCCGCCTTCCAGTTTAAAAAGCAGGTTTCCGGCCACTGGTGCCCATACTTTGATTTTCACCACGCTGCTACCCTCACGGGTAATCGGGAAGTCAGCCGGGGAGTTGTAATCATAGACCAAAGCAGCCCAGGGGCCCGGCGGGTCGAGGTAACGGCCGACCTTGGCACTGGTGTTGATACCGGAGGCATCGGGGTTATCCACCACCGTGACGTCGGTGAAGCCCGGCACACCATAAGTGACGTTGCGCTGGCACTCGAAGTCGTCCAGGATGAGTGGATCGGGCACGGTACCGGCGCACGCGCCGGCGGGAAAGGCTACGATATTGTCAAACAAGTAGGTGTCGCTGCTTTCTTCCACACCATAGTCAAAGAAAATCAGGATTTTGTCAATGGTGGTAAAGCCGGCTGCCGCGCTGAAGTCGAAGGTATACTCGATCCAGTTGTTGGCCACGCCAATATTGCGCGCGCCCTCGATGGCTTCACCAGCCCCTTCAAGTTTTAAGATAAAGCGGGTGGTAACCGGCGCATTGATCTGGATGCGGAACTGATTGTTGACCGAAAGATCCATCGGCTCATCCAGCACCGCGATAAAGAGGCTGAAGGCATGCTCATTCGACTTGGTGTAAGAGCCGCATTCCGCGCTGGGGTTGATACCCAAGGGGTCTTGGTCGGGCGGGTTGGGCACTGCGCCGTTAAAGACTCCATCGCCAAAGGGCTGCCAGTTTAGCTGGGGGCCGCCTTCAAAGTCTTCGTAAATAACCTGGCCATAGGAGAGGAGGCTGAAAGCCGCCAATGCCAGGAGCGTTAGCAGATATCGTTTCATAGTCGCAAAGTTTTGAAATGGTTAAGTAAAATTTATTTTATCAAGAGAATGCGCTCCGTTAGCGCTTTTTTTTCATCGTGAATGCGCAAGAAATAAACCCCATTGGGCAAGTGCCCCAGTTCGAGCGGCAGCATGTGTTTGCCCGTGGGGAAGGCCTGCCCTTGAAAAAGCGCCAATACCCGGCGGCCCGAACTATCGTACAGCCCGGCATGCAAAACCGCTGGAGCATCCAACTCGAGCTTGATGATCGAGCGCCCAGCTGCCGGGTTTGGAAAGACCTCCACCACGATGCCGCCACCTACAGCGAACTGTTCTTGTGAAGCCACGGCGAGCGTATCCGGCACAAAGCCGATCGCATCCAGGGCTTCCTGGATTTCGGGGTTAGCCATAAAATTGTCCCAGAGCAACTGGGAGCGGTGGTTTTCAATCATACCGATAATCGGCCCCTGGTCGATGGCGAGATAGGAATTGGCGTACCAATCCTCGCTCAGGTTGAAGGCGTCGTAGAAACCCATTGGGCCCCAGAGGCGCTGGCCAAGGTTGCGGTAGAAATGCTTGAGGGCCGCCAAAGATTCGTCCGGAGTATAAGGCATGGAAGAGAGGGCCGCCGTGGGCGCGATGGTGCCGTTATCGCGGCTGGGGTGGGGCTCGTGCGCCAGATAGCCGACCAGCGGGTCGTCACTGGCGGTCAGGCCCCAGGATACCGAGCTGTAGCCGGCAAATCCCCCGCTATTGTTGATGCAGTAAGCCCGGTTGATCAGGGTTTGATTGCGGTTTTGCACCCAATAGTTGGCATAAGCGTCGCGCTTGTCCCGGGGGTCGAACCCCAGGAAGGAGTAGTGGGTAAAAAACAGCGGCCCGCCCAGCAGTGAGCCCACAGGCAGTTCGTAACCGAAATAGGTAAAACCATTGGTATAATTGCCGCCAGCCCAGCCGGTATGGTATAAACTTGCCGGTATGGGGTGGGTCGGCGAAGCGATACCCAGCAGATAGACAATCATGGTCTCATTCCACCCTCGCAGCGGCAGGTTGATGGCAAAGCCGAAGTTGGGCGACCAATGCCAATAAAGCAGGTTCTGGTTGTTTTGGCGATACCAGGCCCAATCTACTTCTTCCCAGATTTGAGTGATTTTTTCGCGCAGCAAAACCTCATCGGCCTGATCCTCGCTGAAGTAAGAACGGGCGGCAAGCAGCCCCTGGATCAAGAAAGCCGTCTCTACGAGGTCGCCCCCATTATCCATGGTACTGAAAGGGATGGTAGCACCGGTATTCCCGTTCATCCAGTGGGGGAAAGCGCCGCGGAAGCGGTCGGCATTCTCCAGGAATGCCGTCATCAGCAGCAATCGCTCCAGCCCCTGCTGGCGGGTGATGAAGCCCCGCTCGATGCCTACCAATATAGCCATGACGCCAAAGCCGGTGCCGCCAATGGTGACGGTATTGAGGGAGGTATTCCGTTCGCGGATGAGCCCAGAGCCCGGGTGGGCAAAATCCCAGAAGTAGCGGAAGGTGTATTCCTGTACCATCTCCAAGAATTCCTCGTCACTCATCTCAAAAGTAGCCGCGCTTACGGCTGCCGAAGCCAGCGATTCCTGATCGGCCGCATTCAAGGCGGTAAAACGGTATTGCAAGCTGAGGTTTGCGCCCAGGGGTCGCACGAAGTCGATAAACTGGCTACGGGTAGGGCTGAGGAAACGCAGGGGTTGAAAGCTCTGCCCCCCATCCAGGGAGCGATAGATGCGGTAACCAGCCAGTTGCGGCTCGTTGCCGGGCTGCCAGTTCAGCTCCACGTGGCTATCGTAGCCCCGGGCGCTGATATTGGCCGGCGGGGCGGCCAAAGCGGCCGATTGGCTGCCGTTGTAGGTTTTTACCTCGTCAATCAGCAAGGTATGCTCTGTGCCATCGGCTGCGTCCTGGCCAAAGATGATGGCTTTTATCTGGGCAAAATTGATGTTGGTTTGGTTGGGGTCGTCAAAAAACAGGCTCAGCGGCACTTTCACTTGCACCCACTGCTGGGCAGGCAGGCTGCCGGTATATGGCCCCAGGCTATAACGACGAGATTTGGTATTGCCGGGCGCGCCCTCCATATATATCAATGGCATAGCGGCCGCGGCGATAGCCTGCGGGGCATACGCCCAAAAGGAAAGCGTATCGGTATTGGTAATATTCTGAAAAGGGAAACCTGGCGCAATGACTAGCGCCGACCAGTCGCCGCCTCCTTGCGAGCGCCAGTGCAAGCGCAGGGCGTTATCCCCCTCATAAGGTGGCAGATTGTGCTCCGTGGGTATCTTGTCTCCCGTCGGCCCGGCTTGCTCTAAAAAACTGCTGCCGGAACGGAAAGCCAGCCCCGAGTCGTAATACCCAGACTGGTTAGCGTCTTGAAAGAAAAATACGCTTTGACCGCCCGCGCTAATAGTCCAAGCGCAGGCTACTGCTAGTAGAAGTGACCTCATCAATGCTCTGTTTCGTTATCCTATTCACGTGTTGGGGCATTCAAAATAATCCCCTATGCTACTTGCAACGGCAAAATAAAAACCCTTGCTTTCAGCAAATTACTTCCACAATATTAGCTTATTACTAGCATAAAACCCTAAGATACGACCTCACCATGACTACGCCAATGACAAAAGTCAGTATATATTTTAGGAGGAGGGCCAGGAATGCATGTACGGGCAGAAATGGCTGGGCAGCACGGCACGGCAGAATAGCCCAAGACTGATGATGGCCTGATTGTTCAAAAGGTCTTCTTCGAGCCCTTCAGTGCTTCATTCAATTTTTTCACCTCCTCCTCCGCTAGCCGCCGCCAATGGCCAGGCTTGAGCTTGCCCAAATGGATATTCATGATGCGGATGCGTTTCAGGGAAGTAACTTCATAGCCCAGGTATTGGCACATGCGGCGGATTTGCCGGTTCAGCCCCTGGGTGAGGATAATGCGGAAAGTGTATTTGCTCAGGCGCTCCACCATGCAGGGCTGAGTGACCGTGCCGAGGATGGGCAGGCCAGCAGACATTTGGGAGACGAACTCAGGGGTGACCTCCTGCCTGACGCTGACGATGTATTCCTTCTCGTGTTTATTGCCCGCGCGCAAGATTTTGTTGACGATATCGCCGTCATTGGTCAAAAAAATCAGCCCTTCAGAAGCCTTGTCCAACCGCCCGATGGGGAAGATGCGCTCCGGGTAATTGACGTGGTCCACGATATTCCCGCGGATGCTCTGGTCGGTCGTACAAGTGATACCCACGGGTTTATTTAGGGCCAGATAGACCGGACCAGGCTTGTCTTCCTGCCGGATGGGGGCACCATCCAGCAATACTTCGTCGCCCGGCCCGACGCGGTTGCCTGGCCGGGCTACTTCGCCATTTAACAACACCCGGCCCTCGGCGATCAGCTTGTCCGCGTCGCGGCGGGAACAGCGCCCCGTATCGCTGATGTATTTATTGAGGCTGATGGTGTGCTCGTTTTGCTCTTGCATTGGTTATGTTGCTATCGCTGGCACAATAATAGCCAATATCTTCCGCATAGCCAAACGCTTTTTCTACCATGGTAAGTTGAGCGCGCGGTGAGCGCTAAAGATTGGAAAAGGGGAAAAACCCAGCTAAGCGCCCTAAAGCCTAATGCCCTTAATACGCCATTAAAAACTCGGTAAGGTTGGCGTCAGGGTGTAGCCCCATTTTTTTGCGCAAGCGATAGCGTTTGTTTTCCACGCCGCGCAGGGAAATATTGAGCAAGGGGCCGATTTCTTTAGATGCCAGGTTCATTTTAAGGTAAGCGGCCAAGCGGAGGTCGCCGGGGGTAAGCTCGGGGAATTCAGCTTTCAGCTTCTTGAAGAAGACCTCATGCACCTGGTTGAAATTGGCCTCGAAAAGCTGCCAATCATCTTCGCTCGAGATGTGCTCGTCGATAAGGCGGGACAAGCTGTTGAAATATCGGTTCAGGCGGCTGTCATTGGTTTTATCTTTGAGGCTTTGCAGCTCTTCTTTGATTTGCAGCAGGATTTCATTTTTGCGGATGAGGCTGGAGGTAGAGTTGGCCAGTTCGCGGCTTTTATTCAACACGTCCACCTGCAATTGCTCGTTGCGGGCGCGGATGCGTTCCTGATGTAATTCTCTCTGGCGCTGCACTTCCAATTTGCGGCGCTGCCGCCAGAGGCGGCCTTGTTGCCAGCGCTCCAGCAGGAAAGCAGCCGCAGCCAACAACAGGATATAGACCAGTGCCATCCAGCGCGAGCGGAACCAGGGTGGCTGGATGGTAAACTCGAAAGCGGCAATAGTGGGCGAAAGGCTGGATTGCACCTCAAAGCGGTAATGCCCTGGAGGCAGGGCGGCAAATTCGCGGCTGGCTGTTTGCTCCCATTCCGACCAGCCCTCGTCAAAGCCCTTTAATTGATAGCGAAAGCTACAGTCGGCGGTAAACTGAGGCAGGGTATAGCTAAAGCGCAGTACATTGCGCCCCGGAGGTAATGAAAGCGGGGCAGATAAATCTGCCAACCAGCTGTGCCGGCCCAGGATGCGGAGCTGGGTGATGATAGGCGCAATAGGGCCGTACCCGCCGGGATGCCGACGGCGGTCCAGCAGGGCATAGCCCTGGTGTAAGCAGAAAAGGTAGGTATGCTCGTCCAAAGCGATGATTTGCTCGTAATCAGGGATGAGGGCAAGCGGCAATTCAGCGATCATCGTATCAGGCTGAAACCACTCTACCCGGTTGCGAAAAACCCGGAAAAACTCACCTTCAATACCGAGGATGAAACTGCAGGGCTCCTGGGGTAGCCGACGGCCTAGTGCTTCCTCCACTTTTTGCAGGCGCTGCGCGCTTTCGTCCCAGCGCCAATAATCGTTGCCGGCTCGGGCCAGCAACTGTCCATTCAGCATCTGGATGCTGATCCTCAATTCGCTGGGCAGCCCATCCGCTTTGGTGAAAGACTGCAACTCGAAGACTGTACGCAGCTCTTCGTCCAGTTGCAAACGGTACAAGCCCCGATAAGGGTTGGAAACCCAGAGGCGCCCCTGGCCGTCCCAGGCCAAAGATTTTGCTGGCAGCTGGAAGCCATCCAGTCGATGGCTAAAGCGCCAGGCCCCGAGGCTATCTTTGCGCAGGGCGACAATGCCCGTATAAGCCCCTTGTAGCAGCCAATCTGGCCGGCCCGGCACGGGTATCGTCGCCCACCCGCCAGTCACATCGGATATTTTTGTAGCGCGCTGCCCCTGGACCAAGAAAGTGCCATCGTTGTGGCCGCACAAGAGTTGGCCGCCAAAAGCCCGCACTTCCCACGCCTGTCCCGGGGTACCCTCCACCAAGCGGAAGGGCCGCCCTGGCTGCAGAGGCCAAGGCTTGGCAAAAAGGCCGTGATTGGTACCGATATACAATAGGCCATCGTGAATGGCAGCAGTATAAACCGCCCCGATGCGGCCACTTTGGTCATTGAAGTAAGTCAGGGCATCGCTCAAGGCCAGCAGGCTGATACCCTGGTCGAGGCCCAGCCAGAGGTTGCCGTCCTGGCTGGTGCATAGCGCCAGGATAGTGTTGTCCTGCAAGCCATTCGCCCGATTGAGGTGGAAAGCCTGGCGCCCGTTTTCATCCAGGCAGTACAGCCCATCAATGATGGTGCCTAATGCCAGGCGCCCATCTGGCAGCCAGAGCGCTTTATTGAGCTGCAGTGTCTTCAGGCTTTTATTCAGCGGGTTAGCCCAGGGCATAAACTGCCCGCCCTGATAGGTGAATAAGCCGTCGCGGTTGGTGCAGATCAGTAGCCCTCCCTGATAAGGCAGGATATCCATGATGGTCATATCGCCCAGGAAACCGCTACCCGGGAGGAAGGCAAAGCGCCCCTGGGCATCCATCTGGTAGAGGCCCTGCCCAATGACGGGCAACAGTATCCTGCCAGCTACCTCGCGCAGGTACATGATATTGCCGGGCAGGCTGAGAGCGGTTACCGCTCCGCTCGCATATTGATAAAGGGCAGAAAAAGACTGAAAAAAAACCTTTTCGCCCACGAGCAGGATGTGCCAGATTTCCTCCTGGGCTATTTTGGCATCAACCAGGCCGGCGCTGAGGGAATGATACTCCAATTGCCCATCGCCCCGGCCTTGCCAATAACCGAACTCGGCAAAGCCCCCGGTGAAGATGCGGCCATCGGCGCTACAAGCCAGCGCGCGCACGATCTGCCCTTCCGGCAGGGGGTAGAGCGTCCAGCGCTGCCCGTCGTATTCCAGTAAGCCAGCTGAATTGGCAAAGTACATGAAGCCGTTGGGGGCCTGAGCAACCATCCAATTTTGGTGCTGGGCCTGATAGGCCTGCGGCGGGAAGTTGATGACCCTGGGCACCTCAACCGCCCCGGCCAGCATCGGTAGGAATAAGAAAAGGATAAGCGATAGCCGCATCAATATAGTTTAACTGCTATTAATTGCCCAGCCGAAATTTACGCACCAATATCGCCCCGCTTTCCTGCAGGTTGGAACTCAGGATGATGACCTGTTCTTTCACGCCATCGTCAATGGCGATGGCTACAGTATTGGGAGGGATGTCGCCCAAATCTTCGGCATGGAGGACCAGGAAGTTATCATCCTCTTTCAAGGTGACGATGATGCCCATCCGGCGCTTGGTCACGCGATATTGGTTGAGTATCCGCTCTCCGTTAAGGAAAATGGTCGCCACGTCGCCGTCCACCACCCCATTGTCCCATACTCTGATTTTGATGTTGGGGCTTTGCACTTCCAGCACGCGGGCCACCGTCATCTTACGCCCGGTTTCTGCTTCGTAAGGCGCCTGCACGCGAGCTTGGGCCTGAGTGGCCGCCGGCGAGGGCAAGGGCCGCTCCAGATAGATTATTCCGCTGGCGCAGGGACCGGTCTTCATGTCGAAGCCTTCGATATAGCCACTCCAGCTACCTTCCAGCACCAGGCGGCTGCCTTCCCGACGATACTTTAAGCTGCCAGACTTGATGCACCAAGGCCAGCGGGCATCGGTTTTACTGCTCACCTCCTGTTCTTGAAAGGAAAAAAGGCCCGCCTGCTCATCATATTCCCAACGCAAGCGATGAAAAGCGCTCCCCCCGTTGCCTTCTGACACGATATAGGACTGCCCTTCAGCACCCGGGCTAAGGCTCATTTCGAAATAAAAACCATAGTCGCGATCGGATTGAGAGAGGGTGCCGGCCCATTTGCCGACGATAGCTGCCGGGCTCCCCTTGGTGGCTATGGGAGAAGCTGGCCGGCGCAGCAGCACCTGCCCCGGCGTACAGCCATCAGCTTTCCACTCCCCTTCCAGATAGTCCATCCCGGCGGAATGGCGGAACCGCAAGCGGATGTACTTGAGGCACCAGGGGGTATTGGGCGCCAGTTGCTTCACTTCCTGCACAATGAGCTCCACCCCATCCCAAGTGCCGCTAAACTGAAAACGAGCCGTGGTTTTACCGTCAGCGGAGCGCGAAGTAGAATGCCCAGAGATTAAATCGCCCTGTTGCGCTACTTCCAGCTGGTAATAAAAAGTATCGGCAGTGCCCTCCTGATTGATATAGCCTTCCCAACGGCCGGCCAGGGACGGCTGCGCGGCCAGCGCCAGGCTGGCCCAAAATGCCGTGATAAGTACAAGCGTTCGTTTCATATCTTCAGTTAACCTCAAAGGTACTCATTACATAATAATATGCCCAAGGGGTTTATTGTTTCAGCGCGGCTTGGGGCTATGGTGCAAGTATTGGCCGCGTTTAGCACCCCACGGATCCGTTGGGGGCTGATATTTATCAACCTATATGCTGACAGATATCACCCCAAAGATGGGAAACTGCCTATAACTTAGGGGCATGAAGAGAGGCTGAAAAGGAAGGCAACATGAACTGACCAAGCTAAAAAAACATATCGAGTATGAACGTACTTATTAATGCACCCTTTCAATTAGACGAGCGCCTCCAGGGCCTAATTGACGAAAAAGTAGGAAAGTTGACAACCTTCTTCGAACGCATCATCGAAACAGAAGTGTTTCTTAAAGTCGGAGAAAAGCGCAGCCGCCGCCGTGAAGAACAAACGGTGGAATTGCGCATCGCCGTACCGGGGCAAACGTTATTTGCTGAACACCGTAGCGATAACTTCGAAGAGGCTTTAGCTGAAGCGGCCGACAAAGCCAGGACCCAACTGATGAAGTACAAAGCTAAGCTTTGATGTCAACACTTGAGTTTGATGCCGGGTATTTTCCCTTCTGAATGCGTGATTGTTTTTTAGATGCCCGGCGGCCAAAACGATTGGCCAACAAAGACTGTGCCTCGCCAAAACTGGCGGGGCACAGTTGTTTTTAATACCCCCTTTGGGCTTTTTCAATGTAGCCAAAGTTGGCGAAGTGCCAGTAATTGACACAATCAAACTACCGCGGTGAGGCCCAGGTGCCTAAAAATGCCTTTCTTTGCACTACCATGAGCCGATACATCCTTTTTTGCAGCTTGTTTGTCTTGCCACTTTCCAGCCTCAACGGCCAGGACTGGCAGTTCCTGGAGCCAGCCGACAGCCTGGACCCCGTGCGTTTCTGGACTTGTGCTGGCCTGGGCGCCGGCCTCTATACCGGGGCATCCATTTACCTTTACCACGCTTGGTATAAAGGCTACGAGCTTACGGGCTTCCATACCTTCAATGATTGGCGCGAGTGGAACGACATGGACAAAGCGGGCCATACCCTGTCGGCTTATACCGAAGCGGCGCTCAGCTTCCGTGGGGCCTTATGGACGGGCTTGGAGCGCCGCAAGAGCCTATGGCTCGCTACCGGCGTAAGCCTCCTGGTGCAGAGCACCGTGGAAGTGATGGATGGATTCTCGGCCAAATGGGGCTTTTCCTGGTACGACATGGGGGCCAATGTACTGGGGACGGGCCTGTTCGTCGGGCAGGAGCTGGGCTGGCAGGAGCAGCGCATCTTGCTCAAAGCCTCCAACCCCGGCTTCAATTATCCCGACTACCTGGTTTACCCTGAGGGCGGAGGGCAGCCGGTCAGCCTGAGCCAGCGGGCCAGTGATCTCTATGGCAGCACCTATGCTGAAGTGTTCCTCAAAGACTACAACAGCCTCACCGTCTGGGCTTCCGTCAACCCACATGCTTTCCTCTCCGGCAACAAACCAGCTTGGCTCCCCCCCTGGCTCAACATCGCCGCCGGCTATAGCGCCGGCAACCTCTATGGCGGCTTCCGCAACGAATGGGACGGCCCCAATGGCGAGCGCTACGTGCTCAGCCCGGAGCTTTTCCCCCGCTACCGGCAGTTCTACCTTTCGCTCGATGCCGACTTGAGCCGCATCCCTACTCGCAGCAAGGCGCTACGCACTTTTTTTAATCTGGTGAACTGGGTCAAAATACCCGCCCCGACACTGGAAATCAATACCCTCGGCAAGGTGAAAATGCACCCGCTGTTTTGGTGATATTGCTGGGGCTGAAGAAGCGCGGCTAATGCCGCCAAATTACCCTTCCTCCGGCTTGATCCGGGCTAGATACTGTTCAAAAAAAGCCTGAATGCCATAGCTTACACTAGCGCTTGGCGCATTAGCCAGGATGACGATACCGATTTTTTCCTCGCGGCTAAAGGCGATTTCGCAACGATAGCCATTGACAAAACCGCTATGCTGCACCAGCTGGATGCCCGGCAATTGCAGGATACGCCAGCCCATGGCGTAGTGAGCGGCCTGTAGTTTTTGCCAGTTGCGCAGCACGCGGTCGTTGGTCGGGATTTCCACGAAGGGCTCGAAGACCCGGTCGAGTAGCGCTGGCGAGGCGATACCCGGGCGGTTGCCCAGCAGCAGATGGAGCCACTGGGCCATATCGGCGATACTAGCATTGACGCCAGCGGCGGGGATGACCTCGTAGTATTTAGGCTCTACCTGGGCTGGCAGATAGGCATCCTTGCCCCTTTGGTGTGGCAGCGCTACATTTTCGGTAGCCAGCATCGCATCATAAGTAGCGGAGGCATCGCCCATGCCTAGAGGGTTGAAAATGTGCCCCTGGAGCAAATCGGGGAAGGCTTGTCCGCTGGCTTGTTCCAGCATATTGCCCGCCAGGCTGAAGATGACATTCTGATAATTGTGGTAAGTACCTATCGGGTGCGTAGGCTTCACCTGCGGAAGCCGTGCCAAGATAGCGGAGAAAGCCATGCCCATGTTCAATAAATTGGAATAGGTATGGCGCGGCAAGCCGCTGGTATGGCTCAACAGGTGGCGGAGCTCTAGCTCCCCGGCATTAGCTTCGGGCCTCAACTGCAGGTCCGGCAGGCGGGTCAGCACGGGTTCATCCCAAGCCAGCTTGCCTTCTTCAACCAACATCCCCGCCAAGACGCCAGTGAACCCCTTGGAAAGCGAGGCGACGCGGAAAACCGTGTGGATGTCCACTGAATCTTGCCCTGCCAGAGAGCGCTGTCCGTAGCCGCGCAGGAGTACCAACGACTCGTCTTTGATGATGGCTACGGCCGCCCCAGGCACTCCTTCCGCTTCCAGTTGCTGGCCCAGGAAGCTTTCGTAATCAGCAACAAAGGCGCGCAAGGCTGGATCAACCTTTGCTTTCCCTTCTATTTGTAGCATAGCTGCGCTCAAGCCCGGGCGATCCAGGTGCTCCACTAACAAGAAAGACGTCAGCAGCAAGACAAATAAAACGAAGGGCAGTTTGTTCCTCATGTTCTTTCATTTCTAAAACTACTGCAATGATAGCAAGCTTTACCCAAAAACCCAAATTAAGGCTTCCTCATTGCATTCATTTACAAACTATTTTCATGATGCAACCGTTTATTATTTCTATGAAGCTGCCCCCCCTACAACATATTGCACCAAGGGTCATGCTTTGCTACATTCCAATTGCCAGGAGCCTTTGTTTTTTTGTAATTTGCCCCATGTTTTTATTAAATTAATTTGAGCTCATGTCCAAGTTATACCTCCATACACGCATTTTCCTACTTGCCATCCTCGTATTCGGCGGCACGCTGCCCTTAATGGCAACCCACAACCGCGCCGGCGAAATCACCGTCCGCCAAATTGGCGATTGTGTGACGAGCCTGACGGTGGAGGCTACCATCACTACTTACACCAAGGCCAGCAGCCGCCCTGCTGACCGGGACACGCTCACGATCTGCTGGGGCGATGGCACCTGTGAACGCATCGGCCGCACCAATGGGCCGGGCAACCCGCCGCAAGGCGTCATCCTGGAGAATGACACCAAGTACAATACCTATGTCCTGCGGCATACCTACCCCGCCCGGGGATCGTATGTCATCTCCACCACTGACCCCAACCGCAACGGCGGCATCCTAAACGTCAATCACCCCAGTTCTGACCAGGTAAGGTTCCATTTGGAAACGCGGTACACTTTCCTCAACCCCCAGTTTCAAGGCTGTAATGACACTCCAGTGCTCCTGCAACCTCCCATCGATATCGGTTGTGTGGGACGTCGCTTTACCCACAACCCCAATGCCTTTGACCCCAACAACGATAGCTTGGCCTATCGGCTCACCGTCCCCTTGCAGGACGTCGGCACGCCCGTGCCCAACTACATCTTCCCTAATTTTATCCCCCAGCCCAACCCTTTGGCCAACCAACTCACCATTAACGAGCGTACTGGCGATATCATCTGGGACGCGCCGCAGAAAGCGGGCGAATACAATCTGGCGATGTACATCATCTCCTACCGGGGCGGTGTAGCCATAGACACCATCCTGCGCGATATGCAAATCCTCATCAAAGAATGCGAAAACCTGCCCCCGGAAGTCACCGTGCCTTTCAACGAAATCTGCGTCGTGGCTGGGGAAGTCCTGGAGTTCGAAGTCATTGGCACTGCCCCCCTCATCGAGAGCAATCAAAAGGTGCGCCTCACCGCCCTGGGCGGGCCTTTCCAGGTGCCGTTCAAACCCGCCACGTTCACCCCCAACTCCCCAATTTTCCTGGATCAACCGGTACGGCGGACCTTCCGCTGGGAAACCGCTTGTGAGCATATTTCCGGGCAGTTCTATTCCGTGGTCTTTAAAGCTACTGACAATTTCTTTGGCGATACCAGCGGCCTGGCTACCCTGAGAACAGTGCGTATCAAAGTGGTAGGGCCACCGCCAGAGGACGTTAGGGCGGAAGCCAGCGCCGGCCAGGTGAAGGTATCTTGGGCTAAGCCTTACTCCTGCGAGGATACGGCCGACAACTACTTCCGCGGCTTCACCGTCTGGAAAAGGCTAGGCAGCAATGATTTCCCCCCCGATGAGTGCCGCCCCGGCCTGGCTGGCCGCGGCTATACCAAACTGACCAACGTGCCCATAAGACAGGAAGAAGATGGCCGCTACGTCTTTTTCGATAGCGATGTAGAAAGGGGGCGTACCTATTGTTACCGCATCCTGGGCCAGTTTGCTAAAACCACTCCCGGCGGCGCTTATACTTATAATGTGGTGGAAAGCCTGCCTTCACAGGAGGCCTGTGTCCAACTCAATCGCGATATCCCACTGCTCACCAACGTGGATGTGCGCAGTACAGGCACCAACGATGGCCAAATCGAAATTTGCTGGTCTAAGCCCATCGCCGATGATCTGGATACCCTCCAGAACCCTGGCCCCTATCGTTATGAGGTGCTCCGTGCCATCGGGCTAAAGCCGGCCGACAGCGAATTCCAGCCGATCGGCATCACCTTCAGCAGCCTAGACTTCGCCAACGCCAACGATACTTGTTTCGTGGATACCGGGCTGAATACGCGCGAGGTGCAGTATAGCTACAAAATCAACTTTTTTGTCAGAGGCAACGACCTGATGGGCGCAACCAATCCCGCTTCCTCTGTATTCCTGTCGATTGAGCCAACTGATAAAGCGAACATCCTCTCCTGGCAGGAAGATGTGCCTTGGGAGAATAGTCGCTACATCCTTTTCCGTCAAAATGACCAGGGCTTATTCGACTCTATCGCTACGGTGATAGAACCGCCTTTCCGCGATCAGGGACTGCTCAATGGGAAGGAGTATTGTTACCTGGTGCGCAGCAGCGGATCTTATGGCATCAGCGGAGTGAAATCTCCGCTCCTCAACAACTCCCAGCAAGCCTGTGCCGTACCAGTAGACAACATCCCCCCCTGCCCTACCGTCCTGCGCGTCTCCAACGCCTGCGACCAGATGATCAACTGCACGGATGAAGAGCTGTTGAGCAATACGTTGAGTTGGGACAACCCCATGGATTTATGTGAGGAGACTGATGATGTGGTGGGCTACCGGATTTACTACGCGCCTTTTGAAGGCAGCGATTTTACCCTGGTCGCTACCATTGACGACTCCCGTATCACCGACTTTGTCCACAAACCAGATATCGGCATTGCGGGCTGCTACGCCGTCACTGCCGTCGACACCGTGCTCAACGAGAGCCTGTTCAGCAATATCGTGTGCGTGGACAACTGCCCAAACTATAGTTTGCCGAACACCTTCACGCCCAACGGCGACGGGCAGAACGACTTGTTCCGGCCCTATCCCTACTGCTTCATCGACCGGGTGGAGTTCAATGTCTTCAACCGCTGGGGGCAACTGGTCTTTACCACTACCGACCCTGATATCAATTGGGATGGCAACAACCTGCAGGGGCGAGCGCTGGAAGAAGGCACTTATTACTATACTTGCCGTTACTACGAGCGCCGCGTCAGCGGCATCACGCCTGCCCCGGATGTGCTTAGTGGGTATATTATGTTGTTGAGGGGAGGGGTGAAGTAAAGGGTAAAGGGTAAAGGGTAAAGGGTAAAGGGTAAAGGGTAAAGGGTAAAGGTTAAAGTGGGGGGGGGTAAAATGGATAGGACAAAATGAGTGAAAAACGTTTCAAGATACGGATTTACGGCCGGGTGCAAGGCGTGTGGTACCGCGCCTCTGCTCAACAGCAGGCTTCGAAACTGGGCCTGAGCGGGTGGGTGCGCAATGAAGATGACGGCAGCGTCGGAGCGGAGGCGCAGGGGGCAGAGGGCAGTTTAGAGGCCTTCATCGAGTGGTGCTGGCGCGGGCCGCAACACGCAGAAGTAAAGCAGGTAGAGATAGAAGAACAACCGGTGCAAGCGGGGAGCCAAGGATTTCACGTACGACCTTGAAGCAAGCAAAAAAAAGATGAGCATACCACCAATTGCCATCCGGCAGGCCAGGCCGGAAGATTTGGCACCAATCCATAGCTTGGTACACGAGCTGGCCGTTTATGAAAAAGCGCCCGAAGAATTCGTAGCTACGCTAGAAGATTATCAGCGCGATTTTGCTGCCGGCGTCTTTGATGCCCTGGTAGCTGATGCCGATGGGGAAGTCGTCGCCATGGCCTTGTACTATCCAGCCTATTCCACCTGGAAGGGTCGGATGCTGTTCCTGGAAGATTTCGTGGTGCGGGAGCCGTTCCGCCGCCTGGGCATTGGGCAACAACTTTTTGAGGCCTTCCTGCAACAGGCACGGGCACAAGAATGCCGCTTGGTGAAATGGCAAGTACTCGACTGGAATGAACCCGCACTGGCTTTTTACCGCCGCTATGGTGCCGCCATCGAATCCAATTGGTGGAACGGCAAAATCTTTTTTGAGCTATCTTGAATCAGGACTGCCGCGCCATAAGGCCCAGGGCTAACTCGCGGAGCAGGGCTTTGCGTTCATCCGGTGCAGCTACGGCCTGGAGGCAGCGGAATGCCTCCTCCTGATATCCCGCCTTAGCTTGTTCAGCCAGCGCCGGAATACCCAGCTGTTGCAATATCTGGGTTACTGCAGCGATTTTTTCGGCTTCGTTTTCAGGCTTTGCCGAAAGGTAGCCCGCTAATGTGGCACGGGTGTCTGCGTCAGCGATTTCCAGCGCCTTGAGGATGAGGAAGGTTTTCTTGTTTTGGGCAATGTCACCACCTGGTTTTTTCCCGACCTTTTGCGGGTCGCCAAAAGTATCCAGGATGTCGTCCTGCAATTGGAAGGCAATGCCAATCTGCCGGCCGAAGGCGCGGAGGTTGGCCACATCGGCAGCAGCAGCGCCAGCGGCAATGGCGCCGAGTTCCAGGCTGCCACCAATGAGGGCGGCGGTTTTAAGCTCGATCATCCGGAGGTACTCTGCAATAGCCACATCCTCGCGGTTTTCAAAATCCATATCGTACTGCTGGCCTTCGCAGACTTCGATGGCGACCCGGTTGAAAGCCTGCAGCAAGGCAGGCAGGGCAGCAGGCTTTTCGGCTTTGTACAGAAACTCATAGGCACTGATGAGCATGGCGTCCCCGGAAAGGATGCCGGTATTAATGCCATAACGATAGTGCACCGTAGGCTGGCCGCGCCGCAAGGGTGCGGCATCCATGATGTCGTCATGAACCAGGGTAAAGTTGTGAAAAACCTCTACTGCCATCGCGATGGGCAGGGCTTCCTCTGCTTCATCCCGAAAGAGCGAAAAACCGAGCAGGCTCAAAATGGGCCGCAAGCGCTTGCCCCCCAATGCCATAATGTAATCGATAGGCTCGTACAAAGTGCGGGGCGCCTGCTCAAAGCGGTTGGCGCGAAGATACTGATTGAAGGTTTCCTGTAAGCGGATCAAGCTTTGCATGCGGAAAAATTTGTGCAAATATAGGCAGCCTGCTGCGGCAAATGCCTTTTTCCAGGCATTTATCCACTATCATCAGACAAAAAAGCAAAAATGAGAAAAAAACGTACCTTTGCTTAACACCTAATACACCTGATTGCTCGCTTTAAAATCACGGAAAACAGGGGATAACCACAGTCATCCCTTTTTTTCCGCCGGTTGAATTAATTTTTTAACACCAGGCAAAGCATCAAAATGATTATCAGAAACCGCACCTATAGCATCCTGCTAGTTGAAGATAACCCCGGCGATGTCCGATTGACACAGGAGGCTTTTAAGGAAGGGAAGCGGGACATCAAGCTCGAAACCGTACCCGATGGCGCTGAAGCCTTGGAGTTCTTGCGCAAGCAAGGGAATTATGCGGGCAAAGCCACTCCCGACCTTATCCTGTTAGATCTCAACCTCCCCAAGTGGAGCGGGCGGGAAGTACTAGAAGCAATCAAAACAGATCTGGAGCTACGGCGCATACCCGTCATCGTCCTGACGACTTCCAACGCAAGCGCCGATGTGCTGCAAAGCTACGAGCTCCACGCCAATTGCTTTGTCAACAAACCATTGGATTTTGACCAATTTTTTGATCTCATCCATAAGATTGAGGATTTCTGGCTGGATACCGCCATCCTCCCGACCATGGTCGGTTGAATGCAGCATGGCGCAGGCACCAAGCGGGGCCTATTGCACCGGCATTGCAGATGAAAACAGGAAAAACAAGGGGGATTTATGCACACCAACATTTTAATCATTGAGGACAACCTGGCTGACATTACACTCATCGAAGCCTATCTGAAAAACGCAGCTTTCAGGCATACGCTCTACACTTCTGATTCTTTGAGCGAGGGCTTGATCATCATCAAAGAATCCGCCATCGATTTAGTGTTGCTAGACCTCAAATTAGTGGACATGGAGGGCTTCCAAACGCTGCGCGTCTTCCGGGAAAAAGCACCTGATGTGCCGGTTATCGTGCTTACCGGCTTCAGAAATGAAGTCATGGGCATCCAATCAGTGCGCGCCGGGGCTCAAGACTTCCTGGTCAAAGGAGATTTTGATGCCAAAAGCCTGGTCCGATCCATCCGTTATGCGCTACAGCGCTTTGAAACCCAGTCCAAGCTCCAGGAAAAGGCAAAGGAGCTGAGCCAAAGCGAACGCCGCAACCAACTGGCGCTCCAGATAGCCCGCTTCGGAAAATGGGAAATGGATGTGGTCAACAATGCAATGACCTGGGATGATGAGATTTACCACTTCTTTGGCTTCCCTCCCCAAAGCTTCGCCCCGACCCTCTCGGATTACCTCAAATACGTACAGGTAGATGACCGGGCAAAGGTAGAGCGTTTTTTTGAGGAAGCCCTGAAAGATGGGCAGCAACACAGCATCAAACACCGGATCGTTATTGATAATACCACCGTAAAACACTTGCAGATAAAAGCCCAGGCGAATTATGACAAACCCAGCAACCGCATCCTCTTGGTGGGGGTGGTACAGGATATCACTGAAAGCAGCCCACTACAAGGCATACGCCCTCCGGCAAACTCAGCGTCGATGGGCACTTCTATCGAGCTCAGCAAAAGCTTATTTACCGAATTTGACCTCAATCTTCGTGCGCCGCTAGGCGCTATGTCCAGCTTTTTAGCTCTCTTGGGGAAAACCAAGCTCGACAGCCAGCAGCAAAGCCTGGTCGACGGGCTTAACAACTCGCTGGACGGGCTTTCGTTCACCCTCAATAACTGGTTCTACACCTGGATTATCAAGCAGGGCGAGATGCAAATCGAGCTGCAAAAGGCTGCTATTGCTGGTATTTTCAGGCTAATCGAAAAAGCCATTCAAGCCCGCTGCGAGGAAGCCGGCGTCCAAGTATTTTTTGAACTAACCGACAACATCCCGCCCATTGTCCTTGTGGATAAGGATAAATTGACACAAATCATCTACAACCTCCTGGAGGTAGCCATCCGCAACAGCCCACCAGGCGATACGGTCAGTGCCCGCCTGCTGCTCGAACAGCTGGAGCCGACTGAATGGCACCTACAATACAGCACTATTTTCACCAATCCTTCTGTATCGCCCCAAGAGGCCCGGCACATCCTGGAGCAAGCCTTAGAAAGCTTTGATAATACCAGCAATAAGCCATGTTGCCTGCTTTCCGTCGTCGCCATCAAACTTTCCCAGGCCATGGGCGGCAGCCTGGAAATCATGCCGGCTGCCGGAGGGCTGACTGAAATGCGCTACGAGCAGAAGTTGAGCTCGCCAAACGAAGTAGATACCCCATTGCCCGATTCCCCACAGGCCCCCCTGCAAATCTTGTTGGTGGATGACCACGACCTCCAACGCATGTCGCTCAACCGCACGCTCCGGGCATGGTCCGATCTAGTGTCCGTTGACCTGGCAGAAAACGGCAGGCAGGCAGTCGAAAAATCGCGCCAGAAAGACTACAGCATCATCCTGCTAGACCTCCACATGCCCGGCATGGACGGTTTTGAAACCGCCATTAAAATCCGGGGGAAATCGGCGGCCCCCATTATTGCGCTGTCTATCAATGAATCCGAACAGGAGCGAGAACGTTGTTTGGCCATCGGCATCAATAGCTATATCCCCAAACCCATCCAACCTAAACTGCTCTTTTCCTGCATCATGCAACAGCTGCATGCCCATAACCGTTGAGCGGACGATGCACTATCTTCAGGCAATCGCAAACCGCGCTTTGCCTTTGGTTGTTATCTAAAGCGTTAGCTTAACGGTGTCACCATCTCTTGCGATGATCGTCAAAGCAGGTGATTTTTTAACCCGCATGAAATGAACTATTCCGAACTGCTCATCATTGGAGGTGGCCCCACGGGGCTAAATTGCGCCATTGCTGCCAAAAAAGCAGGCATCGACTGTCTGGTGCTGGAAAAAGGCATGCTAGCCAACTCCATTTACCACTTCCCGGTCAACATGACTTTTTTCTCCACCTCGCAATTGCTGGAAATCGGCGACATACCTTTCATCGCCCATGGTGAAAAGCCGACCCGCCGCGAAGCCCTGGAGTACTACCGCCGCCTACAGCAGCACTGGGGCTTGCCGGTCAAGTACTACGAAGAAGTCCAATCTATGAAACGCCTGGAAAATGGCAACTATCGCGTGGCCAGTTCGCGGGGTGAATATACGGCACGTTCGGTCATCATCGCTACGGGCTTTTATGACACGCCCCGGCTACTGGGCGTTCCCGGGGAAGGCCTGCCAAAGGTCAAGCACTACTACGACGAGCCACACCCTTACCTCAGCCAAAAGGTATTGGTGGTCGGGGCTGCCAATTCGGCCTGCCAGGTAGCGTTAGAGCTCTGGCGCAAAGGCGTCGAAGTAAGCATGGCTATCCGGGGCGGCGAAATCTACCCCGGCGTCAAATACTGGATTAAACCGGATATCGAAAACCGCATCAAGGAAGGCAGCATACCAGCTTGGTTCCACACTGCGGTCAAAGCCATACGCCCGCAAGAGGTGGTACTGAAAAACCCCGAGGGCGAATTTACGATCGAAAACGACTGGGTGATGGCCATGACTGGCTACCAGCCAAACTACAGCCTGCTGCACCGCCTGGGCCTGCAAATCGACCAGGAAAACGACCGCTGTGTACCCCGGCACGACCAGGAAACACTAGAAACCAATTTGCCCAACGTCTATCTGGCCGGCGTGGTCTGCGCTGGCATGCAGACCAACAAGCTTTTCATCGAAAATACGCGTGACCACGCAGATATCATTCTGCAACAAATCCTTAAACACAACGCTACATGGGCCTGACTATCCACTATAAAGGCGCACTTACGGACAAGCGCGCTATTGGGCGCTTTATCGATGAGGTAGAAGACATCGCCAAATCAATGGAATGGCCTTATAGTATCCTGGACGAGGATTGGAGCCTCCCGCCAGATATCACCATAAGCCACCACCTGCCGGGAAGGATTAGCCTGGAAGGCCATGCCGGCTTAAAAGGCATCTCTTTTACCCCCCACCCCCAATGCGAAACGGTCAGCTTGTTTTTCAATGCTTCCTGCTTCCTGACCTCCCCCTGGGGCGTCGCCAGCAGTGCGGAGGAGGGCTATCCCGCTATGGCAAACTGGCAAAGCGTTAAAACGCAGTTTGCCGGCCCGGAAATCCACGTGGTCATCGTCCGCCTGCTACGCTACCTGCAGGGCAAGTACCTGCACGATCTGGAGGTACAGGACGAAGGGGGGTACTGGGAAAGCGGCGATTTTGAGGCGCTCAAAGCTAAGATCGCAAAAATTGACCTTACCCTGAACCAACTTGACGAAAAGCTCTCCACAATGAAAACCAGTGGGGAGGGCGATATCATCGAGCGCATTGAAAGGGTGCTGCGGGATATGCACCGCAATCAAGAGGAAGATTAGATTTCTTGGGCTATCTTTGCAGCCAGGAACCGACTTGATGCGATGGTGCATTAAGGTCGACAAAAAAGGTGCTCATTTTGCAGACGCTCCGGCCTGTATACATCTTGCTCATCTATCTGGCGCTGGCCCTGGCCTTGCGCTTTTTTTCTTTTTTCCCCAGCGTCATCGATCAGGATGAATCCACCTACATCCTCATTGCCGATGCTTTGCTCAAAGGGCATACTTACCAAGTGGATTACGTAGATACCAAGCCCATCGGCATCTTCCTGCTGCTGGCGCTCTGGCAATCGGTTTTCGGGCCGGCGATTTTTGGCATCCGCCTCCTGGCAACGGCCGTACTGGCCATCACGGCTTTCCTGCTGTACCGGGCCAAGCTTTCCTTTGGCAGCCAGCCTGCTGCGGCCCTGGCCACTGGCGTGTTGTACCTTTTTTTGAATTCCATCTTCACCTACTACGGGGTATCGCCCAATACCGAGACCTATTTCAACCTGTTTATCGCCCTGGCCCTGTGGCTTTATCTGAGCCGCCCGCCAGACTGGGGCTATTTCCTGGCCGGCCTGAGCCTGGGGCTAGGCTTCGTCGTGAAGTACGTCGTGCTGTTCGATGGGCTGGCTTGGGGCTTATTCCTGCTTTGGCAGGCTTATCGGGGGGAGGCCAAATGGGCAGCGGCATGGCGCAAAAGCCTGCTCATGGCTCTGGGTGCCGCCCTGCCTTTTCTGGGTTTGTTGCTCTATTACCATCAACAAGGCCATCTGGAAGATCTCTGGTTTTACACCTTTACGGTGAGCAGCCGCTACCCCGATAGCAAGCCGCTCTGGGGCTACCTGCAATTTTTCCTGGACTTCAACCTGCGCTTCCTGCCAGCCGCCGTTTTTTATTACGTTGCTTTGCTGCACCGCGGCATCGCAGGGCCTCAGCGGCAATTCGCCCTCCTTTGGAGCGCTTTCAGCTTGCTGGCAGTGCTGCTGCCAGGTAAGTTTTTTGGCCATTATTTCATCCAATTTATGTTACCCTTTAGCTTCCTGGCAGGGGAGTTCTTCGCCTTGAGCCGCGAACAACTGCCCGCTTGGCTGCGCTGGGCGCGCCGGCCCAAACCAGGTTATACGCTGCTTGCGCTGCTGCTGCTGGCCAATGGCTTTTTCCAGTACCAGGATTACTACCGCAAACGGGACTACCCCCGGGAAATCGCTGCCTACCTCCAGCCCCGCTTAAAGGCAGGGGAGTCGGTTTATCTCAGCAATGATCAAATCACCTATCACCTGCTGGGGCTATTGCCGGCCACCCGCTACGTGCACCCTTCGCTCTTCTGGGATCCCCGCCATATCGCAGCGCTAGAGATTGAGGTAGCGCAAGAAGCCTCCAAGATCAAGGCCTCTCAGCCCCGTTTCGTCGTCTTGCGCCAACCGCTCAAAGATAACCGCTTCGACGAGTGGGTACAGCAGGAATACTTGTTGGCCCAGCGCATTGGTACGCGCGTGGAGATTTATGAACGCAAAGGAGAGGGCGAGATGCCGCCTTTGCAGAGGCGCGAGGAGGGCAATTAACCTTAAAAAAAATGTAACCTGGTATACTTTACCGCATAAATCCACTGCGGCATTTGGCCGCAGTTGTTAGTTTTATCCCGGATTACTTGCAGGCTGTAGGTTAGCCGGTTGTACTTAGATTAATAGCAACAATTTTCCACCATGAAGCGCATCATTTTCTCCTGTACTTTTGCACTGATGATATTCGGGCTGCAA
>CAYSPJ010000054.1:0-32340 GCA_964432875.1 uncultured Phaeodactylibacter sp. | reverse complement strand
GCCTATCCTGAATTTTATGAACTACGCCCCATTTCCGCCTGATTCGCCCTTCTGACCGCCTTTTAGCCTCATTGGAAGCCTGGTTTTTTAAAACAGTATTTCTGAAATGGGCTCCAGGGCTTTCCTACCCCAGTGCCTTGCGATAAATCCGAAACCGCTTGTGCAGCTTTGCGCCCATGCGCTCGTACTCTGCGAGCATACGGGTATTGGTCTCCAGCACCAGGTGGGTTTCAAAAGTATGGATGCCCGCCGCCCGTGCGCTTTGGATCAGGGGCCAGCCCATGAGTATATCCAGGCCGCGGCCGCGGTAAGCTTCGTCGATGGCACCCAGCATCAGGTCCAACTGGCGGGTTTGCCGGGCAGCGCGCAGGATGTGGAGGAAACCAAAAGGGAAGAGCTTGCCCCCAGCTCGCTTGATACCGCGAGACATGTTAGGCAGACCCACGATAAAAGCGATCGTGTCGCCTTTTGCATCCAGTACGATTTTGACAAAACGCGGATCCAGCAGGGGTAGGTAGCGCCTGACCATCTCCTGAATCTCCTGCTCATCGAGGGGCAGGAAGCCATATAAATCCTGATAAGTGCGGTTGATCAACTGGAATACCCCGGCGATGTAGGGCTTTATCTCCCTGGTTTTGCGAAACTCTAGCAGCTTGAAATGGGGGTTGTTCTTGACCCGTTCAAATATGCGGGGATAAACCTCTGGCACGCTGTGCTCGATGTCCATGATGAAATCGAGGCAATCCAGCTTTTTATCATAGCCTTTACGCTCTACAAAACGTGGCAGGTAGGGCGGGTTGCAGGTCATCACCAACATCGGCAGCGCATCAAAGCCCTCGACCAGTAAACCCTGGGGGTCTTTTTCCGAAAAACCAAAAGGCCCAACGATTTCTTCCATGCCGCGTTGTCGCCCCCATTGCTCGATGGCCTCGAGCAAGGCATGGGCTATGGCCTCGTTTTCATAGCAGTCGAGGTGCTCAAAGCGGGCCGTTTTTTCCTGCCGCAGGGCATTGTAGCGGTGATTGATGATACCCATAATGCGACCAACCGGCTTAGCACCCTGGTAGGCGAGCAGGAGGATGGTGTCGCAATAGGAAAAGGATTTGTTCTTTTCAGGCTGGTAATACCCCCATTCATCCATATAAATCGGCGGTAGCCAATTGCTCCGCCCGGCATGGATGCGGGCAGGCAGATGGATGTATTGCCGCAAGCTGCGGCGATCTTTGACCTCGGCGAGGGTGATTTCCATAGGGCAGATGTTTATGGCTTTCGCGTGATGTAATCGGCTACACTCTTGCTGATCTGGACACAACAGTAAACAACCGGTACCGCCATCAGCACATCAATGGTGTAATGGATGTGTTGTATCAGCAACATAACTGCCATTATGCCTACTGCAAGCAGCGCAAGGGCTTTTTCCTTTCTTTCGGGCAAGCACAAATAGATCAAAAATGCAGTGGCAGTATGCCCCGAGAAAAACAAATCCTTGGTAACAGGCTCTCCCCCATAAAAAAAACGGGAACCAGGATCGATGAGCGGCACCAAGCCGGGTGGAGGCTCCAGCGGCATCAGGTAGAGCGCTACTATCCTAACCAGCAAAACGCTTACGTAAGCGATCAGGAAATGAAGTAGTAGCGGAGGGGAAAGCAGGCTGCGGGCAATCATGTAAGACAGCAGAGAATAGGTAAGCCCCAGGATAGGCCAGGAAAGGTCATAAGCTGGCAAAACTTCGAGCAGGTAATCGTCCAGGATGACCCCTGGCCGTTGTTGCAAGTACTGGAAAAAGGTCGGCATGACGCTTCCTAGCGCCAATAGTAAGCCCAAAAAGCCTAGCAAAGCTCTCCGGAAGATGGCTTGCCGCAAGGCCGCCGCCCAGTTGCCCCGCACCGCTAAAAGCTGCTGTGTGATATCGATCATTCCAAGGCGCTTATAAGGTTTGTTGCAATGGGGGTTATCGCAACTAGGTTGTAGATTGAGCGCTTCAAAGTAAGCCCTTTTTTCCAATCCCTGTACTTTAGGGTCAAAAAAATACCAGGCTGGCATACCCCACCACGCTGCTGTGGTCGCCACTGACATCGCCGGAGTTTAAGGACTTCAGCAAGCGGCACTGCCAGCCCTGCTCCTGGGCGATGTGCATGGCAATGAGGATTGGTGCCTTGCCGCAGGCGATGCCCACTTTCTCCATCTCCTCGATGTCCAGCGCCTCGATGGCGCGGATGGTGCGGTGGTCGAGCAAATTGGCGCGCTCATAGTCGTAGTAGTGGCTCAAGTCCGAGCTGATCAGTAGCAGGGTGTCGTCGTCCAGCTTTTTCAGCACTGCTTTGGCGATGCGTTCCGGTTCGATGTGCCCAGCAGCTACGAGCGGCATCCACTCGAATTCGCCCAATACGTACTGCAGGAAAGGCAATTCCACCTCCAGGCTGTGTTCGCTACGATGGGCTTCGCCGTGCTCGGGGAAGCCATCGTGAAGGGCCTTCACTTTGCCCAGGGGCGTTTTCCAAAAGTCGCTCGCATCTCCGGCCAGCTCATCTGCCCCGGCTGTATGGGCCGGGCCGATGGCGATGACCCGTTTCCACTGCTTGCCGGTTTGCTTCAATAAGGCAAAGCCGTGAGCGGCCACCTCGCCGGAATACAGGTAGCCGGCATGAGGCACGATCAAAGCCTTGGGGGTGGCTGTAAATTCCCGATAAGGGACTTCTTCAATCAGGCGCTTGAGCGTCTGGGCCAGCCGCTTCCTCCCGGCAGGGTAGAATTGGCCAGCTACGGCGGGTTCTCTGGTCCTTACTTCCATAATCCAGATATTTTAGTTTGACAATGTATGCAATAGCCCCCTTGGAAGGCGGGCTCGATTATCGCGCTAAACCCCTCCCGGCGGATGAGCGGCCGTTGGCAGCCCGGGCAGTAGGTAGCCGCGCGCCGCGCATCGCGGATGTTGCCGACATACACATAGCGCAGCCCCGCAGCGAGGCCGATTTCATGGGCGCGCACCAGCGCGGCACGGCTGGTAGGCGGCACCTGGTTCATTTGATAAGCCGGGTAAAAAGCCGAGATGTGCCAGGGGATGTCCCGGCTTAGCCCGGCGATGAAGCCCGCGATGTCGCGCAGTTCCTCCACAGAATCATTCAGGCCAGGGATGACCAGTGTGGTCAACTCCAGCCAGATGCCCCGGCGGTGCACATCCTGGATGGTATCCAGTACGGGCTGCAGCCGCGCTTTACACTGTTTTTTGTAAAACTCGTCGCGGAAGGCCTTCAAGTCGATATTGATGGCGTGCAGGTTTTCGCCCAGCATATCGAAGGCTGCCGTCGATGCATAGCCATTGCTCACCATCACGCTGCGGATGCCGTGCGGCGCGGTCAATACGGCCGTATCGTAGAGGTATTCAAAGAAAATGGCCGGTTCATTGTAGGTGTAGGCGATGGAGGGGATACCCCGCTGCACGCAGAGCCGGACGATCTCCTCTGGCATCAGCTTATAGCCATAGCGGGTAATCTCATACTCAGCCAAGGCGCTGTTGTGCTCTTTCCTCAAGCGCTCGCGCAGCGTGCGGCTCACTTGCGAGATGTCCCAGTTTTGGCAAAAGCTACACCCAAAGTTGCAGCCGATGGTGCCGATGGAAAAGATGTCGGTACCCGGCAGGAAGTGATAGAGCGGTTTCTTCTCGATGGGGTCGATATGGGCTGCCGCCGCCCGCCCATAAGCCAGGAGGTACAACTTGCCTCCTTGGTTCTGCCGGATGCCGCAGACGCCAGTCTCTCCTTCCTGGATGACACAAGCTTGCTTGCAGGCTTTGCAGCGGACGGCACCGTTGCCTATCGCCTCGTACAAGCGCGCTTCCTGCAGCGCCGTTTCGTGCAGACTTGCTTCGTACATGGCAGAGGTTTGGTTTAGCAAAACGTCACCCCTTCTGAAATGCCTATTTTATGAAACAAAGCTAAGGCGGAAAGCATTCCCATGCTTACTCAGAATTCACCCTTTCTCCTGCACCAATCCCAAAGCCTGCAGCTGCTCCTCGATCGCGGCAATGGCCGCTGTATCAAGCGGGTATTGCGGCGGGCGCAGGTGCAGCCAAGCCTCGTTGTGCTGCCAGCGGGCGAACAACTGCTTGAGCACGGGGATGAAGCCTCCGGCTTCCAGGACCTGCCGGGCCTGCGTCAATTTGGCCTGGGCAGTGGTAGCATCGGCACCGTTTTTCCAGTGGCGGAAGACCTCGGCGGCCCAGGAGGCAGTGAGGTTGGTGGTGGCAGAGATGCAGCCGGCACCGCCGATGTTCAACACGTCCAGCAAGTAACGCTCGGTGCCGGCGTAGAGCTTGAAGCCCGGCAGGCGCTCGAGTAGGGCCTGCATGTTGCCCCAATCGCCGCTGGAATCTTTCATGCCGACGACGATCCCGGGAAAGGCTGCAGCCAGACGGGCCGTCAAATCAAGAGAAAAGGGCAGGCCGCTGAGCTTCGGGAAATGGTAGAGGTAAATCCGCAAGCGGCTGTCCTGCACTTGCTCGATCAGGCTGCTAAAGTAGCGGTACAGCCCCTCGTCGCTGACGGGCTTGTAGTAAAAAGGCGGCAGCAGCAGGATGCCCCCCGCGCCTTGCTCGACGGCAAAGCGGGTGAGGGCGAGCGTGTCAGGCAAGGCGCAGCAGCCCGTGCCGACCATCAGCCGGTTGCCGGGGATGCCGCCTTCAAAGACGGCTTCGATCAGTTTCATCCGCTCCTGGACGCTGAAGGAGTTGGCCTCGCCGGTGGTGCCCAGCAGCGCGATGCCATCGGCACCGGATTGGAGCAACCAGCGGCAGTGCTGAACCAAGGCATGGTGATCGGCGCTCAAGTCCGCCCGCATGGGGGTGAGGCTGGCGGCAAAGACGCCGTCGGGGAGGGGGATTTCGGAAGTGGTCAAGCTCGGCATGGCAACGGTGGTTTTAATCGTATTTGGCGGCTAAGATAGGCAAAAAAGGAAATCAAGGTTTAGCAACAAAAATGCGCTTGTACCCAACGTAAGTCTGGTTTGCTCCGTCCTAACTATAAAATAAAGCCATGAAAAAACACCTGTTCTTTGCCTCGATGCTACTGCTCGCAGCGAGCGCCTGCCAAAAGCCGGCCACCGAAAACCCTATTGATAATGACCTCCTGCTTGGCTATTGGCAAATGGCCTACTACGGCCCCAATCAAACCCTGACCTACGCCCGCGTACCCGGAGAAGGCGACCTGAGCGATGCTGAAAAAAGCCAAATGCTGCGTTTCCTGCCTCCGGATCGCTTTGGCGAATTTTTCTGGAACTGGTGCGGCACTCCGCCTGCCATGCCTTCTGAGTGGAGGGAAGGAAGCTGGCAGCGCCGGCCGGGTAGCTCCAACATCATAGATGTCGAGCGCGATAACCAAAGTTTCGTTTTGACCATTGAAATGCTGGATGCGGATTCGCTGCGGGTGAGTATAGGGTGGTAGATATGTGGAGGTTACTTCTGGGGGCAAAAAACGGGCAGCCATTTACCATGCCAGCGCCTCTGCCGCTTGAGCGAACAGTTCTGCTAGTTCAGTAATACCCGCTTGCTGCCTTTGCATCTCTCTCCATACGGTGGGATGGTGTTCAGATTGGATGCTAGAAATTAAAACGGCGAGTTCCGCTTGGCTCGCTCCGTTGTCCCTTTGGCTGATGTACTCACGCAGCCTTGCACGATAATTTCCATAAGCTTTTCTACGAGCAGTCACCAAATCGTCACGAGTATTGAGCTTGAGCACATCAATGGTGTATCTTGCCCTTCGGTGTGCTATGGAGGCCGTATCGTTATCCAGCGGTGTGAAGACGAACGAGTCTTTGACATCTAGCCAAAGTAGATTCAGCGGATCCTCCTGACGTGGATTGATGAAAACAGGATCGCCTGGCGGTGGAGGTATTGATGTTTGATTGCCCGGATGCTCAAGCACTAAAAAATCATTGGCCAGAGAAGCGGTGAAGAGGGCGAATTTGTTGCCTTTAGGACCGTTACAGGGGCCACAGGCATAGAGGTAGTTTTCCCAAACAAAAGTCCGATTTGGATAGAAGTCCTTGGGCCAGATGTGTTCGATCTCGTCCGCCATAGAGTCCTCGCAATAGCAGCAGCGACGCGCGCCGGAGCACATTTGCGAGAGCGTGGCTCTGACTTCGGCGAAAGGGGCGTTTCTCCGGCGGAGGGGCCAGATGCGCTTGGCTTCGGCGACTTGGCCTGGATAGCTCGGCTGCACATCTATTTCGCGCTGAAAGCCAGCCAAGGCTGCAGTCGTACGGTCAGGCAGAGACCTGTTTTCCAATGCAATCATTCCACCCCTTGTTTGGTTGGCAGAATCGAGATCAGCTCATCCCGCTGTGCTTTTTCTTCGGGGGAGAGGGTGCCCAGTATAGACTTTTTGTTGAGTTGAGCAAGCTGTTCCAGCATGGCAGTAGTTTGCGGCGAACTGGTGGTGTTTTCTCCAAAAAGCTCGGTGCCATAAGCTTCCAGGATGTTGCCGTAGATGAGCCGTTTCAGCTCTGTGCCCTTCACTTTGTATGAACGACGGTCGCTGCCCGGTGCCGCCAAGCGCCAGACCGAGCCTTTTTCCGCTGCCCGGCATACAATAGGGCTATGGGTAGTGACAATAAACTGAAGATTGGGAAAATAATGCGTGAACCATTGCCCGATGCGGGCCTGCCAGGTCGGATGCAGATGGGCGTCTATCTCATCCACCATCACGACGCCCGATAGGGGAATGCGGAAGTCGCCTTTTTCGATGCTTTGGAGCACCGCGTCAGCGCCATAAGCCAAGACCATTTGCCGCAACAACTCGAAGGTCAGACTGAGGATAGAGCGGAAGCCATCGCTCATCTCGGTGATGTCAACCCGGAAGCCATTGCCATCGGCAATCTGTACGCCCGCCGAAGAGACGCCAGTGATGTTGGCCTGCTGAGGCAAGAGCTTGCCTTCGTTGATGAACGCGATCAATCCATTGAGCAAGCGCTCGGCCTCCAGATCACCTTCGAGCTTTTTGTAGTTGAGCTGCCGCAGCCATTCCAAGCTTTCCGTGAGCGCGACATCCTCTCCGAATACGGACAGATGGGCACCCGCAATCGGGTTGGATTTGTAAACCCTTTCCCAATCTTCGCTTCCTCCTGTAAAGCGGCGGAAGGGACCAAAGGAAGCAGAGAACCAACCGACCGCTTTTCCAGACAATAGGGTTTCCGCTACATGGCTAAAGCCTTCGGCAACGACTGCTTTGCCATTGCCCTTAGTGTTGCCGGATTTTGTTATCTCGAGAGAAGACGGAAAGAAAGCAAGATACTCGTATGGTGCATCATGGGCTTTTTCAGCGGACAACCTGAGCTTTACGCCAGCTTTCTCGCTATCGCCCCGCAGATATTTCTGCAATTGCAAGCGCAGCGAAAGGGCTTCCTTGGGCCCCATGAGCGCCAGCGCGATGGCTTGCAAAATGGAAGATTTCCCCGCCCCGTTATCCCCAATAAGCACGTGCCAGCCTGCTGGCTCTGGAAACTCCATCACCAGGTGCTCGATGCTGCGAATGTTGCGGATTTCTACGTGCTTCAGATACATTTTGCAATTGCTTTTCTGCTTCAAAAATAGCGAAAATCAGGCAAACCTGAGTTTTTTAGGTCGTTATTCTTCTAATCTCTCTGCTTGCCCCCTATGCTCATCAGCTCACCGCACCAAGCGCTCTGCCCTCAATACCCCTGCAACATCACCGCCCCCACCGTCAGCATCCCCTCCGCTAAGCGGCCCAGCAGCAGGTTTTCGTTTTCGCCGTGCTGGTTGTTGTCGTAGTTCACCACGGGGACGGAGAGGGGATAAGTTTCCAGCACCTGCTCGAACAGGTAGAGCGGGAGGCTGCCGCCAGCGGAAGGCATGAGCACCACTGGTTGGGCCGTCGAACGCTGCACGGCGGAGATGACTTTCTGGGCGATGGGCAGCTCCATCGGCGTGCGCTGGGCGTTGTAGCCTTTGCCCACGTTGACGAAAATCAGGTTGGGGTGTTGGGCCCGCTCTTCGTCCGTCGGTTCGTACCGCACGATGTGGTAGCCCTTGCTGCGGATGTGAGCCAGCACCTTCTCGACCTGCCTTTCCACATCGTTGCCCTTCACCAGGCGAAGATCCAGCGTCGCGGAGGCGGTGGTGGGGATGATATTGCTGGCCAGCCGGCCCACGTTGGCGGCCGACATGCCGTTGATGTTGAGGGTGGGCTGGGAGGTGATGCTTTCCAGGAAGCTCAAATCCGGGTGTTCTTTGGCAGCGAAGCCCAATTCCCGCTGCATGGCCGGCCCGGGGTCTTCGATGGCGGCCAGGGCGGCCCGCTCGGCGGGCGTGAGGGGCACCACATCATCGTAGAAGCCCTCGATGAGCACCTGGCCTTCGTCGTCTTTCATGCTGGCTAGCAGGCGGGCCAGCTTGTGGGCGGGGTTGGGCGCCCAGTTGCCGTAGTTGCCGCTGTGCAACGGGCGGGTGGCGCCGAACACGGTCAGGTGCATGTTCACGTCGCCCCGCACGCCGAAGGTGATCTGCTTTTGCCCCGACGCGGGCATCGGCCCGTCGCAGATGATCCACAGGTCGCTCTGGAGTAAGTCCCGGTTGTGCTGCAGGATGCCTTCGAGGTTGACCGAGCCATATTCCTCCTCGCCCTCGAAGAAAAACTTGATGTTGATTTCTGGTTGCAAGCCCGCTCGGGCGATGGCGTCGTACGCATTGAGGATGGTGAAGATGCCCGCCTTGTCATCGGCAGCAGCGCGGCCGTAGATGCGCCAATTGGGATCGAAGGGTGTGCCAGGCGCAGGAAAATCCAGGAACTCCCCGCCCCGGTCCAGGCGGTCGGAAAGCAACTGCGGCTTGAAGGGGTGCAGCCCGCTGGCCCAATTGATGGGGTTGACGGGCTGCCCATCGTAGTGGGCGTAGAAGATGATGGTCGCCTTGGCGCCGGGCCGCAGCACCTCGCCATACACGGCGGGTACGCAGGTGCCTGGCTCATCGTACAGCAAGCGCCCTGCGATGCCGCGCTTTTCCATCATGCCCAAGATAAAAGCCGCGTTCTGCTCCAGTTCCTCCCGGTCGTTGACGGTATTGGGCAGGGCCAGAAACTCGAAGTACTCGCTCAGGAGCTGGTGCTCATTGGCAGCGTAGTAGGCTTGGATTTTTTGTAAATCCGGACTCAATTGGGCGGATAAGGACCAGGCCAGGAGGGTGGCGAGGAGGGTAAGCGGGAGTTTGTTCATTTCAGTTTATTTAGTTCGATTACCAGATGGTGGACTTTGGTGCAGGGGTTGTGGTTGGCAAACTCGCGATCATGGAACTGCTGCTCTAGCAGTTTCGCCCAAGCAATCGCTTGATCCTCATTGCCATATTCACGCAGTATTTGATACAAGTCTGTCCGGTTTTTTTCGTATTTGAATGGCTTTCCCATTTTCTTCGCCAGCCAATTTTCGATGCGAGGCTTGTAGCCTTCTCTGGTTATCGGAACATTGATGAACTCCAAATGAAGCAGAAACCAAAGCTCAAATGCCTCATTGGTCCAAGCGCAGCGGATTTGCTGTTTTAGCCCTTCGCCTTTATTGATGGCATTATTGAAATGCTGTTCAGGGAAGCTATCTCGGTCAAACACGGCCCAGGTCTGGTCAAACGCCCTGGCGTTGAGCGTTTCCTTGCTCGCTCTGATTTTGGCTGTTTCTTCGATCAAGGTGAGCGTATTCTTGCCCTCGCCCTCAATATCAATGAACTCCATGACCCCGCGCGGGAGCTCGCTCCGGATTGCTCTGAAGTAGTTCGGCTCAGTTTTTTCGCCTTCGCAGACAATCAAGAAGTAACGCCGCTGGGGAGTTCCGCCAACTTTGCGTTTTTGCTCCTGGCGCGCGAAGCGCTTGAGCACTGCGTTGTCAACTTTTATTTTTCGCGCCATTGCCAAGCGGTGAGGTGAAATTGCCAAAATATGGAATCGCTCCATAACGTCCGCTGAGATAATCTTTCTCGTAGGAACGGTCTTTGCGCACCTTGCCTTTGCCAGGTTCATTGTACTCCACGAGCGCAAATAGGTCAGATGCCCCGACTTGATTTTTTTCTACGAAGTAGATTTGGTCACGTCGCAGGTCGCACATGCTCAGCAAGTTCGTATCGTGGCTTGCGAAAATCAATTGAGCGCCATTCCGATTGATTTCCGCATCCTGAAATAGGCGGACAATGGAGCGGGTGAGCAGCGGGTGCAATTTTGCATCTAGCTCGTCTGCCACTAAGATACCGCCTTCTTTCAGCGTATGAAAAATCGGGCCGGACAAGTCGATCAGCTTATTCGTGCCAGAACTTTCCTGCCGACGGGCTTCAAACTCGGTTTCTCCTATTTGCCTCTTGTGTTGATCGAATACTTTGTGGACGGTGCGGAGATTTGCCACGATAGCTCCTTCGTAATCAGCGATAAATTGCTTGAGTAAATCCTCGGGCAAATCCAGCGGTAATTCATTGGGGGGAAAGGCCTTTTTTTCCATTCTGATGCGCTCGAAGCCTAGGTCTAATTGGGCGTAGTACTTTGCCAGCAGCTCGTTGGTTTCCGGCTTATCAAGCATGGAAAACGTAATCTCTCGATAATCATCATGGCTCAAGCCGGATATTATATTCAGATTCCTGAACCACGCCATTACTGTAGCCGCGATGCGCCCGTTGAATTGATCGACCACGCTCAGGAAAAGCGCATTGTCTCTGGTTTTTTCTTCCAACCCTCTACCCTCTACATATTGAGGCATCACCTCAATACCCTCGGGAATGCGTATGAATAAAGGCTTTTCGTTACGTTTCGGACACTCGAACAGCCATTCCGATTTGATTGATTGGCGGTCGGCCTCGAAGCCATAGCGATACTTGATGGTGCCAACCCAAAACTCGGCTTCAAAAAAAGTGGGCTGCTGAGCGTTTGCGGTATTCAACAAAAATGGGTCGTAAGGTATCTCGGTGACCGAGCGCTGGTCAAAACTCTCCAAAACAATCCGCTTCATCATGCTGATGCCACGCAGTAGATTAGACTTGCCGGATGAATTGGCGCCATACAGGGCGGCGCTGGAAAGCACAACATGCCCACCTTTCCTGATGAGGTTCTGTGGAAATTCTTTGATGGCAGCAGGGTAAAGGCTCAGCGTCTTCCGCGCTGAGAAGGAGCGGTAATTCCCGATGGTGAAACTAAATAGCATCTACGTGGCGGATTTTCCTCAAAAGTACGACTATTTGACAAAAAAACACCAGTTTTTGAGAAAATTTCTCAAAAACGGGCAAATCTATCAAACGAAGCGCTACTGCCAGCACCCCGCGATGCTCAAAGAGGCCGTAGATTACCCCACCGCCTGCTCCTTCCTATCCGCCCTCCTTCGGCTGCCCAAAATCTGCTTCTCTTGCACAAACGGCTGGCGGTACAGCCTTTCCCCAGTAGCTTTAGCCAGGGCATTGGCCAGCGCGGCCTGGATGGGTGGCAGCGACGGCTCACCCAAGCCAGTGGGGTCAATGCCGTTGTCCACAAAGTGGGTCTCGATGGCCAGGGGCGCCTCGGAGTTGCGGATGAGGCGGTAGTTGTGGAAATTGTTCTGCTGCGGGCGTCCCTCCTGGAAGCTCATAGCGCTGTACATAGCGTGCCCGATGCCATCCACGATGCCCCCTTCGATCTGATTGAGGGCTGCATCGGGGTTGACGACGATGCCGCAATCCACTGCGCACCAGACTTTCTGCACTTTAGGCTGGCCGTTTTCCACGACCACATCCACTACCTGTGCTACATAGGAGTTGTGGCAATAGTAGGCCGATACGCCGCGGTGCACGCCTGGCATATCCTTGCCCCAATCTGCTTTATCCTTCACGAGATTCAGCACCCCGGCGTAGCGGGCTGCATCGTAGTCGTTATTTTCGCCGACGGGAGTTTGGAGGGCGCGCTCGAAGAGCTGCAAGCGGAACTCGATGGGGTCTTTGCCTGCGGCTTCCGCCACTTCGTCGAGGAAAGCCTGTTCGGCGAAAGCGATGAAGTTGGAGCGTGGGGCCCGCCAGGCACCCGTTGAGATATTCGACTCCAGGGTGAAGCTCTCCGCCAGGTAGTGATCCACTGCCCCGGCGGGGAAGCGGTTGGCGAAGATGGGGCTGCCATCGGCACCTGCTCCACGGACGTGGAAGCCGATCAGCTCGTTGTTTTCATCCAGGGCAGCACGGTAGGTCACTTTATAGGCGGGGCGGTAGGTGCCCTGGGTCATGTCGTCTTCGCGGGTATAGACCAGCTTGATGGGGGCCTGCGCCTTTTGAGAGATGACTGCCGCTTCGGTGCCAAAATGCCCGTAGAGCCGCCGCCCAAAGCCGCCGCCCATGCGGCTCATCATGATGGAGACGTTTTCGAGCGGGATGCCCAGCACCGCAGCCACCGTTTTGCTCAGGTTCTCTGGCGTTTGGATGGGGCCGATCAGCTCGGCTTTATCCGCCGTGACATGGGCAAAGAAGTTCATCGGCTCCATGGCGTTGTGGGCCAGGAAGGGCGCATCGTAAGTGCGCTCAATGACTTTGGCTGCCCGGCTGAAGGCCGCCTCTGGCTTGCCGTCTTTGCGGTCGCCCTCTTCCAGTTTAGCTTTCCCCTTTTCGAGCAATTTGGCAAGCGCGGCCTCGTGGTCCGTACTATTTTCCGCCTTCGTATCCTGCTCCCATTCAATTTCCAAAGCCTTTTTGGCCTTCATCACTTCCCAGGTGGTATTGCCTACGATGGCGACCAGCTCGGGGAAAGCGTTGTTGTCGGACCACAGCGGCTCCTGGCCTTCCGGCATGGCCGTGCTGAACGTAAAGACGTCTTTGATGCCGGGCATAGCCTTGGCTTTGCTGGCATCCAGCGATTTCAGCTTCATGCCGAAAGCGGGCGGATGCTCGATCATGGCGATCAACATGCCTTCGCGCTGGATATCCAAGCCGAAGAGCGGCTCTCCCTTCACGATTTTGGGGCCATCCACGTTTTTGCGGCTGGTGCCGATGATTTTGAAATCCTTGGGGTCTTTCAGCTCAATCTCCGCCGGTACTTCCATGGCGGCGGCGGCAGAAGCTACCGCGCCGTAGCCGATAGATTGGCCGCTCTTGGCGTGCAGGATGGTGCCGGCTTGCGTAGTCAGCTCTTCCACGGGTACTTCCCACTGCTTGGCAGCAGCTTCCATTAACATGCGGCGGGCGGTGGCGCCGGCCATGCGCAGGCTGTTCCAGCCCTGGCGGATGGACTGGCTGCCGCCAGCTACCTGGCGGATATATTTCTTCGTATCCAGCGGCGCTTGCTCCACGATGACCTTGTCCCAATCCACGTCCAGTTCCTCGGCTACGATCATCGGCATGGAGGTCTTGACGTTTTGCCCGATCTCAGGGTTGGGCGACAGGATAGTGACGATTCCGTTGTCGGCAATTTTCAGGAAAGCGTTGATGTCGAACCATTCCTCAGGGATGCTAGCGACTTCTTCGCCGGCGGGCGTACAGGAAGCCAGCCAGTTGAAGCCCAAAATCATGCCGCCTCCGGTCAGGACGGAGGTCTTGAGGAAAGAGCGGCGGTTATATTGCGTTTTGACGAGTGTCATGATGTTTCAGTGTTAGTTGATGATGGATTCGAGAAAAACAATCGGTGTAGTTGCGCTAAGGCCTTAGCCCATCTTGCTGGCGGCAGTTTTGACTGCTGCCCGGATGCGCAGATAAGTGCCACAGCGGCAGATATTGCCATCCATGGCGGCATCAATTTCTGCGTCACTCGGGTTAGGATTGTTTCTCAGGAAGGCGGCGGCGGTCATGATCTGCCCTGCCTGGCAATAGCCACATTGGGGCACGTCGTGCTCCAGCCAGGCCTGTTGCACCGGGTGGTCGGCTTTGGCGGCCAAACCTTCGATGGTGGTGATGCTTTTGCCTTCGGCGCCAGCTACGGGCAAGGAGCAGGAGCGCACTGCCGCCCCATCCACATGTACGGTGCAGGCACCGCATTGGGCTACGCCGCAGCCGTATTTCGTACCGGTGAGCAGGAGGTGGTCGCGTAAGGCCCAGAGTAAGGGGGTATCAGGTTCGGCCTCGAGCGAATATTTTTTTCCGTTGACGTTTAAATTGAAGGTAGCCATATTCGATCGGGTGTTTGATTGAAGATTTGGTGATTGAGCGGGCAAGATAGGGAAAAGTTGGGAAATAGCCAAATATGCTATTCGCCCTCAGACTTGCGGCATGATGAGACAGACCGAGCGCTCGATCCGGAAAATATCCACCGGGAAGCCTTTGAAAACCGTCCGTTTTGTCGGCTGCAGCCCGTTCTTCCGGGCTACCCGGGCCGAGGGGGCGTTCTCCACGTGGATAATCGAGATCAAGGAATCGGCGAAGCCCTGCTCGAAGGCGTAATCCCGGCACTTCCGGGCCGCTTCGGCGGCATAGCCTTGGCCGCGGAAGCGCGGCAGGAGAGAGTAGGATATCTCCAGCTCGGCTTGCCCGTCCACTTCCTGCACCAGTAGGCCAGCTTGCCCGACAAAGGCGCCAGTGGACCGCTCGATGAGGGCATTCATGCCGCCCCGGTCTTCTCGGTAGCGCGCCTCGATGCGCTCGAACCAGTCCCGGCAGCGGCCCTCAGGCGTCTCCTCCTGCGGCAGCCCAATGAAGCGGACGGCGTCCGGATCTGAGCAAAAGGGCAGCCAGGCGTCGAAGTCGGCCGTACTGAGCAGGCGGAAGGACAGGCGTGCGGTGGTTTGTCCGTCTAACAGGTATTTCATAGTGCGGATGTTAATTCGGCTTGTTTGCCGTTTCACACATCATAAGTCACCTCCACTTCTTCGGAAGTGGGGTGAGCCTGGCAGGTCAGGATGTAACCGTCGGCCACCTCATCTTCATCGAGGGCGTAGCAGACGTCCATCTTGACGCTACCTTTCAGCAGCTTGGCCATGCAAGTAGAGCAAGCGCCAGAGGTGCAGGAATAGGGCGGGTCGTAGCCTTTGTCCAGCAGGGTATCTAGTATAGTTTTGCCTTCAGCCACTTCAATGGCGATTTCCGAGCCGTCGAGTTGTACCTTGACTCGTGCGCCGGCAAGGCCTTTGGCGCGCTCGCCTGGTTCAGGCAGGCTATCGGTGAAGTACTCGGCGTGGATTTGTTTCTTGTCGATGCCTTTTTCCAGCAGGGCGGCACGCACGGCCTGGATAATGTCGCCGGGGCCGCAGATGAAGTACTCGGCTTGCGGGCTACGCCTGGGGTTCTCTTCCAGGAAGCGGTTGACTTGTTTGGAATCGATGCGGCCTATTTCACCCTTCCAGCTCAGCTCGCCCTTCTTCATGAAGCCGAATATGCCGCTGCCCTTTTCCTTTTTGGGCTGGCTGAGCAGGTGCTCGATAATCAGCTGATTGTCGTAGCGTTTGGCCAGCGCCTCCAACTGCTCGCGGAAGATAATGCTCTCCTCATTGCGGTTGCCATACAGCAGAAAAACGGTACTCTGCGGCTCTACCTCCAGGGTGGTACACAGGATAGACATGAGCGGGGTGATACCGCTGCCGGCACCGAAGAGATAGTAATCCTTGCGGTGATCGGAGTCCAATTCGGTAAAAAAACGCCCTTCTGGAGGCATGACCTCGACCGTATCGCCCGCCTTGAGCTGTTCGTTGATGTAGCGCGAGACCAAGCCTTTATCCACCTGTTTGACGGTGATGGCGATGCGCTCATCGAGCGGGCTGCTACACATCGAATAGGAGCGGCGCTCTTCCTTGCCGACGAGCTGGAAGCGCAAGGTGAGATACTGGCCTTGCTTGTACTGGAAAGCTTCTTTCAGGCTTTCGGGGATATCGAAATAAACCGTTACGGCTTGTGGCGTTTCGCGTTTTACCTCATTTACTTTGAGAGGGTGGAATTGATGGCTCATGTTTTGATGCTGGTTTGCTGTTTTATTCCTAGCTTGTCCCTGGGAGGGCAAAGATAAGCTCTGCCCCGGAAAAATGAAAAGATAACAGCGCGGGAGGGTTTAGGTTTAGGGGTTATCTGAGGGAGAGAGGGTGGCGATTGTTTCAAAATAACTCCTAATTCAGACATTGGTCATAATAATGTCAAAAAAATATCCAACTTAATAATCTCAACCTTGGTTCCTGAGGAATTCGGCGATGAGCCGCACCTTGCCCCCCCGAATATTCTTGCGAGAAGACCAAGGAATGGCAAGGATTGTTTTTTTGATGATACAACACAATGTCGTTTCAGGATATTGTTTTGGCATCATCCGGAGCGGGGCTTTGTGAAGCCGGGCTTTTCTCATGATTAAAATGTTTTTTTTCTTTTTCTTATGCCTTATTTAGTATTATATTTGAAATACTCCAGAGTACTGTGAGCAGCGAAGCAACAAGTCGGGACGACTTTCGCGTTGAAACACATTAACCAACTAACAAAATCATATATCGACATGAAAGTTTTCGCAAACCTTAAATCAATCTTTCTTCGGGGGGGGGCAATTTTTGTTCTCCTTCTAGCACTTGCCTGTGAAAAGGATGCCGTCAATGACGAGAGGGCATCTACCTCAGAGGAAATGGTGGCTTTCCGCTCGTTCGAAGACTTAACGCCCAATGACGAAGCTTCTGTAAATGAAGTTCGAACCGTATTAGCTCGAACATTGGCTAAAGCATTGCAAAATAATCAAGTTCGAGCGTATATCCATCAAAAGATGTCATGGGCGTATGCTTCAAACTATGAGATGATATACATAGCGGAAAAGGATAGTCTTGTCAATGGGACAGCCAGATTCGCTGATGTGCTGAAAGCTGTAGCGAACCCGCAGATTATAAATCAGTATGGTCAAGATTTCTTCGATCGCATCACGGAAATTAGTCCTCTCATCGCCATCAGTATCCCTGATTGGGATTCATTCAATGGAGGCAATTGGGATGTCAGTACAATCCCCAACGTAACGGCAGTTTTGGAGAGCAATGAGGGGTATGACCTCAAGATGTTCGATGCTGCGGGAAATACTGTCCCAATTGAATACGACATTCATGAAGATGGGCTGACGGTGCCATCGCTTGGAGTGTGGGACGCCGAAGGCTACTACCTGATAACAGCAAATGGCACTTTTCTTTCTGGAATCTCAATCGATGAAGTATTTCCTCAATTTTTGGATGAATGTAGCGAACTCCTCGAAGCAGCCATCACTGCGCTACAAAATTATTACAATACTGGTCTGGAGTTCTATTTGGTAAGTCATGAAAACCTGCTGAGCATATATAATCATTGCATGGGGCTAGATGATGACGATGGCGGAGGCAATGGTGACCCTTGTGAAGAAGACTGCGAGCGGGATTGTGAGGACTTGGACGAGCATTTGGTTGATTTTAAAATCAATGGATGGGGAGTGTTCAAGAACATCAGGAACCAGCCGTTTGAGAATAAATATGTATTTCATGGGGTTTGGTTAGCGGCAACTCGGCTTGACTTTGGAAGCTCGGACTTGGGGCCTTTACAGCAACGGGATTTACGCTACGTAAGTCCTGTACTAAAGAAGGGGGATATCCTTGATTGCAGCTCTAGGCCATGCCAAGGTAAGTGGATTAAATCGGGACTACCCTTCCGACTTTGGACAGATTGGATGAGAGAAGAGCTGGGGAGTCCTTATGTTATTGATTGGTCGGAAGTTGACAACCAACGAATAACCATCGGGGGGTCAATAGCAATCGCTCCAAAGTTCAAGCTATCGGAAGAATTGGAGATAACAACCACGTACACATTTTCTTTCCAATGGGTAGGAGAACTCACGGTACTTCTCGGAAGTCAACAAGTATTTTATTGTGATCCTATTTTAAAGCCAAACAATACGGGTTCAGTCACATTTCGTTGTGATTAACTCAAAATGAAAAAAGAGTCTCCTTCATGTGACGGATGCAACTATTTACATTTAACCAACTCAGGTTTTGTCGCTGCCCAACCCACAACTTTCGGGAAGTCGGCGGGAGGGCTAGGTTAACTTCCCGAAAGTAAACCCCGTAGTCATAAAACAGCGTTGAAGTGGTATTAGTACGAGCACGAGAGATGGAAGCTAGGTAGCTATGTCAGGGCAAAAAATGCATACGCAGCACGCTTCGGCGAATATTTCTAACGCTACAAGGATTGTAATTGAAACCACGCCTTGTGCCCTTGGAGAGTATATAACTTCTGGTTTTTCAGCTTAAAAAAACCTCTAAATCATCACAACCGTATGACAAAGCATCATTTTTTCACCTTCCTCATCGTGGCAGCAGGCCTGGCACCGGCCTGCCATAAACCCGAGCCAAAACCTGAAATCGACTATTTCATCACGGTGACGGAATCAGACCAATACGACCTGCTGATTTTGGGCTACGCATGGTCGAGTGCATACATCGAGACGATTGATGGGAACGCTAAGCGCTCGATCTATCTGCCAGTGCAAGAAGTCTTGCTCAGGGTTGATGGGACGCAAGAGCCGGTCTTTTTGGGCGCTTCCGAGATTGAAGCCGGGCTTTTGACCGGTTTTCAGCTATATTTCAGCAGCTTTCAAGTCGAAGCCGACGGGCTGCGGCGCAGCTTGCTGCGAGGGGCGGCCCATGAAGAAACCGCCGAGGTAGCCTACGAACGTCACCTATCTCGTGACAAGCCGATTCGCATAACCTACGTTGTCGATGTGGATGCTTCCATAGTGCCGCTGCCTTCGGGCGAGGCGAAGTTTGTACCCAAGGTTTTTGTGCTTGAGGATTAATCGGGCGGGCAGCACTATACTACACTCGGGCACAAGAAGTGATTGATGGTTGATGGTTGTTGGGCAACCAACAACCATCAACCATACCGTGACTCGTTGCGTGAAGCTCTATGGAAAATTTCACCGCTCATGCCTGCGGTTTTTGAAAAGTACGGCGCTAAACACATTTTGCACATGAGATCAACACCACTTGCCATTCTTTTCTTCATATCGTCGCTGACTGGTTTGCCGGCGCAGGAGAAGGAGATTCTTGTCGGACCCCGCCACCAAGTGCGTCTCAGTGCTGGCGTCGGCTTTGACGATGGTTTGTTTTTCAGCACCAGAGCGCCTGCCATTGGAGTCAACTATGAGTACATGCTAAACAAGCGCGTCGGGCTGGCGGCGCACCTGCTCTCGTTTTACCGGACGGCTAAGGCCGATGGGCAAGCAGTCAGTGCCCTGGGAGCAACTGCCGCAGACCTGCTTTTCTCAGGCTTTTGGGGGCCTTTTATCACCGATGAGGACCTGCGCCAGATCGAGTCGGTCGGGATCAAGAAGATTACTGCGACTCACCTGCTGAAATACCTGAGCGTACCGATCGATGCGGGCATCAATATTTATCCCATCAGCAGCCGCCGCCATAGATTGGGCATCAACTTGGCGCTCGCGCTGGTCTTCGAATCCAATACGCATCCGTCCAATCAGCGATCGGTGGAGCTAGAGCTGGAAAACGGCACGGTTTATCGCAACATCTTCTTCTCGGAGCATCGGGAGTATCGGCGGTTCGTGCTTGGGGCGGGCGCGAAGGTGTTTTACGAATACCACTTCCCTAAGAGCGCTATCGGCCTACGGGCGGGCAATTACAACGTTTTCGAGCTGAGCGATTTCCTCAGCCAAGGCCTGCCGGTTTGGGAGAGCTCGCTTTATTTCATGATCAAACGCTGAATTCGATGAGAACATCCTTTGCCATCACCCTCATCAGCCTGATAGGCTTCTGTGCCCATGCTCAGCAATTCTCGATTTACCCTGAAGCGGGGCACAGCTTCAATTTCCCAAAGCGGGCTGGCGGCTACGCGCTGGGGCTGAATTTCATGCTGAACCGCTCGCCCAAGACCGCAGCCGGCCTCGAAATCACCCATATTTTCAATGATAGCCGCCGCTTGCTGCCTAAAGATTTCGAGCAGCAGCGCTACTTATACCAAGATGACAACTTTTTATACAGAAACGTCGCCAGCCTGCCGCCTAAGCCTAACCGTTACTTCAATTTCAATGTGGTGCTGAAACAGCTCACCACTATCTTTGCGCAAAGCGGGCATAGCTGGCAGGCCGGGGGCGGCGTGGTGCTAAGCTATCGGGACGAGATGGAAATCAAGAAAATCCTGGAAATCAATAACGGGGCAATCCGGGAACTGACCGGGAGTTTCAACCATTTAGGCAGCCCCTATCGGGTAGCGGTCATCGCGCACGATGCCTATCTGGACTTGGGGGCTATGGGCGAGATAAACTATCGCGGCGAGCTTCGCGAGCGCCTATCCCTCCAAGCCAGCGCCAAGCTGTTTTACTACCCGCCCTCGGGCAATTGGATCGGCACAAGCACGCTGGGGGTGGTTTTTCAGCTTTAGCGCCCCTTGGCGATGAGCGCCTCGTCCTGCTCGCGGTGCTTTGCCGGAGAATGAAAGCCAGCTCTTGCAAAATCGCCATTTCCTGCCTAATTTTACGGGGCATTTCAAAATACTCGTAAAGCATGTGGAAAGACTATAAGTACCTTATCGCTTACACCCTGCCGCTGGCTTCCTACCTGAGCCTCTATGCGCTGGGCATCTGGTCGTTCGGCGGCATCTACATGGCCTTCGGGCTCCTCCCCCTGCTCGATGCGCTGGCACCTCAGTCCGAGGAGAACTTCGCTGCAGAGGAGGAGCGCTCGCGCTTGGCGACCCGCTTTTTCGACCTTCTGCTCTACCTCAACCTTCCCATCTTGTATGGCCTTATCTACTACTATTTCAGCACCGTGGCGGCTGGCGGGTTGGCTACCTACGAGTTGGTAGGCATCACCCTGAGCACGGGCCTGGTGGTGGGCACCATCGGCATCAACGTGGCGCACGAGCTGGGGCACCGCGTCGAAAAAACCGAGCAGCTGATGGCCAAGGCAATGCTGCTTAGCGCACTGTACACGCACTTCTTCATCGAGCACAACCGCGGACACCATAAGCACGTGGCGACCGATGAAGACCCCGCCTCTGCCCGCCTCAACGAGCCAATCTACGCCTTCTGGCTGCGCTCGGTGACGGGCAGCTACCGCAATGCCTGGCGGCTGGAGCGCGAGCGGCTGGAAAAACAAGGACGGCCTTACTGGAGCTGGCAAAACGAGATGGTGCGCTTCACCCTCGCCCAAGCGCTCTACCTGCTTGCGGTGGGCCTGGCCTTTGGCTGGGCCATGATCGGCTATGCCGCCGCCATCGCCGTGGTCGGCTTCCTGCTGCTGGAATCGGTCAACTACATCGAGCACTACGGATTGCGGCGCAAAAAGCTGGACAACGGCAATTACGAGCGGGTCAGCCCGCAGCACTCCTGGAATTCCGACCACGAGCTGGGCCGCATTTTCCTCTACGAGCTCACCCGCCATTCCGACCACCACTACAAGGCCACCCGCAAATATCAGGTACTGCGCCACTTCGACCACAGCCCGCAGATGCCAATGGGCTACCCGGCGGCAATCCTGCTCTCCCTGCTGCCACCACTATGGTTCAGAGTAATGAATGGGCGGGCGCGGGCAGTAGGAATGACTAGCCACCTCGTATCAAAACAAACTTAACCCATGGACCGCTTCCAAGAGCTCCTCCTCGACTTAGCCCAGCAGATCGGTGATGCTTTGCCCGAAACCCTGCTGGCGATCGCTTTATTTGTGCTCGGCGTATTGATCATTAAAACGATTAAACAGCGGGCCATACGGCGCATCTCGACAAAAGCCAAAAATGTCATCACTGCCAGGTTCATCGCCGAAATCATCGCCGCGATCCTCTATGTCATTCTGATTATCGCCTGCTTCAACATCCTCGGTTGGGGCTCCTTCACGACCAAGATACTAGCAGGCGCGGGGCTGACTACATTCATCATCGGCTTCGCTTTGAAAGACATCGGGGAAAATTTCCTGGCGGGGATCGTCATGGCCTTCAATCGCCCCTTCGAGATGGGCGACATCATCGAGATTGACCGTGAGATCGGCCGGGTCATCCGCATTTCCCTGCGGGAAACGACCATCAAATCGCTGGACGGGAAGGATGTCTTCATCCCCAATGCGGACATCCTGAAAAAACCATTGAAAAACTATACCATTGACGACTTGCTAAGGGGCGACTTTGATATCAGCGTGTTTAAGCACAACGACATCCGCAAAGTCATTCAACTGATTGAAGAGACGGTCAAGTCCTTCCAGGAAGTTTTGGTCGCACCTGCCCCCGGTGTGAATATCGCCAATTTCAACGAGGGCCTCGTCTTGCTCAACGTGCGCTACTGGTACAGCCTGGGCGGGAAGCGAGCGATGAATGCCCGGCTGCGCACCAGGATAATGCTGGCGGTGCTAGAAGCCTTGAAAAACAACGATGTGGGTATGCCTGATCACGTGCAGGACATCAAATTGAACGAGGAGGGTGGCATAAGCAGGGAGGAATAATTTTTCGGTATAATCAGATTATGAAAAAACTCATCATCATCATGCTCGCCAGCGGCCTGCTCGCCGCAGGCGCTTGCGAAAAAGAAGCCCTTTCGCGAGCGGGCTTCAGCTCGCCCCTCACCCCTGGCGGCAGCGGCCAGGCCGCTTTGAGCGTGAGCCACAAAGCCAAGGATATCCAACTGAAAGGCACCATTACCCTTTCGGAAGGGCAAGTCGAGTTAGAATTGCTGGATCCAGACCAAACCCGGCGGTACTTCCAAACCATCCAGGCCCCAGCCAACCTACAAATCCAGGAGTCTTATCAGGCTATACCTGGCGAGTGGACGCTCGGGTACCGGAGCAAGGGTGGCATTGGCACCATTGATCTGCATATTCAATATTGAAGTAGAAGTCCAACCTCCTCTCCTACGGCATCCACAGCACCCGCAGCAGCAGCACCACGGCAAAGATGATGAGCGCGATGCCGGAAATACGGCGCAACCACATCAGATGGATCGGCCGCAGGAAACTGCGGATCCGCTTAGCCAGTAAGACCTTGGTAAAGTCGGTGGCGATGATGGTGCCCAAGATGCTACCGAAGAACAAGCTGGCATCGGCCCCGACGGTCAGCTGCTCGTTGGCTGCCATCGTCGTCGCTACGCCAATCCAGAAGAAGAAGGTAAAGGGATTGATGGTATTGATGAGAAAGCCTTTCAGCCATAAGGAAAAGTACGAAGAAGAGCGGAACGTAGTGGCTTTCCAATGTGGCTTAGTGCCAATCCTGGGGGCGGTGAGCAGTGTGCCCAACCCAAAAGCGCTCAATATCAGACTGCCACCAAGGCCAAGATACAGGGTGAAATGCGGCCCGGCTACCACTTGGTTTAAGAAGCTGATGCCGAAATAGGCTCCGGTAATAAACAATAAATCGCTGACCCAGATGCCCAGGCCGACCATCGAGCCGGCTCGCAGGCCCTCTTCTACCCCAGCTTGCACCAAGGCGAAGAAGATGGGGCCGACCAATATGGCCAAAATCAAACCCAGTTTGATGCCGTCAAAAATGAAATTCATGTCGTGCGCTGCTTTGTGCAGGGCAAATAAAACACTTTTTTGGCACCGGAGGTTGCCAGAGGGCGAGTAATTGGCCGCCGCTGCTACCCCCCTATCATCTGCCCTTCCACATAGCGCTCCCACTCCTCGAATTGTTTGCCTCGCATCACGCGGGGGAATTTATTCTGGCCGCCCATTTTGCCGTGGGCCTCCTGCCACTGGTAAAAGAGGCGGGGAGAGATAACCTTTACCTTCAAGCCCAGCAGCGCAGCCCGCTCGGTGCGGTAGTCGTCGTTGACCTCCTGGAGGCGTTCGTCCAGCAGTGTGGCCACGCGCTGGCTGTCGGCTAGCGGCTCACAGCCGATGTACCATTGGTGGGCGAAGCGCGCCCCCTCCTCGACGGGTGCCACGGTAAATTCGCGGATATTGACGCCCAGGGCCTCTTCCACGTGTTGGATGCCCTGGTTCATATTATCGACCGAAAGGTGTTCGCCGCAGATGCTGAGGAAGTGCTTGGTGCGGCCCGTGATGATGATTTCGGAGCGCTCCAGATCGGTGAAGCGCACCGTATCGCCGATGAGGTAGCGCCAGGCGCCCGCGCAGGTGCTGATGGCCAGGGCATAGTCAATCCCTCGCTCCACTTCTTCAAGGGACAGGGCGCGGGGCTGGCCCCTGACTTGCCCAAACTCGTCAAAATTCAGCTCGTTGAAAGGGATGAATTCATAGAAGATGCCATTTTGCAGCAACAGGCGCATAGCGCGGGTTTCCGGGCGGGTTTGGTAGGCGATGTAACCCTCTGAGGCCAGGTAGGTATCCATATAAACCAGGGGGCGTGCCAGCAGCTTTTCAAAACCTTTGCGGTACGGCTCGAAAGCCACGCCCCCATGTACGCAGACCTCCAGGTTGGGCCAGAGCTGGTGGATGTTGTCCAGGTGGTGGTATTCCAGGATGCGCTCCATCATCAGCTGCAGCCAGGAAGGGATGCCGACGATGAAGCCGATGTCCCATTGCGGTGCCAGGCGGGCGATTTCTTCGATGCGCTCATCCCAGTTGTTGATCGCGGCAATTTCGGTGCCGGGTTTGTAGTAGGGCTGCAACCAAAAGGGCAGGCTGCTGGCGTTAATGCCGCTGAGGTCGCCGCGGAAGTATGTCCCTTGCCGCTCCAGGTCGCTGCTACCGCCCAACATCAGCATGGATTTGGCGTATAGCTCAGGAGGCACTTCAAAGTTGGTCAGGGCAAAGAACGTCTTCATCCCTCCGCGCCGCATGGCACGCTTCATCTCATCTGATATGGGGATGTGCTTGCTGGGCGCGCCCGAGGTGCCCGAACTGAGGGCGAAGTAGTTGATTTGCCCGCGCCAGCTCACGTTTTCCACCCCCTCCAGCGTGCGGTGCCACCAGCGCTCGTACATGGCATCATAGTCAAATAGGGGCACTTCGGCCTGGAAGGCTTCCACCATCTGTGGCGATTTGAGCAGGCCCTTGAAATGATAAAACTGACCGAAGGCAGTATGTTGCGCACGCGCCAGGAGCCGCCGCAGTACCTGCTGTTGCAGGGCTATCGGGCTGAAAGGCAAATGTTCGAGATATTCTCCTACCGTGAGAAAACGCTTAACTAATCTGGCGAGTAAAGGCATGATTGGCGATGGTTTGGATTGTGTGGCTGTTAAGATAAGTTTTTTTTGGGGATTTGCCAAAAAACCAATCAAGCAATGAACCGCGCTAGCGATTCACCCATTCCATTACCATCTCCTCCAGCACGAAGAGCGGCACGGCACCCTGCGAGAGCAGCAAGTCATGGAAAGCGCGCAGGTCGAAGCGGCTGCCCAGTGCCGCCTCGGCCCGCTGGCGCAACTCGCGGATTTTCAGCTCGCCAATCTTGTAGGAGACTGCCTGGCCAGGCCAGCCGATGTAGCGGTCTATCTCCGTAGTGCATTCGTGCAGCGAGAGCGCCGTATGAGCAGCCATGAACTCGATAGCCTGTTCGCGGGTCCAGCCTTTGACATGCAGGCCGGGATCGACTACCAGGCGGCAGGCGCGCCACATCTCGTAGGTAAGCCGCCCAAAATGCTCGTAAGGCGTCTCGTAGATGCCCATCTCCTGGCCGAGCCACTCGCAGTAGAGCGCCCAGCCTTCCCCAAAAGTGCTGAGGTAGGTATTGCGGCGGAAAGCCGGCAGGCTTGCCAACTCCTGAGCCAGGGAAATCTGCAAGTGGTGGCCCGGCACGGCCTCGTGCAAGGTGAGTGCAGGCAAAGCATACAGCGGGCGGGCGGGCAGGTTGAAGGTGTTGACCCAGTAGAAGCCCGCCCGGTTTTTCTCCGGGCTGCCGGGGCTGTAGCGGCCGCTGGTGTAAGTGGGGGCCAAGACCTCCGGGACTGGCTCGACGCCATAGGGGTTGCGGGGCAGCTTACCAAAATAGGCTGGCAGCTTGCCGTCGATTTTTTTGGAAAAGTAGCTGGCCTCGCGCAGAAGGTCGCGGGGCGTGGCGGCGTAAAACTGGGAGTCGGTGCGCAGAAAATGCAGGAAATCGGCAAAGCTGCCCTCGAAGCCTGTCTCCCGGATGACCGCCTCCATCTCGGCGCGGATGCGGGCCACTTCCCGCTGGCCGGTCTCAAAGACTTCCTCTGCCGTCATGGGCAGGGTGGTAAAATAGCGCACCCGCTGCTCGTAGTAATCGCGCCCACCGGGCTGGGCGGAGATGCCAGGAGCGCGGGCCGCGCCGGGGAGGTAGCGCTGCGTCCAAAAATCCCGGAAATCCCGGTAGCCCGGCACCACGCTTTGCAGGATCGCCCGGCGGCCTTCTGCACGCAGGGAATCTTGTATCACTGTGGGGATCGTCTCTGGCAGGCGCTCCAAGGAACGGTAGAAGGGGCTGTCTTCGGCCTGCTCCACAATGAGCGCATCCACGATGCCCTCCCTGCCTTTGAGGATGTCATAGGGCGCCGTGCGCCCCTTGTCCAGGCCAGCTTCCATCAGCCGGATGTTTTGCGCGGTCCACTCGCGGAAGCCAGCTAGCTGGGCGAGGTAGTTCCGGCAGGCCTCCTCTGAATCCAGCCGCTGGTTGCCGGCCGCGAGCCAGAAATCCGTAAACCAGCCTCCTTCGGCGTTCAGCGGCACCAGGTAGGCCTCAAACTCGATCTCGGCGATGCGGTCTTCAAGCACGAATTGGAACAGCTCATAGGTAATACGGTCAGAGGGCTCGAGATCAGCAGGATTGATGGTTTGCAGCTGTCCTAATGCCTGGCGGTAAAAATCCGCCCGGCGGTTTTGATCTTCCGGCGCGATATCGGGGAAGGGCTTGCCAGGCGGAGAGAATTCCGCCTTTTGGAAAGCCTGGTCTTGTTCGAGCAATTGGTCCAGCAGGCTTGCCGTCCCTTGCTGCGCTGTGGCGTACTGCCAGGCAAAACCGATGAAGAAGAGGAAGCAGTAAAAGCGGTTTGCGGTCATTTTACAACGTTATTTGGTTGAAAGTAGGCAAAATCCGCTGGATGATTCGAAGGGGGAGTCATTTTTTTCAAAAAAGACCCACTGCACGTTTTTTGCAGGGAAGGGGTGTAGTTTTGTGGAGTATTTACAAAAGGCGCATGCTTACACCTTTCGGGGTGATACAGATCATGTAGTTTGTATGCCGCTTTTATGAGGAGATAGGGGATTGCGTCTAGTTATGAGTTGGCGGAAATCAACAAAGAGAAAAAAGGGATGCCTAAAAATCAGATTCGGGGTTGAGAGATTAAAAAAACATCTAACCACCTCTTGATTCACTTAGATTGACGCTGCCGTTTGAAAGAGCAGAGAATCGTGTCAAAAGGCATAGCCGCCTAATTCGATGAAAACCGAATATTTTCTCATTTCTAAAACCATCATTTTATGAAAAACATCACCGTGCTATTCGTTTCATTTTTACTGTTGCTATCCGATTTAGCGACAGCGCAGACTGCGACGGGAGGCTGCACAAGTGTCACTTTATCAAACATCCCGCCTTATCCAACAGTATACTTCTCCTTTGTTGGTTTCAAAAACTGTAGAGATGGGGGCGGGTTTTACGAAGGGTGCGATGAAGATGGCCGCCCCGCTTGCTGCCGCGTCATTACTTCTGGCAGCCCAGTTACGCCTCGTTATTGGCTGGAACGCTTGCGGGACGATGGCACGTGGGCGACAGTAGCAGGCCCGCAGCACCAAACTGCCTTTTCTAACGTTGCGCGCGGTACATATCGGGTGAGATGTCAAGCTCCGGCCATTGCTGAGAACGCTTGTGGCACAGACCAGTTTGGAAACGTGATCCGGGCCCGTATCTGCCTGTTTAACCTGTCTGGCCAATTTATCGGCTATTGGGGGACATGGGACAATTCCCCTTTCGGCGGGCCGCCGACCACCTACACCAACACGGTGATTGTCGGGGCTACAACGGCTAGCGATATTTCTTACACCTTCATTGACCCGACACCGAACGATCCCTTCGAACTAGGCTATGACTTTGGGGAATTGGTGAAGATGAATGCTGCCGCTTCCAAAAACTACGACCTTTGGAACCTTGCCATTTTTGAGTCAGGGCCGTCATTCAACCGGTTCCGCTCCAATGGCTGGACAAACGGTAGGATGCCGAACGATGAGTTTGAGTTGACTGAATTTTGGGAAGGCCCACAAGGCTGGCTTTTCGAGACCTTCCACAGCTACACGGTGCAGTTTGTCATCGAGAACAGCAAATGCCGTAATGGCATTGAACAGAATCCTCCTGCTACCTGGAACAATCTTGACCGCACTTTCTTCATCTGCCCGGCGGGCACAGGTTGCCGAACGGGCGGGGATTATCAGGAGGTGGTCATCAGCCCCAACCCGGCGAGCACATCTATACGGCTCCAGAACTTCGAGCCGGATACTGACCGTGGCTATCAGATCACTTTTTCAGACATGACGGGAAGATTGGTTAAGTCAGTTGCACTTAATCGTAACGAAGTGGATATTTCAGACCTGCCGGGCGGGATGTTCATCCTCAACGTGCAGCGGGAAGGACGCCCGCTATTTACATCGAAACTAGTAGTCAAACGTTAACCTTAAAATACTTCTCCCCCTGCCCATCTCTACGGGCAGGGGGCTTTGCCATGAGAACCATCACTACATTCCTATTCGCGCTGACGGCTTGGGGGGTTACTGCCCAGAACCTCGTGCCAAACCCGGGGTTCGACGACCTATCCGACTGCCCAACCGCCCGAAGCCAAATCCAATTTGCCGTGCCTTGGGTGACCGCAAGCGAAGGCACTCCCGACCTTTACAATGCGTGTGGGCCCGCCCCGTTTTATGGCGTGCCGTTCGCCGGAAGGCGCATAGATAGCTACCAGCTGCCCCGGAGTGGGGGAGGCTATGCCGGCATCTTTGTGTACTCGAATTTGAACTACGCCAGCAACAGTGAATACATCGAGGCCCCCCTGAAAGAAGCCATGCAGAAAGGGGGGCAGTACTATCTGGAGTTTTACGTGGCCCCCGACCTCACCCCCAACTTCTACCACGGCTATACGGACGCGGTGGGCATGGCCCTTTCGGACACCTTTTACTACAGGGAACTGGGCACGTCGGAAGCCCTGCCGCTAGAGCCCGTCATAGAAAACAGGTGGGATCTTGTGACCGATACGGCGGGCTGGACGAGGATAAGCGGCTGCCACACCGCCAAGGGCGGGGAGGCATTCGCGATCATCGGCAACTTCAGGAACACGCAGGAGACCCTGGTTGAGTTTGTGAACCCCACTTATCCCTTCAGCAACTATTTCTATGTGGAAGATGTCCTGATACAGGGATTCAACCCTCTTCCGGATACCCTTCTGCTGTGCGACGGCCAGCCAGTATCATTCAACGCGGCCTTCCTTGGCGCCAGCTACCTCTGGAATACAGGCCAGGCCGACAGCGTCATATTGGTACAAAGCCCCGGGGTTTACACGGTGGAGGCATTCATGGAAAAATGTGTGCTTCATGACACGGTCGTCGTCATTGATGCAGGGAGCCTCGATAATGGACAGGCCGACACGGTAATATGCCGAGGCGAAAACTTGGTACTAGAGGCGCCATTGCCCGGCGGCTACCTATGGTCAGATGGCTCCACTGGCAGGCAGGCAGCAGTATCGGCGGCAGGCAGCTATGCCGTCACCGTCACCAACAATTGCGGGCAGTACGTTTTTGTCACGGACGTAGAGGTGTTGGACTGCGACTGCCGGGTTTATGTCCCCTCGGCCTTCTCGCCTAATGGCGATGGCATCAATGATGAAATACAGGCCTTCATCGACTGCGGCTTTGAATATAATATGCTGCGCTTCGCGGTGTTTGACCGTTGGGGCGGGCAGGTGTTCGCCTCAGGGGCGGGCGGGGCACCTGCCTGGGATGGCCGGGCGAAGGGAAGGCCCGCGATGCCCGGCCTGTACACTTGGTTTTTGGAATACGAAATATTGCGCAACGGCCAATTGGAGCGCCACATCAAAAAGGGGGAGGTGAGCCTCCTGCGTTGAGATCAGATCGTATGCACCCATGAAAGCAAAATGTGTTATCTGTTTATTATTGCTCATGCCCTGCTGCCTCGGCGCGCAAAGCCCAGCTTGTGGGCTCGGATGGCTGGAAGGCGGCCAGGGACAAGCAGGCTACCCGACAGACGCGGCGTGGAGCGGGCTCCAGCATAGGCTAGACAGCGCCATATCCTCAAATGGCGCAGGCTTGAGCTTTAGATCTGAGCTGGTCATCCCGGTCGTAGTGCATATCGTCTGGAACAAGCCAGAGGAAAACTTGGCTGACAGCAGGGTGTTGCAACAGATTTCGATCCTGAACCAAGACTTCAATGGAGAGGGTACAGATATCGGCCAAGTGCCTGAAGCCTTCAATTCGCATATCGCCAAGCGGGGCATCCGCTTTTGCCTTGCATCAGCAGCGCCCGATGGCCTGCCCACATCCGGGATAACAAGAAAAAGCACCAGCATCGAGCAGGTTGGCTTGACCCAGCACCTTTACGATATTTCGCCGGCATGGGACACGGAAAGATACTTGAATATATGGGTGGCTAACACAGGGGCTTTGTTGACGGGCTTTGGCACATGGCCCGGATTGGTGCCGCCGGATCGGCAGGGGGTTGTCGTCCATCCCAAATATTTTGGATACAACAACTCGGTACGATATAATCTAGGCAGAGTAGCTGTGCATGAGATTGGGCATTTCTTGGGGCTTGACCACATCTGGGGGCGCGACGAGTCCTGCCAGACAGATGACGGGGTTGACGACACGCCTTCTCAGCAGCGAGCCTACCGGGGTTGCCCTGGCCATCCGCAAGCCTCATGCGGCAGCGCCGATATGTTCATGAATTTCATGGACTATGTTGACGATCGCTGCATGCTGATGTTTACGCAAGGCCAGATGGGACGGATGGCGGCAACCCTCGCGCTTTACAGGCCATGGCTAGCGGCATCCGATATTCCATGCATTCAAAGCGGGGGCAAGCCAAAAGCAAAGCGGTTTACAATATTTCCTAACCCAGCGGCAGATAGGATTGTCCAAATCCGGTTTGAAGTAGCAGAAAAGAAGCCAGCATGGGTGAGGGTTTACAATTCATACGGACAATTAGTACACGGAGAGGAACGGGTTATTTTTGATGGGATGATGATTAGTTTGCCGGATATGCCAAGTGGGGTATATTGGATACAAATAGAGAGCTATGCCAAGAAATTTGTAGTAAAGTGAATAGCTGCTATTTCCGCCAACACCGCCCAGCCGCCAACGCCCTCCCCCTGCCTGTGAAATGGCTAAGCGGGGGGCTGCGGCTGGGCCCGCCGTTATCTTTAATCTTTTCCGGGTGACGCGAGGATATCGCCATGCGGGCTTCCGCTTGGGAGAGTAGCTCTCCTCGCTGGCTGAGTAGTACAAGCCCTCTCTCTCCGCGCTGCCTGCCTGCGGAGGGGCCTAAAAAACGCCCCCAACACTTGCTTTAGATGTCCATATCCTGTATATTTGTTTCACCCAAGCAAATCGAGCCGGGTTTCAGCGGCAAAACACAAGGAACTCATCCTGAGAGGGCACTGGGCTGCGCCCGCACCTTGCCTCATGGGACCATAACCGCTAAAAACCCATAGATGATGAAGATCTTGGAACAACTGCTACAACTCGAACGCTTGGATGGCCTGATCAGGAGAAAGGGTACGGGGCCGCCCCGCGCGCTGGCGAGGAAGCTTGCGGTTAGCGAGCGGCAAGTACATAATCTGCTGGTCATGCTACGCGGGCTCGGCGCCGAGATAGACTATTGCCGCACCCGCCAAACTTACTACTATCAAAGCGAAATTCATTTTTACTTCAGGATAGTGGTCAAAAAGGACCCGCGCGAAAATCCGGGGATTTCTTAAAAAACAACTCGCTGCACGTTTTTTGCAGGGAAGGGGCTTAAATTTGTAACATGGGGCGCTGCCGAAACCCCCGCCTTTGCAAGGCGATTTAAAAGAGAGTAGGCGCTAATTTTCCAAAAACCAGACAACTATGAAACACTTGAAATCACTTTGCTTCGCGCTCGTCACGATTTCCTTGTTCGCGCCAGCGGACTGCAGCGCACAAGTGCCAAAATGGGTAGTGGATTTGACGAAAAATGTTTTTCCTGACCTGGATGTCGCCCAGATTACCCACTGGGAAGAAAGGCAGACGACCTGGTATCATATCAATGATATAGCAGACGGTTCAGATTCGCTCAAGGCACCGACGCTGTATGTTGAGGGTACCACAAAGGCGGGCAATCATTTCATTGGTGCCATCCCGATTGCCGGGCAGGAACTCAACCGGCTAGGGACGCGAGGGATTGCCGGGCAGAGCTGTACCGGGGAAAGCGGCTGCCAATGCTGTAAGTTCAGGCAAAATGATTATGGCTGCTATTGTGATAAGGCAGAGGATTGTTGTATCGACCAAGGTGACAGCAGCACGTGCTGGTGCCGACATACACTGACGAACTGAAGCAGCTGAAGTACTTAATTA
>CAYSPJ010000053.1:0-33027 GCA_964432875.1 uncultured Phaeodactylibacter sp. | reverse complement strand
AGCGGGAGCGGAAGCGCTTGCGTCCCGGCGATTGGCGATTGGGGTTCAGCCAACGATGGCGCCATATTCCATCCGTCGCAATCTATCCTTCGGTTTCAAGCGCCACTACTATCGATCTGCGCCAATCTAACCAGCCCTTGACACTGAGCAGGAGATACAGGCCGTATAGCAAAGTGGTCAGGTATAAGCCTTTCAGGGCATAAATCCCCATTGCTACTACATCCACGACGATCCAGATGATCCAGTTCTCCAGTTTCTTGCGGGCCAGAAGGAATTGAGCCGCCAGGCTAGCCACCGTGGTGAAAGCATCAGGGTAGGGGAAGTCGGCAGCAGTATTGGCGGCCATGAAGCGGCCCCAGGCCAGGAAGCCCAATACAATGAACAGGGCCCAACTGCCCATTTCCTGAAGGCGCAGGCGGGAAATGGGGATATGGCGAGCGGCATCTCTCCTCCTGGCCCAGTTCCACCAGCCATAAAGATTGAGGGCGACATATATAATATGGAGGATGACATCGGAATAAAGCCTGGATAAGGTGAAGATATAGATATACAAGCTCACCGTCAGTATGCCAAAGGGCCAGGCGCTGATTTTTTCGCGGGTGAGCAGAAAAACATGGATGATGCCGCTGACTACAGCGATCAATTCGATAATTTGCAGGGTGTCCATATCGGTGCAAATGTAAACAAAGCTGGATATTTTCCCTCGCCAAAAAAAGCTGGGCGGAAATCAAGTTAGAATGCAGCGCCGCAACAGTATAGTTGGGCACTGTCACCCCCCCCGCCGCGCTGCGCTAATAAAACGTCCGCTGCCCCTCTGTTTGGTTATCGGCGCTATTTTTGCCGAAAAGCAGGTTGGCCCCCAGGCGCAGGTTGGCACTGTGGGCATTTTTGGGGCTGAAGGCCGTGATGATGTTATCCGTTGCGGCCAGGATTTGCACCGGGCCCAGCTTCACGGTAGCATTGAGCCCCAGGTTGTCATAGCGGTTGGAGCGGAAAGCATAGGACGCCCCGACATTCAGGAAAGGCAGCAAATCGATATTGCCTGCCAGGGCCAGCGCAGGGGTAAATTGCCCGAGGTAGCGCTCGCCGTAGAACAAGCCTCCCAATTGTACTTTATCATTAAGGCGGAAAGTAGCGCTTAGGTAATAACGTGAAGGCAGGGCAGTTTGATAAGTATTGCTCGTTTCTACCACCGCATAAATAGAGCGGATGGAATCCAGCACGGATCCCAAGCTGGTAGAATCTTCCAGGATATTTTGCGCCAGATCAAGGCCTTCGTATTCATAAACGCCTTGTAAGCTATAGTTTCGCGCCCCTTCCTGCCAGCGTATATTGCCCAGGTCGAGCACGCTGGCGGCCAGGTCGAGCCGGCCCAGGCGCAGGTGCAAGCCCAGGTCAAAGGCCACGCCCGTATTGCCGGAGGAGAGCTGGCCGAGGTTGAAAGCGCCAAAGTCAAAATCGACCGCCAGCCGGTCGAAGCCATCATAGTCGAGCGATCCGGTCGAATTGACGAGGTAGTCGGCCGTAAGCGCTAGCTGGTAGATGTCTGAATCCGTGCGCAGGCGCAGGTTGTTGCGCTCGGTATGCACATTGCCAATCCCTGCCAGCAATTTAGCCCGCCCACCGATCGAGAGGTTGGGGCTAATTTGCCCCGCCAACCCTAAAGCGATTTCTTGATAACCGAAGAGATCGACCTGTGGGCCGAAATCAACCTCTTGGCCGATGAATTGAGCATTGCCTTGCCAAATGAGCTGAGGGAGGGTTTTGGGGTAGTTGAGGTAGGCATTGAAGCGGGCTGTATGACCTAAGCTCAGAAACAAACGCCCCAAGCGCAGGCCCAGGCTCAGGGTTTCCACATCCAGGTTCTCCCGGATGATGTTCTCTGCCCCAAGCTTGGCGATGGCACCATCAAAGTCAAACCGCTTTTCATCTCCTGCCCCTTGGACGACCAAGTCGGCATAAGTAATATTGGTGACCCGCAGGTTGTTGTAGAGGCCAGGCAGGCCAATGACAAACTGGTGTTCCGGGAAAAAAGCCGGGTTGGTGCGGTTGGCCTGCCAGGTGTGGCGCAGGAAGTGGGTGGAAAGGTCTTCCTGAGCCTCTAAGCTGGAAATACCGGCCAGGGCAGGCAACAACAGAAAAAAGAAAATCCTTCTCATAAATTTCGGTTTGAAGCGCCGGTTTGCCGACTTAGCTTCGGGCTATTAATAAAAACGCGCTCTTGATTAGAAGCCTACCCCCAGGATGACGCCCAGTTTGATCCGCACGGCCTGGTCAGATAGTATCTTAACGGACTGCTGCCCCTCATTGTAAGTGGAAAAAGAAGCGATGATCGCCAGCCGCCGAGCCTCCCTGATCTGGTCGAAACGGGCATCCGGGTAGTCGATAAAGCTGACATCATCGGTGCGCGATATGGGTATCCCGTTGCTGTTTACTGGTGCTGCTTTCACCACTGGCCTCTGGGCGTCGAAGAGCGAATCCAGCGTTATCCCAGCTTCATCCAGGAAATACCCCTGTATCGCTACATCCAGGGGCAAACCATTCTCGGTGACGAGCTTGAACTCCGCATTGCGCACATTTTTATAGTTCTCAAAAGAGACTTCAAAAGTGTCCCGGGCGAGAAAATCCAAGGCTTTGCCATAAAGCGGCAAATCTACTTCAATTTGTACCCGATAATAACTGCTATCCGTGATGAAGCCCGGTATGCCGGTGTTTCCATCCGGGTTGGTGATCGCATTCACGTCGTAATCAATGGCCAGGGGCCCAGAGCCAAGGATGACGTCAATATTGGAGTTTTGCTTGTTAAAAACGAAGCTTTTAGTTTTGATTTGCCCAACTTCGTCGCGATCGGGATAAGGGAAATCAATGCCATTGGTAACGAAGGGGCTTTCCAGCGGCAGGATATCCCCTCTGACGGTAAAGACCTCGAAGACATTAATCTTGGATTTGGTAGGTATGCCAAAAGAGTTTTCAATATTGAATACCACCGTAGGCTCTTCGAAGTAAATATCGCCTCTAACCCAATTATCAAAAAAATCGATGATGATGGTGTCTCTGCCGCCTTCGTACTCTAGCCCCCCAAGATAGCCTTCCATGTAAGAAAAAAGAAGGTTTTCAAAAATGATGCCGACCAGGTGAGCCGTATCAGGCAGGCCGCCGGGCCGCAGTAGTTCATACTCGACATAAACGGAGTCGGTGATGGGGTCGGGCACCACCTCGTAGCCGGTCAAATCAGTGGGGTTGGCCAGGCTCAGCAAGTAGGTCGGTGGGTTGCCCGTGCCGCTGTAGGCTGGCAGGCTGGCGTTGAACGTCAATATCTCCCCATTTTTGGTCACTTGGGGCAAACGCAGCTGAAACTGCACCGGCTCAGGATGTTTATGCTGAAAAGACCATTTTATCGTGCCGCCACCGAGAACCAGGCGGTCGAAAGCCAAGCCGTCCGGGAACTGCAGCTGCAGGGCGGTGCGCTTGCTCAGCACCGGTATGGGCACCCCGCTGAGGGTCGCATTGATTTGCTGGAAGACCCGGTCGCTGGTTTGCGTGAGCACCTCTCCCCGGTATTGAAAGCGGATCAGCCCATCGGGGTCAACGATAATAGTAGCGAGGTCCTGGGCTTTCTCCAGCACATCCTTCAGGGAGAGCTCGGTGTTGATGAGCGGCAGGGCATACTGCGCTTCAAAATCAGCTGCGCTGATGCCTTCAAGTTCATCAAACCGCTGGCAGGATGTGAAAATGGCCAGTGCGACAATCGGCAATAAAAAACTCCATCTTTTCATAAAAAAATCCTTTTGAATCTTTGTTGAGCAGGTTTGCGCCGCCACGCTTTCCGTGGCTACTCCAACGAAACCAGGCGGCGATTATTATTTAGGCTTAGGGGCAACGCAGGGCCGGAAATGAGCTGTTTTCGATCCATACGAAGGCTTTTACGAGAGAACATAACTTGGCTACGTGACCGAAAAAAGCACGGTATAGGCTAAAAAGAGGCATTTGTAGCCCGCAGTGATTCCCATCGCAAAATTTATTTCATATCAGGGATGCATCCAGCAGGGTAGAAAGGAGCGTATGATGTTTGATGTTGCTTTTCAGGGAGTAAAGATAAGAAAAACTACGTGGCAAAACAAGAAAAAAAACCGGGATGCAGGTCAAACATGCATCATTTGCCAATAATTGCTATTCTCGTTTTTTGTACCTTGCCCCTCTATGACAAAATATGATGAAGGACACGAGTATTGAAAACAACCTTAGCATGCTGGTGGCAAAGGCGCAATCCTTTGCCTTGCGGCTTTTTGGGCAGCGGCAAGATAGCCGGCTGCTGGTACACAATTACAGCTTTGCCGCTGCGCTGGCAGTGAAAACAGCTGAAATTGCTGCGGAAGAAAAGGCCAGCCAGGAAGCGGCTGAAATCGCTCGGTTGGCGGCCTGGCTCTTCCCGCTGGGTTATCTGTTCGACTACAACCAACCCGGCAAGTTCAGCCTGGAAGCCGCCGCGCGCTTTTTTGCGCTGGAGACGGAAGTTGGCGCCGCTTTGAAAGGCCAAATCCTGAGCTGTATCCGGGCTGCTGCCCAGGAAGAAAGCCCCGCTACAGTAGAAGCCGGCATACTTCACGATGCCCTGCAAGAAGTGCGCTATCTGGACGAGCGCGAATTGCAGGCTGCCTCCCTGCAGTTGGAACGGGAGTTTATGCTTGGCCAGCGCTACAGCCGGGCAGAATGGGCGCGCGTATTGTTGGAAGAGCTCTTGCGGGTCAAGTTTTATACGCATTATGGCCAGGCGCGGCTTCAGCCCCTGCTGGCCCAGGCCATCCATCAAACCCGTCAGGAACTGGAAAAGCGCCTGGAAAAGGAGGAAGAGCGCTCCGGCCCTTACGGGCAACTGGAAAAAGGGGTGCCCACCCGCGGTGCCCAGACTTTTTTCCGCACCAACTACCGCAACCACATCAACCTCAGCGCCATCGCCGACAATAAGGCCAATATCATGATCAGCGTCAACGCCATCCTCATCAGCGTGTTGATCACCTTTTTATCCTATCGCAATATCGGGGAAAACAAGCCGGAGATCTTGCTGCCAGTGGTGATTTTCCTGGTCACCGGCCTGGCATCGTTGATCTTTGCCGTGCTTTCTGCCCGGCCTAAAGTGACGATGCTCAACCCACAAGGCACGCCTGTTGCGGAGGTGCGCCACAATATCGTCTTCTTTGGCAACTTCGTCAATCTGGGGCTGGAGCAATATGAAGAGGCGATGGATGAGCTGTTTAACGATAGCCAATTGCTATACGGCAATATGGTGCGCGATATGTACTACCTGGGCAAAGTGCTGGATAAGAAATATCGCTACCTGTCTATTTCCTACAACCTCTTCATGGTGGGGTTTATCGCCACGGTACTCACTTTCCTCATCGCCCTGTTCACCTGATTAATGCTGCCACATGGTCGAAGCCTTTGCTACTCCAAAATTGAAGCGACTACATGAAAGCGTGAGCGCTTTTATGGAAACAGAAATCCTCCCCCAGGAGATGCGCTGGCTGCGCACGCCCTTCCGGCAAGTGGAAGCCGAGCTGCGCGGCCTGCGGGAAAAAGCGCGTAGTACGGGCGCCTGGAACCCCCATCTGCCTGAAGCGGAGGGCGGAGCAGGCCTTAGCCTGCCCGAGTTTGGCCAATTGAGCGAACTGCTGGGCCGCTCCCCCTTTGGCCACCTGGCCTTCAACTGCCAGGCACCTGATGCCGGCAATATCGAGCTGCTATCACAACACGCCAGCTCCGAGCAGCGCGAGCATTGGCTCAAACCCTTGTTGGCCGGCGATATCCGCTCTTGTTTTGCCATGACTGAGCCAGCGTACGCGGGCTCCAACCCGGTGCGCCTGGGCACTACCGCCCTCCGGCAAGGCGGCGAGTATATCCTCAATGGACACAAGTGGTTTACCACCGCTGCCGATGGCGCAGCTTTTGCTATCGTCATGGCTGTGACCACCCCCGATGCGCCCAACCCCTACCAACGGGCCAGCATGATTATCGTGCCGACAGACAATCCAGGCTTCAAGCTCCTGCGCAACATCCCGGTGATGGGCCATACGGGCGAGGGCTGGCATAGCCATGCCGAAATCCGGCTGGAAGATGCCCGTGTACCAGTTGCCAACCTCATCGGGACGGAAGGCGCTGGCTTCGCCCTGGCTCAAGAGCGCTTGGGCCCTGGCCGCATCCACCACTGCATGCGCTGGATCGGCATCTGTGAACGCGCTTTTGAGCTGATGTGCCGCCGCGCCGCTACCCGCGAAATCGCCGAGGGCAGGATGCTGGGGCAGCAGCAGATGGTCCAGGCCATGGTAGCTGAAAACCGGGCACGCATCGACGCAGCACGCTACATGGTTTTGCACACCGCCCTGAAAATCAGTCAGGAAGGGCAGCGTGCTGCCAGCATGGATATATCTGCGATTAAGTTTTTTGTCGCCGGCGTTTTACAACAAGCGGTGGACTGCGCTATCCAGGTGCACGGTGCACTCGGCATCACGGACGATACGGTGTTATCCTATTTTTATCGCGAGGAACGGGCCGCCCGCATCTACGATGGCCCCGATGAAGCCCACAAGGCTTCGCTGGCAAAAAAGATACTAAAGGGGTATGGCTTGTAGGGCTAAAGAAGGCGCAAAACAAGCCGGTTTTGGCAGGGCTATGGTTGTGGATCCCCTAAGCTGCAGCGGAGATATTTGATGGTTTTCCCTTCGCCCAGATGCAGCCGTTCGTAATAGGTTTTCAGCTCCAATTCGGGCAACGGCAGCGGCTTGGCATAGATGTCGTCATCCTGATAAAGGATAGTCGCGCCGGGGTATTCCGCCAGGGTTTCCAGCGAGAACTCGTAGAATTGCAGGTCGTCGGTCTTGAGGTGGAGCAGGCCGCCGGGGCACAACATTTTCTGGTACTCGGCCAGAAAGCGGGGCCCTGTCAGGCGGCGGTTCGTTTTGCTCTTGGGGGGGAAGGGGTCGGGGAAGGTGATCCAAATTTCACGCACTTCGCCCGGCGCAAAGAAGGAGGCAATCCGTTCGATGCGGGTGCGCAGGAATGCGGCATTATGCAGTTGCTCTTCCAGGGCAATGCGCGCGCCCTGCCAGATGCGCGCGCCCTTGATATCCACGCCGATGAAGTTGCGCTCCGGGTTTTGGCGGGCCATACCTAGAGTGTATTCCCCCCTGCCGCAAGCCAATTCTAAGGTGATGGGGTGCTCATTCCCAAAATGCTGTTCGGCCCATTTGCCTCGGAGTTCTACTTGCTGGCCATGCAGCCCAAAAAGCTCGGGCTGTTCGTGCCGGTAGTTTTCATAGACATTTGGGAAAGCTAATAATTCAGAAAATTTCAGCAGTTTATTCCGCTTGCTCATAGCCAAAATGGTGTTCAATAATTAAGTCCCTCTCAAGGAGGTTTGTGAATGTAGCTTGCTTAGCGCAAATCAGGGGGCAAAGATAATACCCTGCAAGGACATTCGCGGCGCGCGATAAATAACTGTTGGGTTTAATAGGCTAGCGATTTTGGTTTTAACCAAGGCGAAGGTTCCCGACCTTAGCCATTCCTAAGGGAGGCGGTTCTTCAACGCAGGGTAAAGCCAAAAGCGCTCCTAGGAAATCTGACAGTTATTTATCGCGCGCCGCTCAAGCCAGGATGCGCTCCAGGTGGAGGCGGTATTCGGGAAAAGTAGCCAGGTTGCGGTGATCGCCGCCGCGGAAAACGATGAAGTGCTCGGGCGAAGGCAACAAAGGGCGCAGGCGCAGCGCCAGGCGGAAAGGGACCACCAGGTCCTTGGTGCCGGCAAAAATGTAGGCTGGGCAGTTGAGCCTCTGCAGGTAGTAGTCGTTGCGGAAATGCAAGCGGAACAAGCTGGCCGGTAGCGGCAGCCCCACCTGCGCCCTGATGACGTTGGGGATGTTATCGTAAGGCGTCTCCAACACCACGGCCCGGGGCTGATAGCGGCTGCCGAGCCAGGATGCTACTGCCGAACCAAGCGAGCGGCCATAAACCACAATCTGGCTTTCCTCATAGTGCTCATTCAGCCACAGGTAGGCCGCTTCAGCATCATCATAAAGGCCTGCCTCGCTGGGCAGTCCAGTGCTTTTGCCAAAACCGCGGTAGTCCAAGGCCAGGAAATCGTAGCCTAAGGGGATAAAGTCGGCGTAATATACCGCCCAGCCTTCCAGGTTGCCCCGGTTGCCATGTAAGTAAAGCACTACCCCTTTGGGGACTGGCTTAGCACGGAAAAGCAAGGCATTGAGCCGGGCGCCTCCCTTTGCCGACAACCAAAATTCTTCATAAGGATGGTGGAAGGCGTACTGGAAATCCGGCAGGAGCAGATAGGGGCGGAACACCAGGCGCTCCTGCAGCCAATAAACTGTAGCGGCAATAATGCTGTATAAGAAGAGTAGAAGGAGAATAGATAGAACTATCGCCATGTTCGCACAAAATTGAATACGCAATCTGCTAAAATCGCTTTTTTGCTTCTTAATAACAAAACTAGCGGCAAAATGATATAATTATTGCTTTTTTGCGTATAATAGAGCAAAACTCCTTGAAACATAATCGAGGGAATGATTATTTTCATACCGTACTTTGCCTGAAAATGATAAGCTATGAAGAGATTTGCCGCCATATTGCTGCTATTGTCGCCCCTGCTGTGTGGGGCACAGCGGCTTACTGTATCTGAACCGATCATCCTGCGCGCCGACATCGCGTACGAATTGATTGGAGAACTGGGCGGCCGCACCCTGCTGTTCAGGGATAAAACGACAAGCTTTGAAGTCATGGCTTTCGACAAAAATATGCGGGAAGCCTGGAGCAAGGAGCTGGAACTGAGCAGCCGCCAGCCCAAAACGCTGGGTTTGATAGCCCGGAAATCTGATTTCACCCTGCTCTATCAAAGCAAAGAAAAAGGGCAGACCCTTATCTGGGCCAATAAATACGGCCCGGGTGCCAGCCTGCTCGATTCGGCTTTGGTCATTGGCTTGGGCAACCTCTTCTATACCCCCAGCTTTGTGCTGATTCGTTCTGAAGACCGCAGTAAGGCACTGGTGTATTACGTCGAGAAACAGGACCTCATCAAGGCCTTCGCATTTGATGTCGAAACCATGAAATTGCTTTGGGATACCTCCCTGCAATTGGACGATTTCAACTTCTACCAACACTTTCAGCAGATGCTGCTCGACAATGAAGGGAATATGACGCTTATCCTGGAAAAAGACAATTTCCGCTCCAAAAGAGATGCGCACCGCTTTGAGGCTTACACTTTCTATGCCGCAAGCCGCAACCTGCTGCGCTACGACATCCCCATGTCGGGTAAGCTCACCTATGATGCCTACTTCGTCTATGACCCCATCAATGCCCGGCTGGTGTGCGGCGGCCTGTACTCCGATAAAAACATGGGGCGGCCCGATGGCTACTTCTTCCTTAGCATCTCTCCCGCTGATCCGCAGCAATTGCTCCAGACCTTCACGGAATTCACGGAAGACTTCGTGACCAGCGTCATGGGCAAGGAGGCCGATCGCTCAAAAGGCATCCCGGAAGCCGAGGTGAAAGATATTGTGCTGCGCCGCGATGGCGGGATTTTGCTCATCTGCGAACGCAACCTCACTTACGAAAGGCGGGCCGCCAATATGGGCCGTACCGTCTATGACGTCACGGGCCGTTTTGCGGTCGATTATTACTTTGAGGAGCTTTTCGTGCTGTCAATCCATCCTTCAGGCGAAACGCACTGGAAGACGGTGCTGCATAAAAAACAGTATTCCCAGGATGACAACGGCATCTACTCCTCCTTTTTCCTCTTCCGCACCCCAGGCAGCCTGCGGTTTTTGTTCAATGACGAAATCAAGTACGAAAATACGGTAAGCGAATACATCCTCTTCGGCAGCGGCGAGGCCGAGCGCAAAAGCCTGTTGAGCACCGAAAACCTTAAGCTCCGATTGCGCTTCCGCGACGCATTGCAGCTGAACACGCGGGAACTCATCGTGCCCAGCGAAAGGCGCAACCGCCTGCGATTGGTCAGGTTGGAGTATTAGCCAACCGGGGTGCAGCGCTGTCGGCACGCCCATGCGCCCTGGCTTAGCGGTAGAAGCCCTCTAGGCTTCCAACTGATATATATCCGGCAATTGCCGGCCCAGGCCGTCGTAGTCCAGGCCATAGCCGACTACAAATTTGGTGGGGATGTCAAAGCCTTTGTAATGCACTGGGATGTGGTGCTCCAGGGCTTCTGGCTTGACCAGCAAAGCAGCCACTGCAACCGAAGCGGGGTGGTGCTGCTCCAGTTGGGGTATGAAGCCCGCCAGGGTCTTCCCGGAGTCGACAATATCTTCTACGATGATGATGTGGCGCCCGGCCAAGCCTTCTGGCAAGCCGATGATGGTCTTAACCTGCCCGGTGGAAGCCAAGCCATCATAAGAAGCCAGGCGGATGAAATTGATCTCGCACTCGATGGGGCAGGCGCGCACCAGATCGGCAGCGAAAATGAAGGCGCCATTGAGCACCGCCAGGAAGAGCGGGCGTTTGGCAGCATAGTCTTGGCTGATTTGCTGCCCCAGGGCTGTAACCCGCGCCTGAATTTCTGCTCTGCTGATATACTGGCTAAAGGCCAGCTCTTTGAGGGTAATCCGCTCCATATTACAATTGCATAACCCCTGCTTACAGGCCGTATTTGTCCAGTAAGAATACCAGGCTCATAATGGCCGCCGCACCAAGCTCCAGTTCGCGCTTGTTGACCACGTCCATGCCGTCAATCGGGGTGTGATGATAATCGAAGTAGCGCTGGGTGTCGGGTTCGAAGCCGAAGAGCAAGCCTTTTTGGCTCTTTAGCCCAGAGATATCAGCTCCCGAGCCGCCGACGCGAAAGGACAGCCCGTAAGGCTCCAAAAGCGGGAGCCACTGGATGGCTTTTTTGAACTGCTCATTGAAGACCTCCTCATGCCCCTCGGCGGTGAAACCACGCGGGGTGAAGCCGCCGCGGTCCGATTCGATGGCGGCCAGGTGGAATTCTTGGTTTTCATCCGACCATTCCCGGTAGGCGCGCGCGCCGCGCAGGCCGTTCTCCTCGTTCATAAACAACACGCAGCGAATGGTGCGCTTGGGCTGGTAACCCAGGCGCTTGATGAGGTGCATGATTTCCATGGCGTGCACGCAGCCAGCTCCGTCATCATGAGCCCCGGTACCTACATCCCAGGAATCCAGATGGCCTCCCACCAGGATGATTTCGTCGGGGAATTCGCTGCCGCGTATCTCGCCGATGACATTATAGGACTCCTTTTCGGGCAGCATCTCGCAGGTGGAGCGCAGGAATACGCGCACGGGCTCCTCCTGCAACAGCCGGCTCAGGAGTTCGGCATCATTGGTGCTGATAGCGAATGCAGGGATGGGGGTCACGCCCTCCTCATAAGCCATGGCACCGGTATGCGGGATGTCATCGAGCCGGGTCGTCATCGAGCGTACCAGGGTGCCTACGGCCCCGTAGCGCGAGGCGCGGGACGCGCCCAAGGCCCGCTGGGCTGCCGCTTTGCCGTAGGCGTTGAAGGTGTTGATCTCGGTGGGGTCCATGGGGCCATTATAAAAAGCGATTTTGCCGCGTAGCGCTTCTCCCAGGCGCTCCGCATCGTCCAGGCTTTTCAGTTCCACCACTTCAGCCGTGATGCCGAGCGGGCCCGTGCCTACGGAATTGCCCAGGGCCAGAGTTTTAAGCTCCACCGAGCCCATCTTGCGCGAGTTGACGATGCGCACCTGCTCTTGCTCTCCCCGCACCCAGTGTGGCACCATACAAGGCTGCAACCAGACGCGGTCCAATTGCAGTTCTTCCAGCTTCTGGCGGGTGTATTCAACCGCGGCAGCAGCCTGCGGAGAGCCGGCCAGGCGGCCACCGATGCGCTGGGTCAGGTACTCCAACCATTCGTAGCAGCGCGCTTCGGTGAGCGCTTGGTCGTAGATGCGCCGGATAAAAAAGGCGTCGGTATCACCGCCCCGCTCTTGGGCAAAGGCGGAAAAGGGCAGGCTGAATAGCAGCAGGATGGCCATGAATCGCAGCATATCAAATGTTTTTGGAGCGTAAAGATAGGTTAGACTTATTGAGATGGGAGTCATCGCGGGCGAAAAATGGCGTTTTTCTGCCAACTTGGCACTTTTTGGGGTACGGGCTTGCGTCATCATACCCCCCTTAAAATAGGCCTGCCGAAGCTCCTTTCCAGGCTTTACAGCAAAAAAAATGGTGAAGATCGAGTGATTAGAGCAGCATGGCGAAGCGGTCAAAATGATTCACCTGCTATGGAGCATATCCCTGATATCCAGGCAAATCACAATTTTTTTTAAGGAGGATACGATTTTTTTCTTTGGAAAAAAATTCCGAATCTGCCCATAGCCCGGAATTATATTTCCAAAGCTTAGTGTTTTATTTACAATAATACCAATTCGCTTTTCGAGTGCGGCCCGCTCTCCACCATGTCAGCTAGAGGTGATTTGGATTTTTCAAAAAAAGGTCCTACATTTGTAATTCGAGTTGAAATAGTTCAGCTCTTTTTTATAAAGTTTGTAATTGTATTTTTTACACAAAGTCTTTATCTTTGTGGCTCGAAACGATAGTAATCTTTCATTGATAAAAGAATAATTTGGTTTTATTTGGTTAGGGCTGAGGTAGTGCTGTTTTTAGCGCTGCCTCTTTTTTTTGCCTACTCCCTGGGCCATTCGTTCGGCTTAAGCCCGGAAAATACTTTGCGAAAATTCGCTAGGATTCGCTAATTTCGCCGCTTATGAGTGTGAGACCACAACACGAGCGGATACTTTTAGGCTTGAAAATAAAGCAATTGCGGCAGGCAAAGGGGCTTTCTTTTGCTGATTTGTCGAAGCAGGCGCAGTTGTCGATGTCCTATCTGAATGAAATAGAGAAAGGGAAAAAGTATCCTAAAGAGGACAAAATGCAGGCTCTTGCGGAAGCCTTGGGGGTAAGCTTCGAAGATTTGGCTACTCTGGAATTGGGCAAGAGCATGGCACCAGTAGCCGAGCTGCTCCAATCGAACTTCCTTAATGAGCTGCCGTTGGATATGTTTGGCATCGAATTGGCGAAAGTGGCTGAAATCATTGCCAATGCCCCGGTACGGGTAGGCGCCTTCATTTCCACCTTGTTGGAATTGTCGCGCAATTACGCCCTGAAGGAGGAGAATTTTTATTTCGGCGCCTTGCGCTCTTACCTGGAGCTGCACAACAATTATTTTGAAGACCTGGAAGATGCCGCCATCGGCTTTGCTGCGCAACACGGCATCCCGCCAGAGCGCCCGGTGCCTTCGGCCCTGTTGAAGCACATTCTGGAAGAATACTATGGCTACCAAGTCGTGGAAAACGGGCTGGACCCTTATCCTGATTTGCAGAAGCTGCGCTCCGTTTATTTGCCCAATGGCAAGCGTTTATTGCTCAATAGCCGGCTCTCGGCCATGCAGCGGGCTTTCCAGTTTGGGAAAGAGCTGGGTTTCAATTGCCTGCAGCTCCAAGAGCGCGCTAATACGGCTTCTCTGCTGCGGGGCCGCACTTTCGAGGAGGTGCTCAACCACTCCAAAGCCATTTATTTTTCTGTGGCGCTGCACCTCCCCCGCCAGGGCTTCGCAGAGGATTTACAAGCCTTCTTCGCCAATTCGCGCTGGGACGGTGAGGCTTTCCTCTCTATCATGAAAAAGTATGAGGCCAGCCCAGAGATGTTCTACCACCGCCTGACCAACATCCTGCCGCGCTTTTTTGGGATGGATAAGCTCTTTTTCCTGCGTTTCCTGCACGACCCCGCCGCCGATGAATTCGAGGTGGACAAAGAGCTGCACCTCAGCAGGCGGCATCATCCGCACGGCAATGGCCTTTTCGAGCATTACTGCCGACGCTGGGTCTCCCTGTCGCTGCTCAAAGATTTGCACCACATGCAACAAGAAGGCAAATACCTCGATACTTTCGTGCGCGCCCAGCGCTCGCGCTACATCGGCACCGAAGACGAGTACCTTTGCCTGACCATCGCCCGCCCGGGCTACCCCTCGCCCAACCGCAACGTCAGCGTTACGATCGGCCTGCTCGTCAATGATGAACTGAGGGGCAAAATCGCTTTCCTCGACGACCCGGCCATCCAAGTAAAAGCGGTCAATAAAACCTGCGAGCGCTGTGCCGTGCCTGACTGCGCCGAGCGCGCCGCTCCGGCCACCGTGGTGGAAAAACGGGAAGAATGGAAGCGCATCCAGGCTTGCCTGAATGACCTGAGCGGGGAGTAGTTAATGCTCATCAGCATCCAGCGGGATGGGTACAGCCAAAGGCTAAGGGGGGCAATCCGTGAGGCGCCTGGTAACCCCCTGGCAGATCGAGCCATGCTGACCGGAGGCCAACCGCCAAGTTTTTAGTACTTCCCTTAGCATAGGATAGCCTCAGCCCCTTTGTCGGGCCGCTTGCAAACTGGAGCGGGCAGCTAGAAAATTTGCCCGGTTTTAGATAATTTGCTTACCTTCGGGCTTCGATTTCAGTGTGTATTCCAAAAACAGACATCATGATCAGGATTACTCTCATCGCCTTAGCCATCCTAGGCCTTAGCTGCTTATCTGTAGCGCAGAAAGACATCACTCTGGAAGCGATTTGGAAAGACTATGAGTACATGACCAAATCCGTGCCGGGCTTTAATTTCCTCAAAGACGGGAAGCACTACACCCGCCTGGAAGGCAATAAGATACAACAGTATGACCTGGCCGAAGGCAAGCTGGTGTCCACTATCCTGGACCCCGCTACCCTCAGCGGCTTCAATGGCCGTATCAATGGCTATAGCTTCAGCGAGGACGAGGGCAAGATTTTGATCGAAACAGAATCCGAGCCGATTTATCGCCGCTCTTCCCGCGCCAATTACTTCGTCTATGACCGCAAAAGCGCCTCCATAGAAGCGCTTTACCCTGTAGGCAAGCAGCAATACGCCAGCTTCAACCCCCAGGCCGATAAAGTGGCTTTCGTTCACGACAACAACCTTTACTACAAAGACCTGGCCAATGGCAAAGTGGCCCCGATTACCCAGGACGGAGAGTACAATAAAATTATTTATGGGGCTGCTGATTGGGTCTATGAAGAGGAATTTTCCTTCGCCAAGGCCTTCGAATGGTCGCCCGACGGCATGCGCATCGGTTATTACCGCTTTGATGAAAGCCAGGTCAAGGAATTTACCATGACCAACTATCGGGATGAAATGTACCCGGAGTACGTCACCTTCAAATACCCCAAAGTAGGCGAGCAAAACTCAGTGGTAGATATCTACATTTACGACTTGCGTATGGGCAAGTCGCTGCCGGCCTATCTCGGCCCGGAAAAGGACATCTACATCCCCCGCATCAAGTGGACGGCCAATAGCGATAAGCTCTGCATCATGCGCATGAACCGCCACCAGAATCATCTGGAAATGCTGCTGGCCGACTCCCGCAGCGGTGAGACGGAGTTGTTGCTGGAAGAGAAAAACAAATATTACATCGGCGAGGAATTATTGGACGACCTCATCTTCCTGGAAAACGGCAAGCAGTTCCTCTGGTCGAGTGAAATGGATGGCTGGCGCCACATCTACCTCTACGACATGAAGGGCCGCAAGGTGCAGCAGATCACCAAAGGCGACTGGGAGGTCACTGCGCTGTACGGAGTTGATGAAAAGAATGGCCGTGTTTATTACCAGGCTGCAGAAAACTCACCACTCGAGCGCCAGGTCTATAGCATCGGGCTAGACGGCAAGGGCAAGCAAGTGCTGGCTGGCGAATCGGGCTGGAATGATGCCCAGTTTAGCAGTACTTATGATTACTATGTAGTGACGCACAGCACAGCCAACAAGCCGGCTGTTTACAGCGTCTTCGACCTAAAGGGCCGGCTGCTGCGGGTAATCGAAGAGAACCTGCCAATAAAGCAGAAAATGCAAGATTACGCCGTGCAGCCCGTAGAGTTTTTTGAATTCAAAACTGCCGAAGGCTTAGAACTCGACGGCTGGATGATCAAACCCCGCGACTTCAAGGAAAACCGCCAATATCCCGTTTTCATGTTCACCTACGGCGGCCCGGGCAGCCAGCAGGTAACGGATAGCTGGAAAGGGCTAAACTTCTGGTGGTTCCAGATGCTGGCCCAGCAGGGTTATCTCGTCGCCTGTGTCGATAACCGCGGCACTGGCGGCCGGGGTGAGGAGTTCAAAAAAATGACTTACCTGCAGTTGGGGCATTACGAAACCATTGATCAAATCGAGGCGGCCCGCTACCTGGGGAGCTTGAAATATACCGATCCCAACCGCATCGGCATCTTTGGCTGGAGCTATGGGGGGTACTTGTCCTCCCTTTGCCTGCTTAAGGGCAATGACGTTTTCAAGGCCGCCATCGCAGTGGCCCCGGTCACCAACTGGAAGTGGTATGACACCATCTATACCGAGCGCTACATGCGTACTTACAAGGAGAATGAGAAAGGCTACCGCGAAAATTCGCCCGTCTATTTTGCCGACCGCCTCAAAGGTGCTTACCTGCTCATCCACGGCATGGGCGATGACAACGTCCACTTTCAAAATACAGCCGAGATGGCCAATGCACTGGTTGCGGCCAATAAGCAGTTCGATACTTATTTTTACCCCAACCGCAACCACGGCATCTTTGGCGGTAATACCCGTTTGCACCTTTATACAAAAATGACCAACTTCCTGGAGCAGCACCTCAAGCCGGTGGGGAAAACCCTGGCTTCCCCTTCGCAGCCGGTGCCGGCTCAAAAGCAAACCCCGGAAAACTCGCGACTGCGCAGGGCGCTGCCCGCAGAAAAAATGGTGCCCTCGCAAGCGCCCATTCGAGCACCCCTTGAAAAGGAGTAATCCTGATCGAGTGGACACCCAGAAAGCCTGATTAAGGCGGGGCATAGTTCGCTCAATCCGCTATAAAGTAGGGGCAAAGAAAATATGAATGAACTAAATATGCCGACAAAGGCTTTTATTCAAGCATAAACCAATAAAACCCACTTTGACATGATTATCACCACCACTGATTTTATCCCCGGAAGGGAGATTGCCGAAGTGCTGGATATCGCCCGCGGCAGCACCGTGCGCGCCCGCAATATCGGGCGCGATATTTTTGCCGGTCTGAAGGGCCTGGTGGGCGGAGAAATCCAGGAGTATACCCGCCTGATGGCTGATGCCCGCGAACAGGCCATCGACCGCCTGATAGCCGATGCCGAATCGCTGGGGGCCGATGCGGTCATTAACGTGCGCTTCACCACGGCAGCAGTCATGCAAGGCGCTTCGGAGATACTGGCTTACGGCACCGCCGTCAGGCTCAGGTGAGAAGGGGGGTAGGAGTTTAGAAATTTAGTATTGAAGCGTGTAGTTCATCCGGCAGGCTTGGGTATAGAGGCTGTGGAGGCAACGCGAAACACATCAGAGATTATCAGCGACAGCAGGTAGTATGGCAGCAAAGAAAAAATCAGAATACGCTCTGGAAATCGTCAACCGCCGGGCGAGCTTCGAGTACCAATTCCTCGAAGTGATAGAGACGGGGCTGGTATTGACGGGCACGGAGATCAAATCCATCCGCAAGGGCAACGCCAACCTGCGTGATGCCTATTGCTATTTCAAAAAAGGGGAGCTGCTGGTCAAAAATCTCTTCATCGCCGAGTATTCTTTTGGCAATGTCTTCAATCACGAGCCGCGCCGAACACGCAAACTCTTGCTGAGGCGCACCCAGCTGCGCAAGCTCGAAAAGCAGATGAAGGAAAGGGGCTACACCATCGTGCCGGTGCGCCTGTACATCACCGATCGCGGCTTTGCCAAGCTGGAAGTAGCCCTGGCACAAGGCAAAAAATCTTACGACAAACGGGAGACGATCAAAGCGAAGGATGTAAAGCGCGATTTAGATCGGATCAAAAAGATGTATTGAAATCGGCGCTTTTGTTGCCCTTAGCACGGGCTTGCCTGAACAAATCGGGCGTTTTAGGTATTCAAGGTTAATATTAGGCTTGGTTCAATCGGTATCATCACTACAAGCCTATCCATAAACACCCAATAGTCGCATGTCTAGAACGCTACTCTTCTCCGCCTTGGCAGGCGCACTGCTTGCCAGCTTCAGCTTCTACACGGGAGCTACATCTGGTACTCCTGATTCTCCAAAGGAGGGCACCCCCATTTTTTACGCCCCTGCCGGCAACCCCAATTGGCTCAAAGCCCGCGAAGGGGCCAAGGTGAGCGCGGCGGATGTGTTGCGCGCGCACACGGCTGAACTAGGGTTGAGCGCAGCGGATGAGCTACGGCTTTACCGCGCCCAAAGCGATGCTCTGGGTATGATACACTATCGCTATCAGCAGTACCACCAGGGCATCAAAGTGGAACATGCCGAGCTGCTGATCCATGAGCTGGGTGGGGCAGTGCAATCTATCAACGGGCGCTGGGCACGCGGCATGAATGCCGCAGCCCGGCCTACGCTAAGCCCGGAGGAAGCGCTGGCCCAAGCGCTCTCCCATCTGCCTGCCAGCCGCTATATGTGGGAAAACCCCTTTGCCGAACGCCTGCTCAAAAGGATAAAAAGAGACCCCAAGGCTTCTTTTTATCCCCAGGCAGAATTGGTGTTCATTGATCCCGCCTTGGGGCAGTCTGCCGAAGATTACCGCTTGGCCTATGCGCTGCTGATCCATACCCAATTGCCAATCGAACAGCGCAAGCAATTGTATATCGACGCCCACGACGGCCGGCTCCTCTTGGAATTGGAATTGCTTTGCGATACCCACGACACCCCCGGCCTTGCCGAAACGAAATACAGAGGCACGCGGCAAATCGTCACCGACTCCATCGCTCTTGATTCCTTCCGCCTGGCTGAAAAAGGCCGCGGCGGAGGCATCGAGACCTACAATCTCCGGCGGCAAACCGACGTGGCTAATGCGGTCGATTTCCTGGATGATGACAACTACTGGGACAACTTCAATAGCCAACAGGACGAAGCCGCTACTGATGCCCACTGGGGGGCGGAAATGACTTTCGACTACTTTCTCGAAAAGCACGGCTACGTGGGAGTTGACGGCGATAGCATGCCGCTGATCAGCTACGTCCATTATAGCCAAAATTGGGTGAATGCCCAATGGACAGGTGCCTGGGCGCAGTACGGCGACGGCAACGGCACTACCTATACCGCCTTGACTTCTCTGGATGTGGTCGGCCACGAATTTGTCCACGGCGTCACCGCTTCCAATGCCAATCTCATCTACCGCGACGAGAGCGGTGCCCTCAACGAATCCTTTAGCGATATCTTCGGCACGGTCATCGAGTTTTATGGTGACCCTGAAAACGCCAATTGGGATATCGGCGAGGACTTCCACGTTGGTGGTGGCCGCTTTCGCAATATGGCTGATCCGAAAAGCGAAGGGCATCCCGATACCTACAAGGGGCGGAATTGGGTGACTGGCAGCAGCGACAACGGCGGCGTACATTCCAATAGCGGTGTGCAGAATAAGTGGTTCCACCTGCTGGTTGAAGGCGGCGAGGGCAGCAACGACAATGAGGATGAGTATAGCGTGGAAGGCTTGGGGATGGATACTGCCGCCGCCATTGCCTTCCGCAACTTGCAGTACTATTTGGTGCGGCGTTCCGAACATATCGATGCCCGCTTGGGTGCCATTCAGGCCGCGGAAGACCTCTACGGCATCTGCTCTGAACCCGCTATCCAGGTGGCTCGTGCCTGGCATGCCGTTGGCCTCGGCGGCCCACTCGAGTTTGATGTAAACATGTTGGAAATTCTTTCCCCTTCCTCGGTTGAGTGCGGCTTCTCTACCGACGGGGCCATCAGCATCCGCTTCCGTTACAACGGCTGCAATACACTCCAGCCCGGAGATCAAATCCCTCTGGCTTTTCAAGTCGGCAGCAGCACCGTGCAGTGGGATACGATTACCCTGGCTGGCTTGCTGCAGGGCGGTGATACGATCACCTATACCTATACCATACCGGCCGAGGAACTGTCTTTGGCAGCTATCCATCAGCTCCGCTGCTGGGCCGGGATGCCTGGTGACGGCTCTGCTTTCAACGATACCTTGAAAATGACCGTGGACAATATACTGGAGCAGAATGTGGACTTTGGCTTGATGCAAATCCAGCGCCCCTTCTCCGGTTGTTTCCTGGGGCAGCAGCCCGTGTCTTTCCAAGTGGGCTTCTACGGCTGTGATTCCATTGCTGCCGGCGAGCCGATTGAATTGCGGTATCGGATGAATAGCGGCGCAGTAGTCAGCGAGTCGATAGTGCTGCCTTATACGCTGTACCGGGGCGATAGCTTCGTGCATGATTTTGCCAGCCCGCTTGCCATCCCGGTCAGCAACAACAACATCCTTAATGCCTGGGTGCGGCACGATCCAGATTTCATCCTCGGCAACGACAGTATTGTTGGCAGGGTAGTGGCCAATCCGCCACACTTTACCAACCAAGCTGTAATCGACTTTGAAAGCGGCAGTACTATCCTGGATTCCATGTATATCGAAGCAGGTGCGGAAGTCTCGGTTGTAATCACTGCAGCGGCAGCCCATACGGGCAGCTTTGGGATGCACATCACCGGAGGCAATCTGCCGCAGCTCGTCCAAAGCGGCGGCTTTACCCGGCCGAGCGCAGAGGATCTCTGGGAGCTTAATCCAGCGCTAGCGGCCAAGGCTTGCTTCTGTGCCGACCTTTCCAATCTGAACAACGCTCAATTGCGCTTTGATCTGCGGCAGACGTATGCGACTTACTACATCACCAACCTTGGCGGCAATTTGCCCCAAGCCAGTGCGCTGCGCGTGCTGATCAATGGCCGGCAGGAAGGCGGCAATCGTCTGCCTAGTAATTTCTTCAACGATCCTTGGAAGACACAAGTCGTTGAACTTGCCGAATACGTCGGCTCGACAGTAGAAATCTGCTTCGAGACCCGCACGGGCATCCGCGCCGAGTTTACCTCCAACGGCCGGGCTGATAATGTCTTCCTCGATAACATCTTCATCGGCGACCCTGCCGTGAGCACTCAGCAAACCTTGGCAACAAAGCCAGAGCTACAGCTTTTCCCCAATCCTTCTGCGGGCAATTTGACTATCGTCTTGCCGCAAGATACGGAGCTGCCAGCCTGGATCGAGCTATTCGACGCTCGTGGCAGCCTGGCTCTGCGCCGCACCACTGACCGCTCTACCTCCACCCTGGACTTGAGCGGGCTGCCCGCCGGGCTGTATTGGGCGCGGGTACGCTATCAGGACGGCTGGCTGGCGGCGCGGGTGGTGAAGGAGTAGGGGGGCTTAACACATTTTGTTCGGCAGCCCACTTAAGCCTCGTTAGCCGGGGGGCTTTTTCGCCCGCTGCTTGCTCTACCTCAGCACATACACCACCCCGAGGTTCAGCATCGGCGCTGCCAGGATATTTTTCGCCGCGGCCACCGTGCCGACTGAGGCTGCCAATCCCCAGCCATTCTCCAGCATGTAGCTTACTTCGGGGGTAATCCCCAAGTAGGAGATGCGGTTGCCGAAAATGGACGAGCCGCCGGAAAGCCCGCCGCCCGAGCCGTTTTCGAGCGCGATGACCTGGTCTAGCTTCAAAGCCAAGCGCCACGGGCTGTCGGCTGGTGCCCAGCCAATCTCGCCGTTCCAGCGGAAAGCATCGTCGTAGTCGGTGGTCTCCCGGCCGCCGCGGTAATCGAGTTGCGCCCTGCCCCGCCACTGGTAGCCTGCCGAAAGTGTGGCGTAGAAGGGCCGGGGGTAAAAGGAATGCGAAGCGTGCAACATGCCGGTGAAGCCCCAGGCGCCGTCGCCGCTTTGCAGCAGCTCACTCCTGCCGCCCACGTTTTCGCCCGTCGGCAGCTTTACCCGCCCCGAGGCGGCGAGCACGATTTTTTTGCCCTGGATGATGCCGTACTGCAAGCCCAGGCTGATGTCGCCCAAACCGTTGAACTCGTCGCCAGGGATGACGAAGCCATCCACAGTGCTTTCCCGATTGTTGATGGTGCTGCGCACGAAGAGCGGGGCGTCGAGCAGGGCGGTGAGGCGGGCGTTCAGCCCGTATTCGCCGTAAAGGCTGCTGATATAGACGGAAGTGGTCGTGATATCGATGACCTCCCCATCCGGGTTGAAGAAAGAGCCCGCCCGGATGAGTCCTTGGGAAGCTTTGAAGAATCCCGCTCCTTGCGGCTGGGCCCAGCCGCTTTGGGCGTGGGCAGGCTGGAAGGCGAATGCCAGGAGGAGCCAGGAAATGATGGTTGCTTTTTTCATGGTCTGATGATGTTTATTGCAGCGCGCAAGCGCCGAAGGGGATGCCGAAGGGTTGGCAATAGATGATGACGAAGCCGAAGTCGGCGAGGTTGACGGTGCTGGGTATAGCGTAGCTTTGAGCGCCCGCGTTGGCGCTGAGCTTGCCGAGCTGGACGCCGCCCGCTACGCTGTTTTGCTGGGGGCTCAAATAGACGTACAAGCCAGGGCCGCTTTGAGAGAGGAAATCGCTACCGAAAGCGAGCATCGCGCCGCTGCTGGATTGGGTGAGCGTGGCGGTGCCCTGCACGTTGTAGCCGTTGAGCCCACTGAAAGCGCCGCTGCGCACGCTTGCCCCGCTGCCCACTTCCAATCGGAAAGGCACTGAGCTGACACCGGCAGCGACGGCCGTTATCTCGGCGGCGCCTTCGCCTGCCGCCCTGGCCAGCCCACTATTGTCAATGGTAATCGCATCAGGGTTGCTGCTATTCCATTCTATAGGAATGCCGCTTAGTATCTGCCCCTGCGCGTTGTGCACCGTAGCAGTCAATTGGCGGCTTTCTCCGAGCTGGAGATTAGTGGTATCACCTTCGATGGTAACCGAAGCAACCGCATCCAAATCGGCCACTACCGTAATCAACACCGAGTCGCGTAGCATGGTGTTGACGATGCCATCCACCCAGGCCTGCCCAATGTTTATAGCAGTCACCAAACCGTCGCTGCCGACGGTAGCGACGGTTTCGTCGCGGCTGCTCCACTGCCAGGCGCCTGTTGTTTCGCTGCCATCGCTGGCCAGGATGCGGAAATTGAGCCGTTGGCTCTCGCCGATAAAGAGGCTCAGGCTACGTTCTTCAATATGGGCTTGCACAGCAGCAGGGCGCAGCGGCTCATCAATGAAATCGGTGCCGATGCAGCTCGAGATGAGGAATGCCAAGATCAAAAAGGGTAAATAACGCATGGTGTCCATTTTTGCTGCAAATTTCCCTGCTTTGGGTATAGCGTAGTTGTCGAGGTAAAGACATTTAGGATTGGGCAAGACGGCAATCAGGGGCAACTGTCGTCAAACGGTCATTTGAGCACTCAAAGGACAGCCTGGTATTCAGAGGGTATGCCGTTGAGTGCCTGCTATCCCCTCAGGAGGATTTCAACGGCGTCTCGTGATAGGTTTTTACATGCGGCCCTAAGAATAAGCGGGCGTATATCCGGATGACGGCGATACCGCCCAATACGAAGCTCAACGCATTGAAAAATGCCAGTACAAACTGCTGCTCGCTGATATGGCTGAAAATCAAATCCTCACCAATGAAGGTGCTCGTGATGGGGAACCCCATAACCCCGAGGCCGGCCAGCAGGAAAACCAGCGACAGCTTGGGATGCTCATATACATGCCCATAATACTGATTGAGGCTAAAAAGCCCCGGCTCTAGCTTCCGGAGCCGCTGCAGCGCGAAAAAACCGATGATGCCAGCAAGGGCCACACCGCTCAAATACAACAGGGTATGGCTTTGATCGAAGCGCTCGTTGAATGATACGGCCAGCGCGATCCAAAAATGATTCATAATGATGAGCAGCCAGCTCAGGCGCGGATAATGCCTTTCGGAAAATGATTTAAAAACCATGAGCAAGCCAAGGAAGGCGAAGAGCTCCGGAAGATGATCCCGCAGTACGGCAGGGATATAATTTTGCTGAAAAAACAGCCATAAGCCCGCCAGGTAAAGAGGGATAAAAAAGAAAGCCACGTTCACCGGGCTGAGGAAATCCAGGCGGTGCCCAATTTTCTTGAAAGGCTTAAAAACCAATCGGTTGATTAGCCAGTCCAAGTGCCACTCTTTTAGTGAAAGGATGAAAAAGGTGTATTCCAAACGCTTGGGAAAGGAATCTTCCACCGTTTGTTTTTGCGGCTTAAAGTGATAAAACTGGTCGCGGATAAGATAACTTGCGGCTGAAGGCGATACCAGGAGCTGATAAGTCCTCAAAAAGGCATTGCCGGCAAAATGGATAAGCGCCAACGTAGTGAACCCTAGGGCTATTTCAATGAACATGATTCCAATCTGCCCAATAGAAGCATAAGCAATCTGCGCCTTGATGGTAGATTGCACCCGGGCAATGGGGAAAGAAACCAGGGCGGTGGCTAGACCCACCAGGCCGATGGCGACCCGGGCAGTAATCTGGTGCTCCCAGAACGGATGAGTCCTCAACAACAGAAAAACCCCAAAATGGACCGAAAGTGAGCCGTAAAAAATGGCGCTGGAAGGAGTAGGCCCCTCCATCGCCCGGGGCAGCCAGGAGGAGAACGGCAGCTGTGCCGACTTGGCCGCTGCAGCCAGCAGGATCATCAACGATACAAAAATGCCCATTGCGCTGTGCGCCTCTAAATGTTCGTGCACCAAAGCGTAATTGCTCAGCTTTTGAAAGGTAACATTTTCATGCCACAAATGATGGCTGGCCCACATGGCCAGCAGGATGCCCACATCGCCGATGCGATAAATCGAAAACACCTTGACGGCGTTCCGCGTCGGCAGGTAGCGTTCGCGGTAAAAAGCGACGAGCAGGAAAGAGGACAAGCCCAGGATTTCCCAACCCATGAAAAGCGTCTCGAAATTGCCGGAAAGCGCCGTGAGATTGTAGCCAAGGTAGAAAAAGAGGATGGTATTGAAGAAGCGCTTGTAGCCATCCGCCAAGTGCAGGTAGTAACGGCTAAAACGCAAAATCAAGAAGCTGACGAAGGCCCCCACTAGCAGGTAAACAGCGGCTACCCCATCGAAATAAAAATTAATGACAAACTCATATCCGCTTGTTCGATATAGCACCGCTTCCCGGATATTGAACGCCGGGGCACCTCGGAAAAGCCACAGCAATACAAAGGAGCAAAGGGCAAATAATTGTATGCCGACGGTCAGGAAGGCCGCCTGTGAAATCGCGCGCTCATTTTTTCCAGGGATGAAAAGCGAAAGCAAAAAACCGATAAAAGGAATGAGCACAAAACCCCCAATGATGTAGTTGGCTTCCATTTTAGCTCCATTTTAAGCGATAAACGGGAAGGTTGCTTCCTGAAGATTCGATAATCGCTTCCAGGTCTTCGGCCACCTCCACCTCGCGGGTGAAGGGGCGATAAGGTATAAAGCGGCCATCTTTAAAATAAAAAATCTCCTTGCTTTCTGGCTGTATCGCCACTAGGTGAATCCATCCATGCTTAAACCATTCATAGGTAGGCTCATCTTGCCGGATAACTTCCAGTAGCGCCTCCGGGAAATGTTCGACCATCACCAGCAGCCGTAAGGGGTCGTGGATATTGACCATCTGGCGGGGCAGGCCGGGGCGAAGATCGCCCTCCACGCCATTGGCAAGCCCAATCAGCCCCACCACGTTGTGAGGAAGCTTGGTGCCGGCCCCCAGGCGGTAATTGTCTACCCTGGAGAAATAATACTCCAGATTGATCCCCCCGCATACCGGTGCTACCGCCTTCATGATGCTGAGCAGCTGTCGGCCATCAGGGTCAGTGCGATAATCATAGGAATTCAGGAAAGCTCGCCGGTCTAAAAACAAGTGCTTGTTCGTCGCACGCCGGCCGACGATGCAGAGGGCGTTGGTGGCGTGGTTCCATTCGGGACGCGGCTCAAATAGCGACAAAGACCTCAGCTTGACTTTTTCATGGATGCGGCGGGCATCATCCTTGATGTCCATAAGCCAGAACCGCCTGGCGCGTTCTTTGGCGTTATAAGCGAGCGCCTTGCCGAAAACCATGGCATTATCCTGATGCAAGCGGGTGTTTTCGGTGCTCAGCTTGTGTTCATCGTAGAAAGCGATCTCGTCGCGGGTCGTGTCGTGCAGCGCTCCCAGAAATTGAGTGTTGGCAGGTATGTCTATCCCTCTTTCCCGGAGCAAGGCTCGCACTTCAGGATGGTTGGCCATGTAAGCGGCAGCACGGGCATTGGGAGAACCTGCCCGCCCGCTGCAAGCGCCACAGTCGTAGCCAGCATAATAAGTGTTGTTGACGCTGCTGGCCCCGTGCCCAATCAGATAGACAATCGGCGCAAAACCTCGCACCAGCCCGATACTCCGCAACAGCCCTTCGATTCGCTCAGCCATTTCGGGCACCGTAAAGCCAAGCTGTAGCCCATGGGTATGGCGCTCGGGCTGTTTGCACTCTACCTGGAGCTTACCCGTGGGATCGATGTGCTGGAAGGAGGACACCATGAAGGGCGTCTCCGTCGGCATGAAAATGCTACGGGCCATTTTCAGCGCCGACCAAAAGCCCATGGTCTGAGAGATCAGCCACCCGCCTACGATGCCTGAGGTGTGCTTGCTAAAGTGCCGTTCCTTATCATGGCGCTTCCTGGCCTCATACTCCTTGATCAGATGCTCCGGCTGCACAGGGGCCGGGCAAGCTTTAGTATAAAACTTGCCGTGTTCGGGTTGAAAATAAAAAGCCAGGTTGAAAAAACCGGCCGTGCCAAAGGTCTGGCTACCGGGGGCAAACTGCTCGACGTACCTCCGCAGGGAGCAACTCCGATCGTCAATGCAAAAGAGCGCTTGAAAACTGTCCGGCCCTACGTCCGCATCCTGGTCTTTGTTGCTCATTTGCATACCTCGCAATACCTGGTCGTAGTAAGACCATTCCATTGCCTCCTGCCACAAGGCATAAACCTCAAAGACTTCCCGGTGCTCCAGGCTGGCAAAGTAGGGTAGCGGAGGGGCATCCAGCTTTTGAGCCAAGGGGGGCCAGCTTTCACCAAATTTTGCGTCCAGCGTATCAATCTCCAACAGCAGCTCCAGCATGATGAAGTCGTGCAGGCTCATGGGGCGCTGGTCAAGCAGCGCTTCTGGTTTGCTTTCCAGCACTGCCGCCATGCCCGACCAGCCTGGATGGGCAAACTGCTGGTCGAATAAATATTGTTCGTAGTAGCTTTCCTCCCCGACCAGGATATCCAATAACTGCTTGATGCCCGAGCGCGTGTCCAGCAGCAAGCGGCGCGCCTGCGGGCGCTTGAAGAGGCTGATAAAACTGTGGCGTTCTAGCGTACGCACCGCGGAAAGAAAGCCCTTCTCCCTTACGGGGAACTTCCAAATAGCAATGCCCTGGTCCAGATAACTGCGTGTCAAGCGGAATAACAGCGGGTGGGTTTCCTTATCCAGGTTGATTTGGTATAAAGCCTTCCACTGGTTCCTCAGTGAGCCTACTCTGGCTGTCAGCGTCGTATTGTAATGCTCCTGGAGCAGCTTACCTTCCCACTGTTCTGCCACATCCGCCCCTTTCTGCTCCGCGATGACCCACTCCAGCGCTGCACGGCTGATTTTTTGAGCCTTGTATAAAGCCCGGTACTCCTCCAGGCTCAGATATACCTTGTAACCAAACAAAGCCGAAGCTTGCTCCAGCCCATCGTGGAAGCGGAGATGCTGAAAAGCGTGCAAAGTGTTATGATGTACAAAGTCTTTGAGCGGGGCTTGCGCGGGCAGGTAATGTTTAAGCTCGTGAAGCACGTGGCTTTCGTCAAAAGCGATACGTTCAGTTTCCATTGCAATGGAAGTTTTTACTTGGTGCTTACAGTCAATAGCACTAGCATCTCCGAACAACTTTCGGGAAGCCAGGGAGGGGCGCGGCTAGCTTCCCGAAAGTGCTATATTTACTCCACCAACAGCGCCGGCAAATCCAGGGCCTTATACTGCGCATTGTACTGCACGACGTCCGTATCCAGCAGCGCCTTCATGGCCGCCTGGTGCTGGGCCCATTCCTTTTCCAGGTCGGCAAAGCGTGCGCGGATGCCGTGGGTGAGGCGCGGGTCGTGGGTGTCGGCCGCGTAGCGCAGGTCGAAGTATTGGGCGTTGAGCTGGCTGGGAAAATTGATGACATCCTGAAAGTTGGCCTGGCGGGTTTCCACCAGCTTGGACTCCCATTCCTCCATCTTTTTGCCCAGCGCCTGCCCAGACTCGTAGAGGGCTTTGGCCTGCGGGCGTTCTTTCAGCAGCCCATTGTAGTGTTCGAGTTGTTTTTTCACGCTGCGCAAGTGGTTGACCGCCTCATGGATGGCGGTGATGGAAGCTGCCGCTTGCCCCAGGAAGGCCTGCTGTGCTTCCCAATCCTGGGGTGTGACGCCGGATAAGTTGGGGTCGGAAATGATTTCGAGCTCCGTTTCAACAACCTGCCCTTGGAAGCTCAAGCGGGCTTGGTAGCGGCCGGGGGCGACGCGGTGGCCACGGTAATCGCCATAGACGAAGGCATTGGGGATATCGGGCAGGGCCACGCCGCGGAAATCCCAGGCGAAGCGGTTCAGGCCGGCCTTGGCCGGGATGGCCTGCGGTGCCGGAGGGCCTCCCGGATAGGGTTTGATGCTTTCATCTTTTTGGCTGCTATAGGCGCGGATGACCTGGCCGTCGCGGCCGAGGATTTCCAGGGTGGCGATCTGGGTGCTGTCTGCCGCAGTGGGCAGGTAGTAGTCGAGGATGACCCCGGCCTTCGGGTTTTCGCCCACGCCCGGCGGCACGTCCATCCAGGAAGGCACGTACGATTCGTAGCGGTAGGTGGGCTTGGGCTGGTACAGCTTAAGCTCGCTGAATGCCCCCCGGGATTGCTGGAGGGCGCTGAGGTCGTCCAAGATCCAGAACGCGCGCCCGGCGGTGGAGATCACCAGGTCGTTGTCGGCGATGGTCATATCGGTAATCGGCACCACCGGCAGGTTCAGTTGGAGTTGGTGCCAGTTGCCGCCCCCATTAAAGGAGACATAGAACCCCCTTTCGGAACCGGCGTAGAGCAGCCCTTTGGCCTTGCGGTCTTCGCGGATGACGCGGATGAAATCATCGGCAGCGATGCCGTTGTTGATGGGCGTCCAGCTCTTGCCGTAGTCCGTCGTCTTATAACTCATGCTGCGGAAGTCGTTGAACTTGTAGCGCGTGGCCGAGAAATAGGCGGTGCCCGGCTCGTGGGGCGATACTTCGATGGAATGGATCAGGCTTTCCGGCATGCCAATGGGCGTGATGTTTCGCCAGTTCTGGCCGCCATTGCGGGTGAGGTGGACCAGGCCGCAATCGCTCGCAGTATAGATGGTGCCTTTTTCATGACTAGATTCGATTACGTAGCTGATGGTGTTGTAATTTTCCCCGCCCGCGCCTTCGTTGGTGAGTGGCGCGCCGCCCGGGCCCTGCTTGCTCTTGTCGTTGCGGGTCAAGTCGGAGCTGATTACCTCCCAGGATTGCCCGCCATCGGCGGTTTTGAACAAGACGTTAGCCGCGTGGTAGATGGTGCTGTAATCGTGGGGCGAAGCCACGATCGGGGCATTCCAGTTGAAGCGGTACTTCATGTCTTTGGCCTCGTAGGCCAGCACGTTGGCGGGGTATTGCCGGATGTCCTTGGTATGCCCGGTGCGGGTATCCAGCACATCGATATTGCCCTGGTAGCAGCCGCCGTAGAGGAGCACCGGGTTTTTGGGGTCGAAGGCCACGAAGGCACATTCACAGCCGGGGCCGAATACCCAGTCTTTTTCGGTTAGGCCGATGTAGTTGTTGCGGCTGGCGAGGACGACGGAAGTGTTGTCTTGCTGCCCGCCATAGACCTTGTAGGGGAAAGCCTCATCGGTGATGACGCGGTAGAATTGAGCGGTGGGCTGGTTGTCCTGGATGGACCAACTCTTGCCGCCATCGAAGGTGATCTCCCCCCCGCCATCGTCGCCCAGGATGAGGTTATTGGAGTTCTGGGGGTTGATCCACAAGTCGTGGGTGTCGCCATGCCGCACGGCGATGCGGCTGAAGGTCTTGCCGCCGTCGATGGACTTCATCAGCGGGGCATTCAGCACATAGACCACATCGGCGTTGGTGGGGTCGGCCAGGATTTCCATGTAGTACCAGGAGCGGGCGGTGAGGGTCTGATCGTTGGTCAGGTGGGCCCACTTGCGCCCGCCGTCATCCGAGCGATAGAGGCCGGCTTTGGACTTCTCGGCTTCGACGATGGCATAAACGCGCTGAGGGTTGGCGCGCGAGACGCTCAGCCCGATTTTGCCCATTTTTTCCGGCAAGCCTTCATTGATCTTGCTCCAGGTCTCGCCGCCGTCCACCGATTTCCAGACGCCGCAGCCGGGGCCGCCGCTTTGTACCTGCCAGGGCAGGCGGCGATACTCCCAGGTGGCGGCGTAGAGGATGCGGGGGTTGGTAAGGTCCATGCTCAGGGAGGAGGCGCCGGTGTTTTCATCGACGTAGAGCACTTTCTTCCAATTCTTCCCGCCGTCCACGCTTTTATAGATGCCGCGCTCCGGATTGGGCCCGTGGGCGGCGCCCTGAGCGGCCAGATACACGATATCGGGGTTGGTGGGGTGGATGATCACATCCGAGATATGGCGGGTCTTTTCCAAGCCGAGGTGCTGCCAGGTCTGGCCGCCGTCCACCGATTTATAGACCCCGTCGCCATAGCTGGTCATCACCCCGCGGATGGCGTGCTCGCCCATGCCCACGTAAATCACGTTCGGGTCGGATTCGCTCACTGCTACATCGCCCACCGAGCCGGTCTTGAAATATTTGTCAGAAATGTTGGCCCAGGAGATGCCCGCGTTTTCGGTTTTCCACAAGCCGCCCCCGGTATAGCCCACGTAGTAGAGCTGGCTGTTGCCGACGACGCCGGAAACCGCGCCGGAGCGGCCGCCGCGGAAGGGGCCGATATTGCGCCAGTTGAGGCCTTCGTATCGCGAGGCGTCGAAGGCAGGGCTGGCGGCTTCAGCCGCCGCAGGCCGTGCTTTTTGGGCCGCGATCGGCCAAGACAGGAGGCTTGCCAACAGGCAAAGCAAAGCGAGTTTTTTCATGCTTTTGTTTTTTGAACCACTATAAAAATCGGCTTCTACGGGGCAATAGGCGCAAAGATAGGAGATGGTCGGGAATTTCAGTGCCCGGCGTAGATTATTCGGAGCCTGCCTAAACCTCCTCCACCAGCACCTCCTTGCCCACTACCGCGATGGCCAAGCACAGCACGTCCGCCACGCCAGCAGCGGTCAGCTCGGTATCGTACTTGCGGGCTTCGAGCTGCTCGCGGGCAGCCGCCAGGCACTGCTCCAAGGTCTCTTTGCGGCCCAGGCGAGGGGCTTTGATTTCCAGGACGATGCCCTTTTTGGAGGTGTCCTTAGGGATGAGGCAGATGTCGTAGCGGCCCAAGCCGCTCTCGGCATTGGAGCGGATGCGGTAGCGGCTGTCCAAGCGGGCGATGAGGCCCAAGAGGAAGGCGTGGTAGAAATGCTCCGCTTGATTCTTGCCCGTATCGTAATAGCTGAACACGCGCAGGACAAAATCGGACAAGATGTCGCCAAAAGACAGGACGTCGCCGGTGGTAAGGGACTCCAAGAGCGGGTCGTTGAAAGTGCTGCCGAGGTCTTCACGGAACCACGCCATAAGGGTTTCCCGGTAGGCCAGCCATACTTCCCGGTTGGGGATGGACAGTTCGTGGTGGGCCAGGTAATCTACGGTCTGCTTTTCCCCGGCCCGCACATAGCCAGCGAAGTAGAGCAGGCTGAGCACCGTGTTGGGGTTGGTCTCCAGGCCGCGAAAGGTGAGGAACTCGTCCAGATAGGCATAAAAGGCCTGGCCGCGCATCAGCATCTCCAAGCTGGGCTTGATATCCGCTTCCCGGTCAAAGAACAGGCGCTTGAGCAGGTCGTGGCCGCCGGTATTTACCCAGTAGGGGTTCAAGCTAGGCTGCTTGGCAAAGGCGTACTGAAGGATAGACCAAGGGTTGTAGATAGGGATGCCGCCGTAGCGGTAGCCATCGTACCAAGCCCGCACATCGTCCATTTCGCGGCCGTTGAGGCCATTGTGGGCGAGCAGGGAGGCTACCTCTGCCTCCGTGAAGCCAAATTTATCGCAGAAGTCGTCCAGCTCAAGACCCGCTGAGGAATCGAAATTGTTCAGCCCGCTGAACAAGCTCTCCTTGGCTACGCGCAGTATGCCAGAGAGCACACCCTTGTAGAGCACCTTATTGTCCTTGAGGCCCGTGCCGAAGAGGCGGCGCATGAAGCTGACCATCTTGTCGTAGTAGCCTTTGAGCCAGGCTTGCAGCAGGGGCGTGTCGTACTCGTCGATGAGCAGCACAACCGGGGCAGCGTAGTGGCCGTGTAGCAGCTCGCTCAGCTCCAGCAAGGAGGACCAGAAGAGGTCTTCCCTAATCTCGCCAGAATCTATCGAAGCTGCCATCAGCGCTAGCCGCTTATCGTAACCAGGCGTACCAGCGAGGGCACCGTGCCGCGCCCACTCCCGGTGCAGGAGCTGCGCCATGCCCCTGAGCGCTGCCGGATAGTCATCGGCCTTCTCGTCCTTGAACGACAAATTCATGACCGGGTACTTGCCTTGGTGCTTGGCCATGGTCTCCGCATCTTCGGCCACGGCTAGCCCCTCGAATAGATGCTTGCCATCCTCCTCGATGTCGAAGAAGTAGCGCAACATCGAGAGGTTCAGCGTCTTACCGAAGCGGCGGGGGCGGCAGTAGAGCTGTACTTTGCTCCCTTCCCAGACCGCGCGAATCATGGCAGTCTTGTCCACATAGTAGCGGTTGTCTGCTATGATTTCCTTGAAGTCGGACAAGCCTAGGGGCGAAAGTTTGGGCATGGCACACATGGTTTGGCACAAAGATAAGGGTTTTGTGGCTATGGCCTGCCAAGTCAGGATTCACAAATTTTGGGTTGACAGGTCTGGATATTTGACTCGTAAGTAACAGGGGCACCCTCCTAAACTGAGAAACCTTTTGTCGCGCTAAGTCGTTAAGCAAAAAAATGCTCCACCGATGAATGTAGAAATAGAGATAAAGACCTCAAGCAGTTGTTGGCCGAGCTCATCTTCAGCCAAAAGGAAACCGACGCGAAGTTCAAAGAGACCGAC
>CAYSPJ010000052.1:0-33368 GCA_964432875.1 uncultured Phaeodactylibacter sp. | reverse complement strand
TTGCCGCCAGATCGAGCCAAGCCTCCCAATCGTCGGTTTGCAGAAGCTGCAAGTCTGAGAGTTGCGGGTTCATAATAGATGTTTTTGAGATTAAAAAACGACATTAATGTGATTGCCGATACAAACATAATGCTTATGCAAGAAAAATCCAAATATTTTAACATTGAAAATACGGAAAAACGATAGACAAGATAGAGCGGTTTGTCAGTGTGGCAGGAGGGGGCGTGCATTCTAGAAAGCTGAAGACAAAATGAGCTGCATAATAGCGCAACGCGAAAGTCCTCGCAAAGAAGCGCAAAGACGTAGCATCACAGCATACTGTCTTTTTAAGCTTTACCAAGCACTACTTAAACCGAATTGCCTTCACCGGGCTGATATTGGTGACCAGATAGGAAGGGAAAACGAGGAAGACAAGGGTGACTGCTAAAGTGCCCAGATTGAGCAGCAGGATAGGCCAAAACTGCAAGGCGATTGGCGCAGTAGAGAGATAGTAGTTCTCCTCGGAGAGTTGGATGAACTCGAAATGGTCCTGCAGCAAGCACAGGCCGATGCCGATGAAGTTGCCCCAAAATAAGCCGACCACGACGATATAGCCAGCATAATAGAGGAAAATCTTGCGGATACTCCAGTTGGAAGTCCCCAGGGCTTTGAGGATGCCGATCATATTGGTGCGCTCCAGGATAAGGATCATCAGCGCTGTAATCATATTGATGATGGCGACGATGACCATGAGCGAAAGTATAACCACTTCATTGATATCCTGGAGGTCCAGCCAGTCAAATATTTCGGGTAGTTTTTCACGGATGGACTCGGCATAGAGATCGTTGGGCAGCTCCTCGAAGTAGATGTACTCGGTGAGCAAGCTGAGGTCTTCGATATGGTCGATGAAGACCTCAAACCCGCTGACTTCTCCATCGCTCCAGTTGAGCAGGCGTTGGATCTGGCGGATATCCACCAGCGCAAATTTGCGGTCGTATTCCTCCAGGCCGGTGCGATAAACGCCGCTGACGTTGAAGCGCCGCTGTAGTTGCTCGCCCTGTTCCACAAAATGCACGATAAAGCTATCGCCGGTATCCACTTGCAGGCGGCTGGCCGTCTGCTGTGAAATCAGGATGTCTCTGGACATGGCCGAATCAGGCATTTCCAGGCGGCGCCCGCGCTTGATGTATTGATCCATGAATTCCCAGTCAAAATCCTGGCCGACCCCCTTGAGGATGATGCCGTCTATTTCTTTGCCGTCCTTTTTGCCCGCTTCGATAATGCCGGGTTTGATCGCAAAAACCTGGATATGGCGGAAGCCCCCTTTCGAACGGCCCAAACGCTGCACTTGATGGCCCATCCAGCTCTCTGTATAGTTATATTCTACTTGCCGCACCGTATCGAGGTGGGGGTAAAAGGCTTGGTCTTTCAGCACCGGATAGGCCTCCAACATCGAGCGGTTGATATCGGTATCGGTAATGTGGATGTGCCCCCAGAAGCCAAATATCTTCGAACTGATCTCCTGCTTAAATCCGGCAATCAGGGCGTTGGCGCAAATCATCACGGCTACGCTCAAAGCTACCGCCACCACGGCGATACGCAGGATGAGCCGCGAGAAGGACTGCTGGCCAGAGGCGGCGACGCGCCGTGCTATAAAGGTTTCTATTTTCATGTGCGGCGCAAAGATAGGAAAAAGCACTATCTGGCCAACGAAAATTTATCCATTGCCAAAGAAAGAGCCGCTTAGGGCTGTGCCCATCTTCCTTCAAAATCTTTAAAATTTACTTCGCGGGCAAAATTTTTAGCTAACTTCGCTGTTCTGAATTGCTCTTTGGGCCTTATGACATTACACTCAAACCACTTAAACTGCATTAATGCTTATGAGCAAGACTATTACCATCTTCCTCGCTCTTGTGGCCCTCTCCTGGTCTTATGCTGCGGCCCAACCAGCCACTGTAACCGGAAAACTGACCGATGCTTCAACCGGTGAAGCGCTTATTGGGGCTACCATTATCACCGGCTCGGGCGGCACCACCACCAATTTTGACGGCACTTTTTCGCTTTCTCTCCAAGCCGGGCAACACACTATTACTTTCCGCTATGTCGGCTATGAATCCTTCACTCAAGAGATCAGCCTGCAAAGCGGCCAAAAGCTGGAATTGAACCAGGCACTAAAAATAGAAGCTAAAGTACTGGACGTAGCTACGGTCACCAGCGGCAGGCACAGCAAACCACTGAGCGAAGTAACCGTATCATTGGAGGTGCTGCGGCCCAGCCTCATCCAGAGCACTGGCAAGCTCACCCTCGATGCCGCGCTTGAAAAATTGCCTGGGGTGACGGTGATTGACGGCCAAGCCAATATCCGCGGCGGCTCGGGTTATTCACAAGGCGCTGGCAGCCGGGTCTTGCTTTTAGTGGATGATATCCCCATCCTCGCGGCTGACGCTGGCTTCCCCAACTGGGACGATGTGCCGATTGAAAACATCTCCCAGGTCGAAGTGCTCAAAGGTGCCGCCTCGGCTCTCTTTGGCTCTTCAGCCATGAACGGCATCATCAACGTGCGTACTGCATACGCAAAAGCCGAACCCGAGACGGAAGCTGCGGTCTATTACACCCACTATTTCGACCCTGCCGATCAGCGCCTGAATTGGTGGTCAGACACCACTATTACACCCTATACTACCGGCGCGCAGCTGGCTCACCGCCGAAAAATCGGCAAGCTAGACTTGGTGCTTGGCGGCTATTATCTCGATAATCAAAACCCTAATAAGGATGCGTTCAACCGCTTTGGCCGCTTCAACATCAGCACCCGCTACCGCATTTCCGATCAGCTTACGGTGGGGATAAACGGCAATCTAAATGTCGGGAAATCTGCCGCTTTCTTCTACTGGATAGCAGACACCACGGGCTACGTAGGTGTGCCCGCCACCTTGTCCAACCGTAAACGGGTGCGCTACAATATCGACCCTTATATCAATTTCTACGACCGGGGCGGCAACCGCCACCGCCTCGTGGGGCGCTACTACAACGTGAATAATGACAACGACAACAACCAGTCGAACGCCTCGCAGATGCAATATACCGAGTATCAGTTCCAGCGGCAGATGCAGCCTATTGAGCTGGTAATCACTGCCGGAGCGGTGTACCAAAGCACGGCCATTGATGCCGAACTCTATGGAGATACCACCTTCGCTTCGCGCAACTATGCCGCCTACTTGCAACTGGATAAAAAATTCTTTGACCGGCTCAACGTCTCCCTGGGTTTCCGCTATGAAGATAATTTACTAAAAAACCCCGGCTTCGTATATGAACGAGGCGTGGTGGAGCCCAGCAACGAACAGGAGTCCCGGCCGGTAGTTCGCCTGGGCCTCAACTATAAGCTAGGCGAAAGCACTTTCATCCGCGCCTCTTGGGGGCAAGGCTATCGCTTCCCCACCGTGGCGGAAAAGTTCATCGTCACCAATGCCGGCATTTTCGATGTGCTGCCCAACCCCGACCTCCGCTCTGAAACCGGCTGGACGGGCGAGGTCGCCATCAAGCAAGGCTTTAAGCTGTCTTCCTTTGAAGGTTTCCTCGATGTGGCGGTGTTTACTTCTCAATATGCGGATATGATGGAATTCAACTTCGTGCGCAATGCCTTCCGCTCTGTCAATATTGGAGATACGGAAATCAATGGCTTTGAAGTGACCGTTGCCGGGCAAGGTTCTTTATTCGGCCTGCCCATCAGCCTGCTGACTGGCTATACTTTTGTCGATCCGCGCTTCAAAGAGTTTGATAAAAGCCCTATCTTGCCAGGACAGACTGGCACACAAGCGCAAATCAATGCCAACAACTCTTCTTCGGATGAGAATATCCTTAAGTACCGCTCGCGGCATTTATTCAAGTTTGACATGGAGGCAAATTACAAGGGCGCAGCTTTCGGCGTGGAGACATTTTACAATAGCAACATGGAGGCTATCGACGCCGCTTTTGTACTCATCATCAACGGGTTGCGGCGCTTCCGGGAGGAAAACGACAAGGGCTTCACCGTAATCAACTTGCGTACCAGCTACGCCTTTTCAGAGCACCTGAAACTATCATTTTTGCTTAACAACCTCGCCAATAGCATCTACTCTTCTCGGCCAGGCTTGTTGGAGCCGCCCCGCAACCTGACGGCAAGGGTTGATTTTAAATTCTGAGCAACTGATCCTAAGCGGCCAACTGGTTTGTATCGCACCGCGCGCTAAGGCTTCTCAGCCTCTAAAGCTGGAAGCCAGCGCGAGCGATACCAATCAGCGGCGCTAGGGATAGGTTTAGCGATGCCGCTTGCCTTTGTTGCGCTTATAGTCGAGGAAGATGAACTCTCCCAGTCCTTCGAGGCTACTGTAGAAAGCTTTACCGTTATTGGCCTGGGTAAATTGATTGACGAAACGCACCAGATAAGGGTCGCGGGCAATCATGAAGGTAGTGATGGGGATATGAAGTTTGCGGCAGCGCTGCGCCAGCCCCAGGGTACGGTTGACGATCATGCGATCCAGGCCGAAACTGTTTTTGTAGTAGTTTTTGCCCTTCTTGATGCAAGTCGGCTTGCCATCAGTAATCATGAAGATCTGCTTGTTGGGGTTTTTCCGGCGGCGCAGCAAATCCATAGCCAACTCCAGGCCGGCTACGGTATTGGTATGGTATGGCCCTACCTGCAGATAGGGCAAATCCTTGATTTCAATCTGCCAGGCATCGTTGCCGAAAACGATAATGTCGAGGGTGTCTTTGGGGTAGCGGGTAGTGATGAGTTCCGACAGCGCCATGGCCACTCTTTTCGCCGGAGTGATGCGGTCTTCCCCGTAGAGGATCATGGAGTGCGAGATGTCGATCATCAGCACGGTGCTCATCTGGCTTTGATAGAAGGTTTCGTGAACCTCCAAGTCTTCTTGCGCCAGCTTGAATTCATCCAGCCCATGGTTGATCTGGGCATTGCGCAAAGATTCTGAGACGGCCAATTGGTCGAGCTGATCGCCAAATTCGTAGGGCCTCAATTCCGAGGTTGATTCGTCTCCTCTCCCCGGGTAACGGGTATCGTGATTGCCGCGGCGGGTCTTCTTCAACTGTCCGAAGACGTCCTCCAGTGCCTTTTGCCGGATGGCGATTTCCATCTTGGCACTAGGCACAAAGCCGGGGTTTTCAGCACTCTCCGGCTGGATATAACCCTGGTCGATCAAATCTTGAATAAAATCAGCCATGCCATATTCATTATTGGTCAGGCCGTATTCTTTATCCAGCTCGGTCAGCCAAGCAAGGGCTTCGCTTACATCGCCAGAGGTATGGAGCAACAATTCCTGGAAGAGCTTCAATAAGCGGTCAAAAATTGAGCCGCCTTGCCCTGGAGTGAATTTTGAAAATTTCCAACCTATCATGAAATCGCTTTCTAAAGGTGATTGCCTGGGTGCCGCGCTATTACTTTTCCTCTAGGGAACAGCAGCGCACCAGCCCGGCATAATCCGGCCGATCAGAAGCCAGTTTGTGGATAAAACTACTCTTCACCTCTCCATCCTGGATGACAAACAAGCCGGGCATCTGAAAACCATCGCCCAATTGGGCCCCTATCCCATGTCCACCTACTACCCCTGCGGAAAAGCCGCGGATCCAGGTTTGTAAACCGAAGAGCTGGGTGAGGTTGCCCTTGGTCAGCCCGAATGCAGAATAATACCGGCATTCGGGATCGCTGATGTGAACGGCGCCCTCCAGGTTATAACGGCTGAAATAGCGGTCCGCCACATCGCCGGTAGTCATGTGTACAAAGACTACCTTGGTGCCTGCGCTTTCGATTTCAGCTTTTTGTTCGGAAATATCGGCCAGCGCCTCGCGGCAAAAGGTACAGCCAAAATGGCGCAAGAATACCAGCAATACTGGTTGTTCTGTTGACATTTGATGAAGCGATTGACCGTTGCTGACCATCATTTCTTCCAATAATACCGAATCGAAGTTTACAACCGCAGCCATTTAACCTGAAATTTATTTGTTCGCAATATGGTGGAAAACAAGCGGCCTGGCGGTTTTGTTGTGGGAAAGCGGGAAATCTTAGGAGCAGCCAGAAAGGCGCTTCAAAGAAAGAAAAGAGAGTGCAGCCAGGCACAAAAGGCACCTGGCTGCTGTAAATCATTTACAAGGACATATTGTCATACACATCCATGACCGAACGCACGGCATTAGCTGAATCGCGGAGCAATTTCATCTCATCGGCATTCAGTTGCAACTCGATAATCTCTTCTATGCCATTTTTGCCCAGTTTGACCGGCACGCCCAGGAACATGTTTTTGATACCGTATTCGCCATCAATGCGCACACAGCAAGGGAAAATGCGGTTTTCATCGCGCACGATAGCCTCTACCATTTGGGCAGCAGCTGCACCCGGCGCATACCAGGCAGAGGTGCCCATCAGCTTAACCAGCTCGCCCCCGCCAGATTTGGTGCGCTCTACGATCGCGTCCAACTCAGCACTGCCAATCATTTCAGTAACTGGTATGCCAGAAACCGTAGTGTAGCGTGGCAGCGGCACCATAGTATCGCCATGGCCGCCCATGAGCACCGCCTGGATATCTTTCGGGGAGACTTTAAGCGCATCAGCCAGGAAAGCCCGGTAGCGGGCTGTATCCAGGATGCCTGCCATGCCAAAAACACGGGAAGAATCCAGGCCGGCAGTTTTGTACGCCGCATAGGTCATTACATCCAAGGGGTTGGATACTACGATGATGATGGGGTTGTCAGAATGCGCCATGATCGATTTAGTCACGACATTGACGATCTTGGCGTTGGTGGCGATCAGGTCGTCGCGGCTCATGCCTGGCTTGCGGGGCACGCCAGCAGTGATGACTACGATGTCAGAACCTTCGGTGTACTTATAGTCTTCGGTGCCTAGCAAGCGGGTGCTGTAGTAGTCGATCGGGGCTTGCTGCCAGCTATCCAGCGCTTTGCCGCGCGCCAAGTCGCCTTGGATGTCCAACAGGACTACTTCTTTGACGATGTCTTTGTGAGCCAACACGTTAGCACATGTAGCGCCTACATTCCCGGCGCCTATAACCGTTACCTTACTCATTTGTTATTGTATTTTGGTTTTAAGATTTTTTCATGATGCCCCCAAGCTACAACAGCCTGTTTGGAGAAATTTCCGCAAAGTTAGCAATTTTTTCAGTGCTTTTGTGACAAGCTTAAATGAAGATTTGTTAAATTAAAGACGGATTGTACCCTAAGGTTTAATTAAATTTGTGCCGTTAAATTTTTTGTATTGCCGCTTGGCGGCTGAAAAAAATCATTTTCGATGTATAAGAAAGTTTCATTGTTCGTTTTGACGAGCCTATTTTGGGCAGCACTTTCACAAGCCCAACACAACCATCAGTGGTGTGGTACCGTCGGAGAAGACGCCCGGATTATCCAGGAGCGCCTGCGGGAAAACAAACAAGCGCTCTACGACCAGCCTGTTGTCATGCGGGATATACGTTATATACCGATAAAGTTTCACCTTATCGCCAAGGCAGATGGCTCCGATATGGTGGCCAAGCACCGGGTGCTCGAGCAGCTTTGCATGCTCAACGCACATTTCGAGGAGATGGGCCTGCAATTTTATATCTACAACGGGTTCAACTACATCTACAACAACACGGCCTATTCCAACCACTCGGCGACCCAGAACACCATCATGGCCTTCAACCGCTCCAATGCGGCGATCAATATCTTCATACCAGAGAATGCCAGCCCCGGCACCCCGACTGGAGAGGGCACCGTACTGGGCTATTACAGCCCCGTAAGGGATTGGCTCGTCATTGCTAAAGGCGAAATCGGCAAAAGCGGATTGACTTTCACTCACGAGGTAGGACATTTTTTCAGCCTCAACCACCCGTTTTTGGGCTGGGATGCAGACCCGTGGGACGAAGCCACCCACGGCAACCCCGTCATGTCGATATTTGCACCCAACAATCTTAACCGGGTGGAATTGGTTGATGGCAGCAACTGCGAAACTGCTGGCGACGAGGTCTGCGATACGCCGGCTGACTACTTGTTCGGTTTTGGCTGGAATAACTGTAATTTCAACTTAGAGGTACGCGACCGCAACAACGAAGTGCTCGATCCTGACGAACTGCTGTGGATGAATTATTTCTTTAGTTGCAATTTCAATGATTACTACTTCAGCCCGATGCAACAAGCCCTGATGATACAGGATTACAATAGCTTGCGGCGGACTTATATACGCCGAAACCACGTGCCCACACTAACGGAAATTACCGAGCGCCCTGAGCATGTCTCCCCGGCAGCAGGCGAGCAATTGGGCTTTTTCAACGATGTGAATTTAGAATGGACGCCAGTTGAAGGCGCTGAGGCATATCTTTTACAAGTATCCCAGGTGGGCACTTTTTCTCCAGCGCTTACCGTCTTCGATGAAGTCGTTTATGGCACTTCTAAAGTCATCTCCAACCTGCTAGCCAACCGCAACTACTTCTGGCGGGTGCGCCCTTTCAGCGCCTATCGCACCTGTACACAGTTCTCTCCGGTGACCTCTTTCCGCACCGGCACCCTGGTCGGCTCAAGCGAAGAACAATGGGCCGAGTCGTTCAGTGTTTTCCCCAATCCGGTTAGCGACAAGCAAGAACTGAGTGTAAGTATCCAGTCAGAGGCAAAGCTCGAAGCAAACGTGCGCCTATTTAGCATCGCCGGGCAGGAAGTACGTCAATATGGCCGCTACGGCATCTTGGCTGGGGACAATAGCTTTTCGCTACCGCTTCAAGGGCTCAGCCCTGGCGTTTACCTCCTGCGCATCGACACGGAAAAGGGCCGGTTGTCTCGCAAGGTCGTCATCGCCAGATAGTTTTTGGCAGGGGCTTAAACCGGTCGACTATTTTGCGTGCTGGGGAAGCGGTGAACTATGCGGTGCTCGTCTGAATTTTGATAGTCTGATAGCTTATTTCTCGCAACGGCGCAAAGTCGCAACGCCAATAGGACGTGTAGAGAGTGCCGAGCGCAATGTACCCATTGGAGACCCTATTCGGGCCTCCAATGGGCCCAGACTCAACGTAGGCTAGCTTTGGAACCGCAACAATCAGGCACGAAAGTGCTTGATTGTTGTACGTTGCGCGCGACGCTCGGCAGCCTCTCTGCCCACGGAGGGAGGGATAAGAGCGGTAACTTTGCGATCGTTGCGCCGTTGCGTGATATTATTGCCAAGCAGCGTAGCAAGCAGAGGGCGGCAGAACCAATCGCCTCTGCCAAGGGGGTGCAAGTAAGAACAGAAACGTTGCGACTTTGCGACGTTGCAAGAAACTTCTCCCGGACCAGTCGCGAGCAGCATAGCAGAAGAATGCCAATAGAACCAACGCCCTGCCCTACCCCAACCGCTTCAGCATCAAGTCAAAATCGACATGCTCCCGGATGAGGGCGATGGCGCGTTTGATTTTCCATTGGGTATGGGTGTTGATTTTGACCTCGATGCGGCTGATTTTGACCACAGAGCCATAAGTATCCAGGATGGTGGTCAATACCGGGATTTCATTCTCGATAAAGTAAGGGTGGCGGATTTCAACCATGGAGAACCAGCTCTCGTGCCGCCCGTCGCCAGTGACGATGACACCAGAAAGGGGGCTGCGCTCCAGATTTTTTATCCTGGCGATCGCCTTTATTTTTTCGACGGCTTCCACCAGCCTTTTATGGCTGACTACCAGGAGGATGTTGCGGAAAGTATTGAACTCTTCCACATCTACCAGCGAACCGGCGATGATATCCTCTACCCGGTTGGTGAGCTTGTGGGCATTGAGGATGACATGGCCATCGACCGCATGCTTGACCGTCTCCATGATCGGAAAGGATAGCGAGCGGTCGTAAGGGATAACCCCCAATAAAGGGGTGCCCATTTCATCGAATTTTTTGCGCAAGTAGCGCTCGATTTCATCTTTTTTCTCCGGGATGACTTTGTTGACGATTACGCCGATGACGGGGAGATTCCGTTCCCGAAACAAAGCCATGCTCATGTGCAGCCGGTCGATGGTGCTGCCGATCCCGCCCTCGACAACCATAACGATGCCCGCCCCCAGTAGATCGGCCACATCGGCATTCGAGAGGTTTACCACGCTGCCCACGCCGGGGTGGCCAGTGCCTTCATAGACCATGATATCACAGGAAGCTTCCAGATGTTCTGCAGCAGCAACAATACGGCCACGATAGTCAAAATCCGCTGGATGATCCAGGAAGCTTTTGGTGGCGCCCTGAGCTAGCACTACGGGGCTATGCCATTCTGGTACGATCTCGAAACCAATGGCTTGAGCAAAGAGCACGGCATCCTTGTCGGCAGTCTTGCCGTCTACTGTAAGGTATTGCTGACCTACCGGTTTACAGTAGCCCGTTTTGAACCCCATTGTATTGAGGATAGTAACAATACCCAGAGTAGAAGTAGTTTTACCCACATGCTGGGCGGTGGCGGCAACGTAGATACGCTTCATATTGCGGTTATTTAGTGTCTGTCTTTATAGTCCGATAGCTGCGTTACGCTCGGCCCCAAAATCCTCGACTTCAGCGTAGGGCCCCTTACCCCACGCTTCGTGGAGTAAACTCCGGTTTTTAGGCCTTCGCAAGCCTTGCTCTCGAACTCTAAAGCTCAGACACTTGACTAAATGGACAGACACTATTTAGCCGCACAAATTAGGCAAAATCTGCTAATATCAAAGCTGTTTTAATGCTTGCCGGTTGATTTTCCCCGTGTCGTTTTTGGGTAATTCGGCAACGAAGCGCACATATTTAGGCACTTTGAATTTAGCCAACGCCCGTCGGCAGTGGGCTAGCACGCCCTCTTCGGTCAAATCGCCTCCTTCCCTGCAAACGACAAATGCGATACCTACTTCACCCCATTTTTCATCTGGCACACCAATTACGGCTGCTTCGGAAACCCGCTCATGGCTAAGCAGCACTCGCTCTACTTCCGCGGGGTAAACATTCTCCCCACCGGATATAAACATATTCTTTATGCGGTCTACCACAAAGAGGTAGCCTTCTTCGTCCTGTCGGACCATATCACCGGTATGAAACCAGCCTCCGACGATGGCTTTACGCGTGGCCGATTCGTTATTCCAGTAGCCTGGCATCACCATAGGGCCTTTGAGCAACAATTCGCCGGGCGTATCCGCTGGCACATCTTCGCCCTTCTCATTTACCACTCGTATCTGCACGTAAAAATTAGGCTTGCCGATAGAGCCTTTTTTCCGGATGGCATCATCTTGGTGCAAAGAAGTGAGGTTGGGGCCTACTTCCGTCATGCCATAGCCTTGGCGGATAGCGACACCCTTGGCATCCCATTGCTCAATCAGCGGGATAGGCATCGGCTCACCGCCGACGATGATATAGTTTAGGGCAGGAAAATGCGCCGCCTCAAATCCCGGCACATCAGCCATCATTTTAAGCATGGTGGGCACGCCCATAAAGATACTGACTTGCTCTTCCTGAATGAGGCTCAGCACCGCAGCGGCGTCAAACTTCTTGACCATACAGGTATAGCCGCCATGGTGCAGGAAAGGGGTGGTGAGCACGTTCCAGCCACCGGTATGGAATGGCGGCATAACATTGATTGTGCGGCTATCGGAGTTGACAATCAGCCGCATCGCCGTATTGATGCTGTTCCAGAACAACATCTTATGGCTATAAACCGCCCCTTTGGGGAAACCCGTAGTGCCAGAGGTGTAAAGCAGGAAAGCCGGGTGGTCTTCTTCCACTTCCTCTAGTGGATAGCCATCCGCCGGAGGTTGCCGCAATTGATCCTCACAAAAAGCTTGTAAGGCTTCCAACGGCCAATAATGAGGGATCGACGCAAAAGCGGATGTCGCCTGGAGGGTTGGCTCGAATTTCTGCTCGCAAATCAGCAGCGCAGGCTCAGAATCCTCCAACAAATAATTGATTTCGGCACTGGCCAGCCGGTAGTTCATCGGCACGAGGATACAGCCCATTTTCTGCATGGCTGCAAAAAGCGCGATGTACTCCAGGCAGTTCTCCGCCAATATGGCAATACGGCTGCCTTTGCCAATGCCATATCCGGAGCGCAGGTGCCAGGCCAAATGATTGCCCAAAAAGTTCAGCTCGCCATAAGTAAGCACCCGCCCGGTCTCGAATTCCTTGACGGCAATTTGATCCGGGCTATATATCGCCCAACGGGCTATCCAATCTTGTTGCGGTTGAATCATATACTATTATTAAGTTGAGAGCAAGGAAGCCTCCCCTTTCCCTTACAGCCGAAAAACCGCACTGGCAAAAGCCAGGCCTCCGCCAGAGCCGACGAAAAATACTAATTCTCCAGGATTCAGCAAATTTTTTTCCCAGGCATCATTAAAAGCCATGGGGATGCAGGCCGAGCCGGTATAACCATAATAGTGCATGATGGCATGGGCTTTGGAATGCGGCTGCCCCAGGCGGTCCATCGTCTCGCGGATACTGAATATATTAATTTGAGTAAGGAAAAAGTGCTTTACTTCATCTGGGCTAAGCTGAAGGCGTTGACACAAATCTTGTATCATTTTCGTCCACACATCCGGGTTGAGCTCCGTGGGGAAACGCCGTACAAAGCGCAATTGATGATCGTGCTGGGCAATCGCTTCCACAGATACTGGTTGATGCGTCCCCCCAGCAAAGATGCCCATCCAATCGTGGTATTGCCCCTGCGAGATGAGCTTGCTGCCCAAAAAGCCACGCCCGCTGCTATCTTCTTCAGCTTTGAGCACAACCGCCCCGGCGCCGTCAGCAAAGAGCGTGACGGTTTTCTTATCGGCCAAATTGAGATACTTGCTCATGGCATATGCCCCGATGACCAGGATGTAATCGTACTGCTCATCGCTGCGGATGTACTTGGCGCCGATGTCCAAAGCGGTTACGAAACCGGCGCAGGCCGTGTTGATATCAAAGGCGCCGGCCTGGTCAGCTCCCAGGCGATATTGCACCACGGCAGCGGTAGCTGGCGAGATGTATTCCGGGGTATCCGTGGCCACGATGATCAGCCCCAATGCATCTGCAGTAATACCTGCCCGATCGAGGGCCTGTTCGGCAGCCGCTACGCACAGATCGGCCGTGCTCTGGTCGTTAGCTGCCCAGCGGCGCTCGTAGATTTCGACGTGCTCGCGCAGCCAGGCATCTACGTCTTCGCCCAGGAGTTCATTAAAATAGCTATTGGGCACGAGCCGCTCCGGGAGGTAAGCGCCGGCAGCGAGGATGACAGCATTTCGCATGATGATGTAGTTTGGAGGTTAGCTCATAAAAAGCCGCAAGTTTACGGCATCTCTACTAAAAAAAAAGCGCGGGCAGCACCGCAAAAATATAGCTTTGTCTGCAGCTGCCCGCGCCATGAGCCAGTAAGGCCACAATCCGTCCAATTGGACCTATTTTTTGCCGCCGATAGCCGGCAGGTTCACTTTAAGCTCCAGTGAATACAATGGCCTGATCGGCGGTGAGGCGACAAACTCACGTACTTCCTGATTCAGGATATTGACAACCTGGCCAGAAACGGTAAACTTGTCATTGATATGATAGCCCAGGGCAAGATCCAGGTTGAAGAAGCCCCCCAGAGGGCCATAGTTGAAAGAACGGCCAACACGCGCGCCTTCGACCACCGGTGAGCCGGCATAGATCAAATCAGTATTGGTAGCCGCAGCTACGTTGATCCCGGAGAAGAAATCATAGGCTTGCACCCAACGGCCGAAAAGGCTGCCATAAAACTTGCCTTTGCTGTAGTTCAGCCCCGTGCCAATCTTATGAGTTGGCGTATTGATGGGCAGGTCATTTTCATCAACTTTGCCGTTTCGGTTGCCATCATTCTTGGGGTCATTCTCATCCAGGTCGAAGCCAAAGTAAGAGTAGTTGAGGCTGAAGCTCAAATCGTTGGTGATAGAATAATTGACGGAGGCATCGAAACCATAAGTGTTCACTTGCCCGAAATTGAGGTAAGTCAGTACGAGTGCCGCGCCAGCTTCGGGCGTGCCTGGAACTACCTCCGACATCTTTTGGTCGCCGCGCTGTACTACGGTGCGGCCATTGGTCGCGATATTGATCGCCGGGCTGAGGAAGTCCTCGGAGATATTGTAGTAGGCGTTAGCATCTATAAAGAGACGGTTGGAAAGCTTGCCCTTGTAGCCCATTTCGAGGGTCTGGATAGTCTCTACTTTCAAGCCAGGGATCACGGTGCCATCTGAGAGGGTGAAACCCGGGCCATTGCCCAACAGTAAGCCACCAAAGATATTAGCTTCCAGGTTCAGGATGGTGGGCGCAGCAATCCCTTTGCCATAAGTCAAGCGGAAGGCGCCATTGTCATTAAAATATACCAGCGCAGCTTTAGGGATGAAGTTGAAGCCGTACAAGTCGTGGTTATCAGCCCGGGCAGCAAGTACCGTTTTGAAGTTGGTGCCGAAGCGGCGCTCCAACTGCAGATAGCCGCCAATCTGGCCAATCTTGATCTCGCCATCGGCATCGAGCAAGTACGTACCATTACTGTTGGCAATGTCATACTGATACTGCAGGCCCCCAATGAAATCAATCCCCAGAGCTGCTATTTTATTGTTGTATTGGGCTTCGGCATTCCAACGCCTGGAGTCATCCTGGAAGTTTGAGCCACGGTTCAGGGGGATACCAATTTGTGGCGTAATGCCGAACCACTGCTCCTTCAACGAGCGCTCCCAGGCCACCTGCGGCTCAAAACCAGCGTCGACGAAGCTCCAGTAGTTTTGGGTACGCTGGTTCATAGCATAAGTATCTTCGGTGCTGGAGCTGGTGTGGTAAACCTGAGCGAAAATGCGCGGCGACACGTAGCGGGCTTGCAGCCAGTGTACCTGCCAGTCTTTGATTAAATTTCGCCCGGCATTGGTATTGCCGATGTTATTGCTCAGGCTGCCCCCATAAGACAGGATGATATCAGAGCTGCTGTTGAGGGAGTAGTACAAAGACGTTTCTCCGCGTAGCGAGCTAAAATTGTAAGGAGATTCTTCCCCGCTAAATAGGCTTTGGGGATTCCCGGAGCTAAAAGCATTGCGCGGGTCCATTTCCAGTTCTGGCTCGGCATGAAAAATGATGCCGCTGCCGTTGCCCGGGCCTCCGAAAATCGGGTTGTCAAAAGCCGTATTGAAATAGTAGACCGTATCAGTAAAGTCAAACTCTGTACCCTGGGTGTATTCAGCCGAAATCTTCCAGGCTAGCTTGTCGCTGAATTTGGTAGCATGGCGCAAACGGGTGGACAGCACATTCTGATTCCCAATACCGACGGCGATGGTGGTACCTTGCGAAGTGCGCGGGTCTTTGGTGATGGTGTTGATCAAGCCGTTGTGGGCGTTCGGGCCAAAAAGGGCCGAAGAAGGCCCCAGCACAACTTCTACGCGCTCTATATCTTCCTTCACCGTCGTGCTAAGGGCGCCCAACGGTAGGCCAGTAGCGATAAGGGTGGAGAAACGGCCATCATTGACTTGCAGGTTCTTCGGGTTAAAAGCGCTATTGAAGCCGCGCGCATTCACCCCGATACCCAAAACGCCCGCTCGTACGTAATCAACGCCTCTTTGCCTGCCGAGCAGCTCTGCCACGTTGAAAGAAGGCAGTTCGGCAATCGCCTGAGCGTTGATGACCGAAATCGTCGCCGGGGCATTGGTCAACTTCTCCGCTTTGCGCGAGGCCGATACTACCACCTCTTCGCTCAATAAGCGGGAAGGTTCCAGGCTGAAATTGATTACCTGCTCCGTACCAGCAGTGACGGAAACACGCTGCGAGACCGCTGCATAGCCCAGGTATGAAACAATCAGCACCTGATTGCCGGCAGAGGCTCTTAGGATGTAAGCCCCATTGAAGTCGGTCACTGTTCCAGAAGTAGTGCCTTCCAGATAAATATTGGCGCCGATCAGCGCCTCCCCGGTGGCGGCATCCTTGATAGTGCCGCTGATCGTACCTGTTTGCGCCCAACTAAAGGCCCCCATCAGGCATAGGGCTGCGAGTGTAAAAAATCCTCTCATCATTCAGGGTTTTAAAAATTTAAATGAAAATTATCAACCAAGCTTTCTTTTTGATTTAGAATTTTATGCCAACTGATAGCATGCTTCTAATTCATAATTTGGTTTGCCCAAAGTTATAAATTGCCGCTCCCCATGTTTTCCAATATCGGAAAAGTCTAATGCTGACTTAAAGCCCTGAAAAGCCTTAAAAACAATCTTTTCAACTGATTGTCAACACATTAAACCTAAACCCAAATCAGGTTGACCACTAGCGCCTTTTTTCTCAAAAAAAATACCAGCCCAATGATTTTTGTCACTGCCTCTTCTGGCGAACCTTATTTATATTTGGGCGTTATTTAGACTAGATTCAAACAAGCTGGCTAAGCAGGGCGTTTTAGCCGCTATTAAGTTGATAAATCCGTGCCACTATGCAGATCAGAAAAAACAAAATCGACCGGGACCCAACAGCATTACGACTGCCTTTCCCTTTACCTATCGCAGCAGCTAAAGAGAAAAAGAAATGCTGTAAGAAATACAAAAAAGGGAAGCGCTGCCGGAAATGCCCCAATGCTTGAGCTAAGGCATCGCCATTTTTAGTCAGGAGCTTCGAACCACGTTTGGGATAACTCCTGGAGCAAGTCCAGATACCACTTATGCCTTGGGGAGCAATTGAGCCCAAAAAATACGGCGCGCTGGAAATCCATCCAGCGCGCCGTAGCTTTTTTTACCTGTAAAGTGCCTCGCGCACTAGTTCAGCCAGGAAGGCTCAATTCTTGTCTTTGAAGTAGGAATCCTGGAGCGTTTCTCCCGCCTGGATCCGCTCCAGGCGTTCTTTGAAGATGTTGGAGGTCTCCAGGTCGTCCTTGCGGGCGTAGATTTCTTTCAAGGCTACCAAGGTATTGAAGTCATTGGGTGCCAGTGCCTCTGCTTTTTGGAAATAAGGCAGGGCTTGATCAAACTCCGCAAAGATTTCAGCCTTCAGCTTTTCGTATTTGGCGATACCCGGTTTGCTGTAGTCATCAGCTAACTTGTTGAGCTCTACGGTCATGCTCGCCGCTTTGTTGTAGTACAAAGCGCCGATACTGTAGATAGCATCCACGTAGGCTGTGTTCTTTTCCAGAGCCTGGGTATAGTAGCTCTTGGCTTCTTGGAAATACTCTTCCGATTTTTCGATATTGCCATCTTTTTGAGCTTGCTGATGGAGGTTATCGTAAACGTTGCCTAAGGTAGAATACAGGGAGACGTTGTCCGGTTCTCTAGCGATACCCTCTTTGAGCTTGCCGATTAGTTCGTCCAATTTGCCGATGCGCAGGAAGTGGTTGATTTCGGCAAAGAGAATAGAGACGTCTTCCGGAAATTGCTTGCGGCCCTCTTCGAGATAGGCATAAGCTTCCTCCGGGCTGCTTTCCTCAGCAGTAATTTGATAGAGGGCCTCATAAACAGCCGCTTTATTAGCTTTGGCATCATATAGTTTTTGGAAGTACCCTTTAGCGGCAGCCGTCTCCTTGGCGTTCAAGGCCGCTAAGCCGGTGATATACAACTGGTTCGCGTGGTCCTCATCAGTCTGCAATGCGCTGGTTTCGCCGTTTGCCAAGAGCAGATCATGAGCCGTCAAGACCATTTTAAAGTTTTCGTAAGCGCTGGCAAAATCACCGGCCTCATAGCTATAGATGCCCATGTTGCTCAGGTTGCCCTGCGAGGCCTGCAAGCCTTTCAAAGCATCTTTCTGCTCAAATTTTTTCTCTGCCAGTTCAAATCCCTTTAAGAAGGCTTCGGCTGCTTTTAAGGCCGGTGCCTCTACTTTAGGAAGCTCGTTTTCATCGCCGATACCGTACTGGCGGATACCAACGATTTGCCCGGCGATTTCATTGTAAATCTGCCCTTTAGTCGTCCAGGTCCGGGTCAATGCCGCCGAGGCAGGGTCTTGAACGGCTATTTCGATTTCCGTCACCGCTTCCTGCAGCTTAGCTTTGTTGTTTACCGGGTCGAGGTTGTATGCGCCTAAAGCACGAGAGGCCTGGCGCTGTGCTTTCACGCCATCCTGAGCGTGTAATGTGGTGATAAGCATTACGGCCATCAGGCCTAAGATCAGCTTTTTCATAATGGATTCCTGTTTTTTTTTGTTTCTACAAATCTACAGTTTTGACGGCATTTACAGCCAAAGAGTATTTAGGAAATGTTAAAAACATTTTTATGCAGCTACTTTTCTAACGTTTGTTAGCCATTATTCGTTGTGTGCCAAGCTTCGCTCCCGCTATTCTTCCTCCTGCTGGGCACCTTCTTCATTCTCAGCTTCCGGCTCTCTGGTGATGATGGCTACATCAGCGATCGCATCATCAGCATCCAGGCGGATGAGGCGCACGCCTTGCGTTGCCCGCCCCTGCACACGGATACCACTGACTTCCATGCGGATGATAATGCCAGATCGATTGGTGATCATCAGGTCATTATCATCCTGTACTGCTTTAATTGCTACCACGCCTCCCGTTTTTTCCGTGACCTGTAAGGTCTTTACCCCTTTACCGCTGCGGTTGGTCAGGCGGTATTCGGAGAAATCGGTGCGTTTGCCCATGCCTTTTTCTGAAATAACGAGAATAGAAGTGTTTTTGTCATCGGGATCGATACAAACCATGCCGACAACCACGTCTTTTCCGTCATTATTGAGCGAGATGCCACGCACCCCAGCCGCATTGCGGCCCATGGGGCGCACCGTGGATTCGTTGAAGCGGATGGCGTTGCCGCTGCGGTTGGCGATGAAAATCTCGTTATTGCCGTTGGTCAAGCGCGCCTCCAGCAATTGATCCCCTTCATTGATCGTGATGGCGTTGATGCCGCCGGTGCGCGGCCGGGTGTAGGCTTCAACTGCCGTTTTCTTGATCATGCCCTGCTTGGTGCAGAAAACGATATAATGGCTGTTATAAAACACCTCATCAGTCAAATCTTTGATGATGATGAAGGCTTTAATTTTGTCGTCCTGAGGGATGGAGAGGATGTTTTGAATGACTCGCCCGCCCGATGCTTTAGAAGCCTCAGGTATTTCATAAACCCGTAGCCAATGACACCTGCCCTGCTCGGTAAAGAGCAGCAGGTAATTATGCGCGCTAGCCGCAAAAAGGTGCTCCACAAAATCCTCATCCCTGGTTTTGGTGCCTCGCGATCCGCGCCCACCGCGCCCTTGAGTACGGTATTCCGTCACGAGTGTACGCTTGATGTAGCCCAAGTGGGAAATGGTAATGATGACATCCTCATCAGGGATCATATCCTCGATGCTAATGTCCCCACCGACATAACTGATTTCGGTGCGGCGCGCATCGCCATATTTCTCCTTCACCTCCCTGAGCTCATCCACTACGATTTCGCGCTGCAGCTCTTCGCTCTCCAAAATAGCTTTTAGTTGGGCGATGCGCTGAAGCAGCTCTTCATACTCTTCCCTGACTTTGTCGCGCTCCAGGCCCGTGAGCTTTTGCAAGCGCATATCCAGGATGGCGCGAGACTGGGCTTCCGAGAGTACATTGCCCTCGATACGGGGGTGCTCTTCTGAGTCGACTTCCTCGATGAGGGTGCGGAACTTGTTCCAGAAAGCTTCTTTATCGTCGATGAAAGCCCCGCGCATTAAACCTTCGCGCGCTTCCTCCGGCGTGGAAGAAGAGCGGATCAGGGTGATGACCTGATCCAGGTAATCCAGGGCGATGAGCAAACCCACCAGGATGTGGGCCCGGCTGATCGCCTTGCGCAGGTCGAAGCGGGTGCGGCGCACGATGACTTCAATGCGGAATTTGATGAATTCCCGGATGAGGTCTTTCAGGTTGAGCGTACGTGGCCGGCCATTGACCAGCGCGACGTTATTGACCCCGAAAGAGCTCTGTAGTGCGGTATACTTATATAGGTGGCTGAGCACCACGTTGGCCATCGCGTCGCGCTTGATCTCCACCACGATGCGCAGCCCGTCGCGATCCGATTCGTCTCTGACATCAGAGATGCCAACGATTTTCTTTTCGTTGACCAGTTCGGCGATTTTGGCCACCAGCACCGCCTTATTGACCTGGTAGGGTATTTCGGAAATAATGATGGTTTCCCGGCCCGAGTCGCTGGTTTCTATTTCCGCCTTCCCGCGCACCACTACTTTACCTCGGCCGGTCTCCATGGCTTCACGCACACCCTGATAGCCGTAAATAATGCCCCCGGTGGGGAAATCCGGCGCCTTGATGTGCTGCATCAGCTCCTCGATAGTGATGTCAGGGTTCTTCACCGTAGCCACCACGCCATCTACGACCTCAGAAAGGTTGTGGGGCATCATATTGGTGGCCATACCTACTGCAATACCCGATGCGCCGTTGATGAGGAGGTTGGGCACCCGGGTAGGCAGCACGGTTGGCTCTTCGAGCGAATCGTCGAAGTTGAGCGCAAAATCTACCGTCTCTTTGTTGATGTCTGCTAGCAAATCATCAGATATGCGGCGCAGGCGGGCTTCCGTATAACGCATGGCCGCCGGGCTGTCGCCATCCATCGAGCCAAAGTTGCCCTGCCCGTCAACCAAGGGGTAGCGCAGCGACCACTCCTGAGCCATGCGCACCATGGTATCGTAAACGGAGGTATCTCCGTGTGGGTGGTATTTACCCAAAACTTCCCCCACGATACGCGCTGATTTTTTGTGGGCCTTATTGTAAGCCAGCCCTAATTCGGACATCCCGAAGAGCACGCGCCGGTGTACCGGCTTCAGGCCGTCTCGCACATCGGGCAAAGCCCGGGAGACGATTACAGACATCGAGTAGTCTATATAGGCAGACTTCATCTGATCCTCGATGTTGACAGGTATAATGCGTTGTTTCAAAGCTATTTATGCTTTTGTTGCTAAATATTTGCCTCCGCTTTCAAAGGCATATTGAAAGCTTTTTTCCAAAGACATGCAAAGGTAAGAAAAAATAACGGGATTTTGTAATCCGATTTTAAGGTATTTATGGCTGGTTTAAGCGCCATGCTGCGATGCAACAATCTCCCTGGCGCGGCGTTCTATTTTCCATTCGCACTGTCGGCAGTGTGCCCTTTAAAATTATCTTTGCACAAAAAATGATCTCATGGCGCAGCAGGTAAAACCATACCAACAAGAAGGCAGCAAGAAAGGCCAGGTATCCAACATGTTTGACAAGATAGCCCCGTATTACGACCTGCTCAACCGCGTTTTGTCTTTGGGTGTAGATACCCTCTGGCGCAAGCGGGCCATCCGCAAGCTGCATGGCCGCCCGGTCCAAACCCTGCTCGATGTAGCTACTGGTACCGCCGACCTGGCGCTGGAGGCTTCGCGCCAACTCCAGCCCCAGCGCATCGTCGGGCTGGACCTGTCGAACGAAATGCTGGACATCGGGCGCGGCAAGGTCAGCCGCCGCCGCCTGGATGAAACCATCGAGCTGATACAGGGCGACTCGGAGAATTTGCCTTTTGCAGACAATACATTTGATGCAGTCACCGTTGCTTTTGGGGTGAGGAATTTTGAAAATCTGGAGCTTGGCCTGCGCGAGATGCGGCGCGTGCTCAAGGATGGAGGGAAAGTCGTCATCCTGGAGTTTTCCAAACCGCGTTCTTTCCCTTTCAAGCAACTGTATAATTTCTATTTTCGCAACATCTTGCCAACAGTCGGCAAACTGACCTCGAAGGACCCCAAGGCTTACCGCTACCTCTACGAATCGGTACAAGCCTTCCCCGACGGGCAGGATTTTTTGGACATTCTTGATAAAACTGGATATAAAACGAACCAATGCACACCACTAACTCTAGGGATCTGTTCTATCTATACGGGGGAAAAGTAGCGCTGTTGTTGCTGTTGTTGGCTTTTACTTCAATATCTTCCCTCCATGGCCAGCGCTACTCCGGCGAGAACTACAACTTCCAGGATTTCCAGCGCAAAAACTACTACTTTGGCATCACGCTTGGGTATAACAATTCTTCCTTCAAGCCTTTCCGTTCCCGCGGTTTCCTGGAAAATGACAGCATCCGCGTCGTAGAATCGCTCAATGGCCCGGGCTTCAACCTCGGCATCGTGACCAACCTAAAGATGGGCGAGAACTTCGACTTCCGCTTCCTCCCCACCCTCTCTTTCGCCGAGCGCAATATCGAGTACACCAAATCTGGCCGGCTGAGCAATTTCAGCCAGCGCCGCGTGGAGTCTGTATTCGTGGAATTGCCTTTCCACCTCCGTTATAAATCAGCCCCCTATAAGGATATGCGGCTCTTTATCATTGGCGGGGTGAAGTATGCCTTCGACGTGGCCAGCGATTCCCGCACCCGCCAAGCGGAAACCCTAGTCAAAATATCCCCTACCGATTTCTCCTTGGAATACGGGGCGGGCATTCAGTTTTTCTTCCCCTTCTTTATCTTCTCTCCGGAAATCAAAGTCTCTCACGGCATCGGCAACACCTTGATTTACAACAAGAACCTAATCGAATCGACGGTGCTCGAGAAGCTGCTCTCCCGCACTTTCACCATTTCCCTGCACTTCGAGGGTTAAGTAAGCGCCCAAAATCAAGCCCCTGCTTCTACCTTGATCGGTGCCCTAAACACCACCTGCCCATCGAACACATCAAGCACCACCTGGGTTTGGGGGAGTACCTTGCGCAGGAGCATCTGCCTGGATAACTCGTTGAGTACCCGCTTTTGAATGACCCGCTTGAGTGGGCGGGCACCGAATTCCGGCTGATAGCCCTCATTGGCCAACCACTCCGTGGCTTCCGTAGTGATAGTGAGCTGGATGTCTTGCTTGGCTAGCGTAGCTTTCAAATGCTGAAGTTGCAGCGCTACGATACCGGCGATGTCTTCGCGCGAAAGCGGACGGAACATGATGACTTCATCGATGCGGTTGAGGAATTCCGGGCGCACAGACTGTTTGAGCAGCTCGAAGGCCAGCAACTGAGTACGCTCGATGGTTTCCTCTTCTTCGCCCGGTGCCATGCGCTCAAAATTCTCGCGGATGATGTTGGAGCCGATATTGGAAGTCATGATGACGATGGTATTCTTAAAATCTGCCGTGCGCCCTTTGTTGTCGGTCAGGCGGCCATCTTCCAGCACTTGCAGGAGGATATTGAACACATCGGGGTGTGCCTTTTCGATTTCGTCGAGCAAGATGACGCTGTACGGTTTGCGGCGCACTGCTTCCGTCAATTGGCCGCCTTCTTCATAGCCCACATAGCCCGGAGGCGCCCCCACCAGGCGGCTCACCGAATGGCGCTCCTGGTACTCGCTCATATCGATGCGGGTAAGGAGGTTTTCATCGTCGAAAAGATACTCGGCTAAAGCTTTGGCTAATTCTGTCTTACCCACGCCGGTGGTACCCAGGAAGAGGAAAGAGCCGATGGGTCGCTTCTCGTTGCTCAGGCCAGTACGGCTGCGGCGGATGGCATCAGCGGTGGCCTCCACCGCTTCGTCCTGCCCAACGACGCGCTTATGCAGCTCATCTTCCAGGTGCAACAGTTTCTCGCGTTCGGTCTGCATCATGCGCGTGACCGGTATGCCCGTCCAGCGGCTGACCACTTCGGCAATATCCTCGGCATCGACCTCTTCTTTGACCAGGCGTTTGACATCGGCCTGTAGCTCATGTAGGCGCTCATTATAAATATCCAGTTGTTTTTGCAGCTCGGGGATGCGCCCATAGCGGATCTCGGCGGCTTCCGCAAAATTGCCCTCGCGTTCAGCCCGAGCACTTTCCTGGCGCAGGCCCTCCATCTCTTCTTTAGCCTTTTGCACCCCCAACACTACCTCGCGCTCGCTTTCCCACTGGGCGCGCAGCGACTGGCGGCGTTCTTCCATATTGGCCAACTCCAGGTTGAGCAGCCCGATTTTGGCATCGTCTTTTTCGCGCTTCATCGCTTCGCGCTCGATTTCCAACTGCCGGATTTTGCGCTCCACCTCGTCCAGTTCTTCTGGCATGGAATTCATCTCCAAGCGGAGCTTGGCAGCAGCTTCGTCCACCAGGTCGATCGCCTTATCGGGTAAGAAACGGTTGGTGATGTAACGGTGAGAAAGCTGGACGGCGGCAACGACAGCATCGTCCTTGATGTTGATTTTATGGTGTGTCTCGTAGCGTTCTTTCAGCCCGCGCAAAATGGAAATAGCATCTTCAGGGCTGGGTTCATCGACCAATACGGTTTGGAAGCGGCGTTCCAGCGCTTTGTCGTTTTCGAAGTACTTCTGGTACTCGTTTAGGGTTGTGGCCCCGATGGCGCGCAGTTCGCCACGCGCCAGTGCTGGCTTGAGGATGTTGGCCGCATCCATAGCGCCTTGGCTCTTGCCCGCCCCGATGAGGGTATGGATTTCATCAATGAAGAGGAAGATGCGCCCTTCAGCAGTGGTCACCTCTTTAATGACTGACTTGAGGCGTTCCTCGAATTCACCCTGGTATTTAGCCCCGGCAATAAGCGCGCCCATATCGAGGGAGTAAATGTCTTTGTCCCGCAGATCTTCAGGTACGTCTCCCTCCACAATGCGGTGGGCCAAGCCTTCAACGATGGCCGTTTTGCCTACCCCAGGTTCTCCGATGAGGATGGGGTTGTTCTTGGTGCGGCGCGCCAGGATGTGCAGCACCCGCCGGATTTCATCCTCGCGGCCAATAACCGGGTCGAGCTTGCCGCTGCGGGCCCGCTCGTTGAGGTTGATAGCGTATTTGTTCAGGGCGTTATAGCTATCCTCCGCGCTATGGGTCGTCACGCGGGCACCTTTGCGCAATTCTTTGATGGCTGACTTGAGCGCTTTTTCGTTGACCCCGCTGTCTTTTAGCATTTGGGAAGCGCTGTCTTTGGTTGCCAGGATGCCCAGCAGCAAATGCTCCAGGGCGACGAATTCATCACCGAATTCTTTGAGGAAGGAAGCAGCTTTTTGCAAAGCTTCAGCAGCGGGCCGCGAGAAGTACTGGCTGCCGCCACTGGCTTGGGGATAGGAGCGCACGATGCTATCCGTCGCTTGGCGGATGATATCGTAGTTGGCCCCCAATTTTTTGAAGACGAAAGGTGCTACGCTTTCATCCACTTCAAAGACGCCTTTGAGTAAATGCCCCAGCTCGATGGCAGGGTTCTGCTGTTCCATCGCGATTTGTTGGGCGCGCTGCACAGCCTCTTGTGCTTTTATGGTTAAATTGTTGAGGTTCATGGTATGCTTGCTTTACTTTTTGGCCTAATCACAGTGAACTGCGAGCTGTTGAAAACTAGAAGCTTACAGCTACATCCAAAAGGCTTCAAAGAATATGCCATTTGCGGAAAACGGGGCTAGCCCTGTTATTTTGTCATGACCAGAGCAAGCCAAGCGACAGCTTGTCACCCAACCCCTACAATGCGTCCGGTGCTGGTATGTGGCGAAAGCGAAAGAGACGTTTTTCATTAAGCGGCTCGATTTTTACATCAGTGGAAATGATCGCAATAAGGCAAACTCTCAAAACAATACCTGATTTTGGCAATATAACCGACATAATAAACGGAGTGGCAGCCGAATACCCAATCCCAAAGAACCTCATCGCAAACGGCGGCTGAAAAAAATCATAAAAAAAAGCGAGCTTTGCCCCAACCTTTTCCCTGCCACACCTTGTCTAAGGCAATTGAACGACTAGTTCGCGAGACTATTTACAACCAAAACATAAAAATCGCACCCTATGATGCCTATAACAACGATCTTCGTCCTGGCCCTTGCCCTGATCGCTGCTGGCAAGAAAGCCGGCGCCTTCCGCTAAACACGCTATATCAGGAGACTCAATGCCCTGAGAAATTGGCTTTGCGCTTTTCGATGAAAGCAGCAGCGCCTTCTTTAAAATCTTCTGTACCCGTGGTTTCGCCAAAAGCCTCAACTTCCCGGGCGAAGCCATCCTGATCATACTGGAAATAAGCATTTACTGATTCGATAACTTTGGTGATGGCAAGCGGCCCTTGGGCCGCTATTTTTTTAATCAGATCACGCGCTTTTTCCAGTAGGCTATCCTGCGGCTGCACATAATTGACCAGCCCCAGGCGATAAGCTTCCTGGGCATCGATCATGTCGCCAGTCATCAAGAGCTCCATTGCTTTGCTTTTGCCGATGTATTGGACCAGGCGTTGCGTGCCTCCATAACCAGGGATTATGCCGAGCTTTACCTCGGGCTGCCCAAAGCGGGCATTTTCCGATGCCACGCGCAAGTGGCAAGCCATGGCCAGTTCGCACCCCCCGCCAAGGGCAAAGCCATTGACCGCTGCGACGACGGGCTTGGAGAAGCGCTCGATGGCAAAGAATACATCTTGCCCAAATTTAGCCATCTCCTGCCCTTTACCCGCATCCAAGCCAAGGAATTCTTTAATGTCGGCACCAGCGACAAAGGCTTTTTCGCCCGCGCCAGTGATGATGATGCCTTTGAGCCCGGCGCGTCGGGGCGCATCTTCGCGGAAAAAAACACCAAGCTCGCGCATGGTTTGCATATTAAGCGCGTTGAGCGCCTTCTCACGGTTGACAATCAGGGTGAGGATACCGCCCTCTTCCTGGATCAGCAGGTTTTCGTAATGCATGTCTTCGCTTTTGATGATAAGCTGGTTTGGTTGTTATGAGGAGCAAAGGTAACAACTTTTTATTGCTTGTACCGGGTACACAAACGCGATTCGCTGCTTAGTATCATCCCGGTTCGGGATCCCCACAACAGCCATAATGCATCGCAGCTTTTGACCGACTGAGCACCGCCAAGCTTGAAAAAACCGCTGAGCATCAGGCCACCTGCAATATCCCGCAACCATGCCCTCTACTCACCCTTTGACTGCTTCGCTATTCATGATGCGTGCCTGGTGGTTGATCGATTCTTGATGGATTGCTTTGAGCACAACAGTGACGAACTCCTCGCTCAGGCCTTTGGCCCGGCCCTTCGCCAGCGAGCGTTCCAGGATTTCATTCCAGCGGCTAGCCTGCAGGATAGAGATGTTCTTGCGCTTCTTGTATTCGCCAATCCCTTCCGCCAGTTTCATACGCTGCCCAAGGAGATTGAGCAATTCCTCGTCCAATTCGTCAATCTCGTGGCGCAGGTGTTCCAGGTTTTCGAGAAACTCCATGTCGTCGGTTGTCGGTTGGCGAAAGACGATGTGGCTCATTAGCTCCTGGTATTCAGCGGGGGTGATTTGCTGCTCGGCATCGCTCCAAGCCTCATCCGGGTTGGGGTGCACCTCGGTCATCAGCCCATTAAAGTTGAGGTCCATCGCCTTTTGGGCGACTGCTTGCAGGATATCGCGCCGCCCACAGATATGGCTATTGTCGCAGATAATTGGCAGGTCAGGGAATTGACGCTTGAGGTCGATGGGGATTTGCCAACGGGGCACGTTGCGGTATTTGGTATCGCCATGGTAAGAAAAGCCGCGGTGGATGGCGGCGATGCGGGTGATCCCTGCTTTATAGAGGCGCTCAATGGCCCCGATCCAGAGCTTCAAGTCGGGGTTGATAGGGTTTTTCACCAGCACGGGGATGTCCACCCCTTTTAGGGCATCGGCGATTTCCTGCACGGAGAAGGGGTTTACGGTAGTGCGCGCACCGATCCACAACACATCGATGCCATACTTGAGGGCCTCGTAGGCATGCTGGGTATTGGCCACTTCGGTCGTGACTTTCATGCCCGTCTCTTCCTTGACCCGGCGCAACCAAGCCAAGCCCGTGGAGCCGACGCCCTCGAAGGCATTAGGGCGGGTGCGGGGCTTCCAAATACCAGCGCGGTAAAAGTCTACTTTTTGTTGAGCTAGTTCGCGGGCGGCCAACATGACCTGGGCTTCCGTCTCTGCGCTGCAGGGGCCAGCGATGATTATCGGCTCGTTAGCCGCCTTGCCTTCGATGATAGGCCGAAAAGTCATTTCCATGATGATACCATTTTAATGCGTTATGACAATATTTTTTTGATTTTGTTGGCTTCTGCCATGAGTTGCTTAAAAGTCTCAAAATCCTTTTTGATCAGCAAGCTACGGAATCGCGCCAACTGCTGGATGTGCTCGTCGAGCACGTCCAGCAGATTATCCCGATTTTGCTGGAAGATGGGCGCCCACATTTCCGGGGAGCTCTTGGCCAGGCGCACGGTAGAGCTGAAGCCTCCGCTGGCCAGTTCAAAAATCTGGCTTTCATCCTGCTCTTTGGCCAGCACGGTCAGTGCCAGGGCGAAAGAGCTGATATGGGAAATATGAGAGACATAGGCCGTATGAACGTCGTGGGCCTTGCTGCCCAGGCGCATGATGCGCATGGGGATGGACTCGTACATGCGTTCTGCCAGGCTCACCGCATCGGCATCGCTATCTTCTGCATCAACTAAGACCACTGCTTTGTGGTCGAATAGATTGGGCAGGGCGGCCTCTGGGCCAGAATGCTCGGTGCCGGCCATGGGGTGGGTAGCCACCAGCCGCCCCCGCTTAGGGTGGTGCCGCACGGACTCCAGTAATGCCGCCTTAGTGGACCCCACATCCAGCACCACCTGCTGTTCTACCTGCTCCAACACCTGCGGCAAGAGTTCAAGCATAGCATTCACCGGGGTAGCCAGGATGACCAAGCTCGCGGCAGCCAGCGCTTCGCCCAAAGGCATGTCCTCATCAATCAACCGCCGCCGTACTGCCTTATCCAGGTTCTCCTGGCTAGCGTCCACGCCGATGATATGGCTGGCAAAGCCGTTTTCCTTCAAAGTGATAGCCAAGGAGCCGCCGATTAATCCGATGCCAATTATTGCGATAGTCATGGGTGTAGTCTGTTAAACTCATTATATATCCTCCATCCTGGCCGCTGTGTGGCCCGACGAGGGCTTCGTCATTCATTATTCTTCAAGCGCTCAACCCTTCTGAGCGCCTCCTCGTACAAAGCGCCGCTGCTACAAAGCGAGAGGCGGATATAGCCATCGCCGCTGCTGCCGAAAATCCCGCCAGGAGTGAGGAAGACATGGGCATTGTACAGTATTTCATCCGATAGCTCATAGCCACTGGCATAGCCTGGCGGCACTTTGGCCCAAACAAACATGCCGACCTGCCCCGGCTCATAACTGCAACCCATGGTATCCAGCAACTGGAAGGCCGTCTCACGACGCTCGTGGTAAACGGCATTGAGGCTGGCATACCATTCCGGTGGGCTTTGTAGCGCCTTCGCCGCCGCCATTTGCAGCGGCTTAAACATGCCCGAGTCCATATTGCTCTTGAAGCGCATGACCACCTGCAGGTACTCTCTCATACCTGCCAGCATACCCACCCGCCAGCCAGCCATATTGTGGGCCTTGCTCAGGGAATTCAGCTCCAGGGCTACCTCCTGTGCCCCGGGCTGACAGAGGATGCTGTGCATCTGGTCGTTGAGGATAAAAGCATAGGGGTTGTCGTTTACAATGAGGATGCGATTGCGGTGGGCAAATGCGATCAGCTCCTTAAAAAATGCCGGGTCGGCAGCACGGCCGGTGGGCATGTTGGGATAGTTGACCCACATCACTTTCACCCGGCTGAGCCCTTCGCGCTCCAAGGCAGCCAGATCGGGCAGCCAACTGCGGCTTTCTTCCAGAGCATACTCGCGTACAGTAGCGCCCGCCAACTTGGAAACCGAACGGTAGGCGGGGTAACCGGGGTTGGGCACGAGCGCCTCGTCACCCGGCTCCAGGAAGGCCATCGCGATGTGCATCAACCCTTCCTTGGAACCTATCAGTGGCAACACTTCGCTTTCCGGATCCAGGGCTACGCCAAACCAATGCTGGTACCACCGGGCAAAGCCTTGGCGCAATTCCGGGATGCCATTATAGCTTTGGTAGCCATGCGAATCGTTGAAGGCGGCATGGCTAGTCAGCTCTTCCACCACCTCGCGCGCCGGCGGCAAGTCCGGGCTGCCGATACCGAGGTTGAGCACGGCTTTGCCTTCGGCCCGCATGCGTGCAATCTCCCGCAACTTCATGGAGAAGTAGTATTCCTCCACCTCCCCCACCCTGCTTGCCGGGCTGATGATCATCTTGCTACTTGTGGCTGTTTTTTTGGTCATTGTATTGCGTTGATCGATATTCGATATTTAGTGCCTGTCCTTTTAGCCAAGTGCCTGGGCTCCTGAAAAACCTTCTATTCTTCGAAATGCCCCCCTTTGGCATAAATGCCCATTACGCGCAAATCATGGGTCAGGGGGCGGATCGCCTCGATCGCCTGGGCAAAGCCGACGCTGCCCTGCATCACGAAATCCAGGAAAAAGCGGTATTCCCAGGGATGTCCAATAATGGGGGCCGATTGTATCTTAGTGAGGTTGGCGTTGTAAGCGGCCAGCACAGCAAGCACCTTGTAGAGGCTGCCCACTTCGTGGTCAACAGCGAAGCTGAGGGAAGCCTTTTCGGCCGCCCGCTCGGCGCCCCCTTCTTGCTTTTGCTGGAGCAAGAGGAAGCGCGTATGGTTTTTTTTGTCGGTCTCAATCCCCGCGGCCAGTATTTCCATGCCGTAGAGTTGAGCCGCCAGGCCGCTGGCGATAGCACCGACACCCTCCAACCCTTGCTCGCGGATATTGCGGGCGCTGAGTGCCGTATCAGCCGCCTCTACGAGGCGGATGTGTGGGTACCTGGCAAAGAAAGCATGACACTGGGCAATGGCGATGGGGTGAGAATGCACCTCCCGCAGCCCTTCGATACGCTGTCCGGGAAGGGCCATCAGGTTTTGCTTGATGCGCAGATAGACCTCTCCACCGACGGTGAGCCGGGATTCGTGTAGCAGCTTGTAGTTGTGCATCAAACTGCCTGCCAAAGTGTTTTCGATGGCCATCAGGCCCACATCGGCATGCTCCTGCTGTTCTACCATCCGCACCAGGTCTTCAAAAGTGTGGGCCGGCACAACCTCTATGGGGCTTCCGTTGAAGCAATAGCGGGCGGCGATTTCGTGGAAAGCCCCGGCATAGCCCTGGATGCCTACCCTCATCGCCTTGGCTGCCGCCGCGGCATCTGAATGCTCGCTTGTCGTCTCTGTCTGTATCATAATCTATCGTTTTACTTTTTCCTTTTAACTCCCCCTAAAACCGAAAAAGCCCCGTCTTGCGGGGCTTTCCTTATTCGTTCGATCCTTTATGCCAAACGAGGAGAAGCCCCTTTATGGATTGCCATAAAAAAAGTAAAAAAAGTAAACCTGGTTTTTGCCAGCGGCTTGGTTAAGGCTCATTCCCTTCAGTGTTGACACAAAAAAACCCCGCAGTGCGGGGCTTGTTTTTTTTTATTTCCAGTACGACCGGACAAAACGCTACAGCCCCTTATGGTTGCCCATAAAAATAAAAGCTGCTAAAATAAAAATGGCGCTTGCCGAATCGTGCTTTCATCTCTAAATGTATTTCTGAATGCCCTGCAAACCTAGGGCTTTATTTCTTACCGCACAACCCTTGAGCTGTTTTTTTTTATCTTTTTTGCAAAATAATTGACAATCTCTTTTAAAAAAAGGCTAAACAGTAGAAATATAGCAAGTCAAGAGGGTTTAAATTAGCAAAATCAGAAACGAACGTTTGTTCTTGCACTACCTTCTAATACTGCCACATATCCAGATACTTCACAAAAACCTTGGCGAGGTTTTCCGCATCATCAATACCACGATGATGGGTCCCGGTAAATTCAAAGCCCTCGGCAGTAACCGTAGCTTTAAGCCCGCGGGGGCGCTTTAGCCGCTTCATTTCCTGGTATTGCCGCTTAATGTTAATATGTTGTTCAGCCCAATCGTAATCTAACCGGTGGAGCTGGCAATCCTGGATAAGCATTTTTTTGTCAAAATTGCCCCAGGAGCAGAGCAGGTAATCCTCGTCAAATATCTCTGCCCAATCCTGAAATGCTTCGATCACCTCTGGGAAGGTTCGCGAGCGGTCGATATAGGACTGCTCGATAGTCGTCAGCTCTCGGCAAAACATGGAGAGGCTGGGGTTGAGCACGGGGCGGATAAATTTGTTGAACGTACCCAACACTTCTCCATAGTGATTGACGGAAACTGCGCCGATCTCAATAGTCTCTTGGATTTTCGAGGGAGGGCGGCCCTCCCAGCAGGTGGCCTCCAGGTCAAAGATGATAAAGTTGCCCATCGTCGAAGCTGTTTTTGATAAACCAGGCAAAAATACAGATAATAGGCTGAACCAATGCACTCTGAAAGGGCTGGATGTCCTGCAGCAGCGAAAAAAACACCAAACAAAACACGCCCGGGGATTTTAACCGCCGGGATGTATTTTTCTACTTACATTTAGCCGTTTAACCAAAACTAATGGACTTATGAAAAAATGCTTACTCTTCATTTTTGCATGTTGCGCTATATCCAGCCTTCATGCACAACACCGTGTGAGCGGTAAGGTTGTGGACGACCGCAATCAAGCGCTGATTGGTGTAAACATCCTTGAAAAAGGGACTGCATCTGGCACGGCTACCGACTTAGACGGCAACTACAGCATCGAAGTCAGCTCACCTCAAGCCACTCTAGTCATTACCTACACGGGTTATGAGCCGCAGGAAGTGAGACTAAATGGTCAAACGGTGTACAATTTCACCTTGTTGGAAGGCGTCACTCTGGGCGAAGTGCAAGTAGTCGGCTCGCGCAGCTACCGCCGCTCAGCAACCGATTCGCCAGTGCCGGTGGATGTGATCGACATCGGTGGGCTGGCGACCAGCACCGGGCGCACCGACATCAACCAAATCATGCAGTATGCGGCCCCTTCCTTCAATGCGACTAAACAGTCTGGTTCTGACGGAGCAGACCACATCGACCCGGCTTCGTTGCGCGGCTTAGGCCCTGATCAGACGCTCGTGCTCATCAATGGGCGCCGGCGCCACCAATCATCCTTGGTCAATCTTTTTGGAACCCGGGGGCGCGGCAATACTGGCACTGATTTGAATGCCATCCCCTTGGCTGCAATCAAGCGCATCGAAGTATTACGCGACGGCGCCTCTGCCCAGTATGGTTCCGATGCTATCGCCGGGGTCATCAATATCGTCCTTAAAGATGACACCAACGTCCTTAGCGGCGGAGTCACCTATGGGGCCTTCAGCACGGCAATCGGCGGTGATTATGCCAAACAAATTTTTGACACCCAGGATGGCTGGGAGCCAGAGCTATTCAATATCGAAGGCAAAAACCGTCTGGATGGCAAAGAAAGGAGCTTCGACGGCAATACAGCACGCGTCGATCTGAACTATGGGGTCAAACTGGGCAAGCAAGGCGGATACGTCAACCTGACTACAGAATACCTCAATCGGCAGCGCACCCTCCGCCCGGGCTTCGATTGGCGCCAGGGCTATGGCAGCGCCGCTGCAGACCAGCTACAGGCTATGTTGAATGCCGCCCTGCCCCTCTCAGACAAGACCGAACTCTATGCTTTTGGTGGCCTCGGCAACAGAAACACTGATGCTTATGCCTTCTCCCGCGGCGCACCGGGCGAAGAGGGCGATGAGCGTGCCGTACCCGCGCTCTATCCCAATGGGTTCACGCCCCGTATCACCTCCAAAATCAATGACAACGCCGT
>CAYSPJ010000051.1:0-33797 GCA_964432875.1 uncultured Phaeodactylibacter sp. | reverse complement strand
TCCCGCTAAATGCGGATGAGCATTTAGCGGGGCCCACTGCCTACTGCCCACTGCCCACTGCCTACTGCCCACTGCCCACCGCCCACTGCCCAGAACGTTATCCCTTCACAAACCGCCCCCAATAAACCACCCTGCCCTGAGCGCGCAACAGCAGCCAGTAGAGCCCGGGCGGCAGCGCTGCGATATCCATTTCCAAGCGCTGGCGGTCGGCTGCTTCTGTTTGGCCAGATTGCCAGGGCTGACCCAAGGCGCTGACGATGCTCCAATCCAAACGGGCCGCTTCAGCCAGTTGCACCTCCAGCCACAGCCGGTTGCTGGCGGGGTTGGGATAAAGGCGGGCTTGCTCTATCAGGGCCGCTTCAAACGTTTTCACCGCCTGGATCGTAGCCGTTGCAGGGCAGCCGTTGCCATCGGTGACGGTCAGCACGTAGGTCACGCCTTCCCAGACTTCTATAGCGGCAGTCGTATCGCCAGTATTCCAGAGGTAGGCGTAATCTGGTGTGCCCCCATCGACGACCGCTTCAGCCCACCCCGGGGCTGGTGGCACTGGCGGCGACAACTCGATGCCCACCGTCAGGGCATCCGGCTGTGAAATATTGAAATCATATTGCTTCACACAATTGTTGGAATCCCGCAGCGTCAGGCCATATAGGCCAGCCGCAAGCTCGTCGAGTTGGCTAGTATTCGCCACGGGGATGATTTGCCCCTGATAGAACCACTCGAAGCGATAAGGCTGATCGCCCCCGCTAACCGCTACACTAACCAAACCATCTTCCAGTCCGTAGCAGCTAACTGGCACGATGGTAGCGGATAGCTCCAGCTCAACAGCTGGCTCGCCGACCATAAACCCGGGGAATTCAGCTTGACAGCCCCATTGATCGGTGACCGTCAGGCTATAGCTGCCTGCTGACAAGTTGTTGATATCGCGGCTAGTAGCACCATTACCCCACTGGTAACTATAGGGCGGCGTGCCGCCAATGACGACCAGGCTGATGGCCCCCGAGCTCCCACCCCGGCAACGCACCGGCTGGATCTGAACCAGGGTATCGCGCATACGCGTGCTAGAAGTTGGCACCATGCCCGTCACCGTAGCTGAACAGCCATTGGAATCGGTCACATAGCCCGTATAGGCACCGCCCGGCAAGCCCGTCACATCTGGTGTGTTGCCCACCAATTCGGCAGCACTATTGAACCAGGTATGGAAATAGGGTGACAGCCCGCCGGTAGTAGTCGTATATATAGCGCCATCTTCTCCACCATGGCAAGTTACCGCCTTGATGCTGTCTCGCTTGAAGAACAGGGCAGGCGGCTGAGTCAAAGGCACAATACTGGAGGCTAGCGTACAACCTGTGTTGAGGTCGAGCACCGTCACCTTGTAATTGCCCGGCGGTAAGCCACAGCGCCGGATGCTATCGACACTAGTGTCGGCAATGACAAAGCCATCGCTAAAATGGTAGGTATAACGGTTGCTCCCCCCTGATATCTTCACCGTGATGCAGCCGTCTGCCGCGCCATGGCAAGAGACATTAGAAACCTGGAAGATATCGAGTTGAAAAGGCGGCGTAAAGGCCTGTACTTTGATCGAAGGTGATTCAGCATGACAGCCGTTGGCATCCACGACGTAGAGGGTATAGTCTTCCGGAGCGGGGTTGGGTATGGAAATAGCCGTATCCCCACTGCTCCACAAAAGGTGGTAAGGCGGCAGGCCGCCGGAAATCTGCCCGGATAACTGGGTAATCACGCCGCCGCTACAAGAATTCTGCGCCTGTACCTGTACACCGACTTCAAGGGGTGGGGGCTCCGAGAGGATAAAAGAGGTGTCTAAAGGGCAGGAGTTGGCGTCCTGCGCTAATAGGCGATAGCTGCCAGCCGGGATGTTGTAAATATCTTTGTCAGTAATGCCTTGCCCTACCCATTGAAAGGCGTAAGGCGGGCTGCCCCCGCGCACGTTCAGCTCCACGAAGCCCGTCGAATCCCCATGGCAAAGGATGCGCCCGATAGCTGCCACCCCCAACTCGAATAAAGGCGGGCTCTCGATCAGGATGTCCTCAATGACATAAGAACAGCCGATATTATCTGAGATGGTCACGCAATACAAGCCGTCGCCAACGCCCACCAACTGCGGTTGAGTGCTGCCATTGCACCAGTCAAATTGGATAGGAGGCGCACCAGCAGCAATGATATTGGGCACAATAAGGCCATCGCTCCCCCCATGGCAGGAAGGCTGCGCGACATTGAGGCTGACCTCAAAAACCTGTGGCGCTTCTACTTTAATGATGGTATCAAACTGGCATTCCTGCCCGTCGATGATGCGCACGAAGTAATCCCCCACACTCACGCCCGAGATAGCTGCCGTAGTATCACCGCGGGTCCATTGGTAGGTAAAGGGCGGGTCGGCACTAAGCCCTGGCAGCAGGCTGATACTACCATTATGCAGCCCCACGCAGGTAGGCGGCACGGTGATGGCGCTCAATTCGAGCACTGACACCGCGGAAAGCAGCACCTCCAAAGTATCGGGCGGGCAATTGTTCGCATCGGTGGCGTAAGCAAAATAAGTGCCTACGGGCAAGTTGAGGAGTACGCTATCCATACCGGGCTGGCTCCAGGAGTACTGGTAAGGCGGCGTACCCCCATTAGCGGACACACCGATCTGTCCGTTTTTATTGCCCACACATTCGGGCTGGAAGATAGAATCAAGCGATAGGGCAATAGGTGCCGGCTCGAGGATGCTGAAAACCGCCTCTTGCTGGCAACCGTTAAAATCCTGGACACTCAAGGCATAGCTACCCGGGCTGAGGTTGGCGATTAGCTCGGCATTGCTGCCGGTGTTCCAGGCATATTGATAAGGCGGCGTACCCCCCTGGGCAGCGGCACGCAGCAGTCCATCGCCCAAGCCAGCACAACTGGCATGTTGCTGGGCTTCCAAACCGATTGCCAGTTCGCCGGGGGCATCGAGCACAAAACTATCCGTGAAAGTACACCCCTTGCTGTCCATGACGGTAAGGGCATAGCTTCCTCCTGACAGGTTGGCGATATTTCGCGTCGAGGCATTATTGCTCCACAAGTAAGTATAGGGCGGGGAGCCGCCAAAGACGGTGATGTCGATACGCCCATCGCTGGAAGCCGCGCAGGAAGGAGCTACGAGGTTGGATGCCAGGCCTAATGCCCCCGGTTCTCCCACCACCAAGTCCTCCAGGATACTCTGGCAGACCCCCTCGGTCAAGGTGACGGAATAACTACCGCCGGCCAGGCCGCTGATGCAAGGCGTATCACCGCCGTTGCTCCATTGTATTTGGGGCGTGCCGCCAAAAAAAGTCAAGCAGATTTGGCCATCGTCTGCACCGGCGCAGCTGACGTCCTGGACCCCAATGTTTTGCACCACTGCGGCAGGCCCATTGACGATGACGGAACGCAGCACAATATTGCACCCTTGGGGCGAGCTGTCCGTCACTGTGATGCGGTATGAGCCTTGCGGCAAGCTGTCAATCAACAAGGTATCTGCAACCCCCGAGGCGCTGCCCATGATGCCGTTGCTGCCCCGCCATTGGTAAGTAAAAGGGCTGATGCCATCCAGGGGTACCAGCAAGATACTCCCATCAGCGCCGGAGCAGGTGCTGACATTGGTAACGAAGCGGCGCAGGGAATCAATGCTCACCGTGGTGGTCACCAAAACGCTATCCTGAGCAGAGCAGCTTTGCCCGTCCGTTACCGTAAGGAAGTACTTGTCGGTAGCTCCCACGGTGAAATTCGCTGCGACGGGGATACTGCTACCCGTAGCGCCGGTGCTCCAGAAATAGGAATAGGGGCTGGCTCCTCCGCTGGGTTGTGCGCTGACGAGCGTAGTCGTTTCCCGGCAAAGCGAAAAAGATTGGGCCGGCGAGAAGGCTAAACTGGGGCGGGGCTTAACCTTTAAAGCCACGCTGCCCGTGCCCGCACAGCCTTCCGGGCTAACTACCCGGAAAAAGTATGTCGTCGTCTGGTTGGGGCTAACCATGGTGCTCGCTAAACGGTTGGCATCAGTAGCTGGCAGGGCCGTGTGAAAATTGGCCGTGCCGCCAGTAAAGTTCAAATCCTGGATAGTGATGCTGCTCAGGTCAAAAGCTTCCCCCTGGCAGATTTCGGGGCTATCGGTTGTACTCACGCTAGGCAGCGGGTTGACGACCACCACGGCGGCGGCCCGGCTCTCGGGCCCACAAATGAAGTCGGTCTCTTCCGCGTAGAAAGTGAAGGTCATGGGCCCCGGGCTATTATTGATCAGGGGTTGGCTGGGGATAAAGGTCTCGCCGAAAGCCAGGAGGTCATCTCCATCCGGGGAGCCATACCAAAAGATAAAGCGGTCAAAGGCAGGCGTTGCGGTGAGGATGGCCGTAGCCCCCGAACATATCGTGTCGGAGGTCACCTGAGGCGGCGGCAAAACGGAGCTGTCTGCTCCGCTGCAGTCTTCATCTATACCATTGCAGGGGATTTCAGCAGCTCCCGGGTTGATATTGGGGTTGTTATCATTGCAATCGCCGCCCAGCACCGCATAACCCGGTGGCGGGGCTAAGGCGCAGCTTAGCAGCCGCTTGCTGGAATCGCCAAAACCGTCATTGTCATTATCAGCGAAATACTCGTAGTCAGGCCGGCCTAAATCGTGGGAGCCGTAGAATACGATTTCATCCAGGGCCATATCACCCCGGGAAGTACTGCCTTCAGTGCCAGCGAAACGAAACTGCAAGATGCTGCCGTCCGGATATTGGCCCATTCCAATATAAGCCTTCTGCCAGGCGTTGCCCTGGTTGCCATTGCGCTCCCATAGGGTCGTCCAGCTTTGCCCGCCATTATCGGAGGCTTGCAGGCGGAGCCGGCCGATACCATCGCCAAACAGGTGGTAATAAAAAGAAAGGTGGCAGGTATCGCTCCCCATCTTGTCCAATTGGATACAGTTGGACATCAGGTAGGCCGTCTTATTGGGCAGGCAGAGGTCGCTGGATGCTTCCAGATAAATATATTTGCCACCGCCGCTAATATCGTCGGACGGGCCGGTGCCAAAAGTGAGGGTCCCCCCGCCGTCCACCAACCAATCAAAACCCTCATCACTGCGGTTGAACCAAACTTCACCAGAGAAATTGCATATCGAATTGCACAGTATGCCGCAATTAGCTTGGTCATCAAAATGGGTGCGCAGGCTGGGTGGAGGCGGCAAACAGCCCGTGGTAAAACTGCGGAGGCAAGAATTCCCGGATACACCGCTGAAACAGTTCTTGCGTACGTAAAGGTCGTACTGTGTCTCCGGGGCTAGACCGGCAATGGTAAAGGGCGGGCAGCCAGTCAGGCTAACGACAGTACCCTGCAGGCCTGGCCCCGGGCCTGTACCCGGTAGAAAGCCGGCTGGCCCATACTCGATAATAAAAGTGCCACAGTTGTTGGCCGGTAGCCAGCTTAAGTTCAAAGCAGTAGTATCCACCCCCAGGATGACGACCTCTTCTACTGGCAAACAAGCAATAGGCGCAAAGACCAGGTTGATATATTCCAGGCTCCCCATGTCGTCGAAAGCATCATCACAAATACTGAGCCGCCATTGGCCGTTGGGGTTGGTCAGGCCATCGTTGAAAGCATAGAAACTGCCCTGCGGGCGGTAAGGCTGGTCGGTAAAAGGGGCCTGCCCCAAAGTGATGGAGACGCAGCTCTCCATGGTAAAAACCGCAGGCACGCCACAATCCGGCGCATTGAGGTCCCCATAATTATCATCCGAGCCGCCATTGTCTAGTGTAAGGGGGATTTCAATGCCGCCCGGTGAACGCAGGTAAATGTCCAGGTCGTTGGCCCAGGTATGACGGACGATGAGATGGACTTCTTGGAGGAAGACATCTATCCCCAAGGCCGAGCCGGGCGCGCCATCAACATTGACGCCAATCACTGTAGGCTGAGGGATGACGATAGAAGGGTCGCAAGCCCCATCAGGCAAATTCAGCCCGATGCCGCAGGAAGAGGGGTTGCTTACAGTTATGGTTTGAGCCAGAGCCGACAGCGGGGCCAGCAAGGCCAGCAACAGGAGTAACCGCATCGGAAGCTTGGGTAATTTTCTCATTAGTAAGGTTTTGGATACACTACGTAACCACCGGCAAAAGGTATTTGCTGCCGATTAAAGCGTAAAATAACCAAATCTGCTGCAGACCCGGAAAATTTTTTTGGCAATTTCCGGGGCAAAGGATAGATTTTGCCCAAGAGCAGCATGAGGGCTTTGCCCTCATGCCTACCGATTGATCACGTTCTTAAAGCGCGGCCGGTGGGGCGTCACATCGCCCAGCCTTTCTTTTTTGGCTTTTTCATAATCCGTGTAATTGCCCTCGAAAAAGACCACTTCGGCATTATCTTCAAAAGCGAGGATGTGGGTGGCCAGTCGGTCGATAAACCAGCGGTCGTGGCTAATGACCAAGCAGCAGCCGGCGAAATTGTCCAGCGCATCTTCCAGGGCGCGCAGGGTATTCACGTCGATGTCGTTGGTCGGCTCATCGAGCAGTAGCACGTTGCCGCCTTCTTTGAGGGTCATGGCCAGGTGTAGGCGGTTGCGCTCGCCCCCCGACAAGACGCCCACTTTCCGCTGCTGAGCATCGCCGCTGAAATTGAAGCGGCTGGCATAGGCACGGGCATTAATAGTAGCTTTGCCAACCTGGATGAGGTCATTGCCGCCAGAGATGACGCCATAAACTGTCTTTTCACCATCCTGCAACTCCTCATGGCTTTGATCTACGTAGGCCAGCGCTACCGTATCGCCGATTTCGACGGTGCCGCTATCGGGCTGCTCTTTGCCCATAATGATGCGGAAGAGGGTGGACTTTCCTACCCCATTGGGGCCGATGATACCGATGATGGCGTTCTTAGGGATGCTGAAGCTCAGGTTTTCAAACAAAACCCGCTCGCCATAGCTCTTGCTGATGCCATTGAGTTCGATGACAGCATCGCCCAGGCGCGGCCCCGGGGGGATATAGAGCTCCAAACGGGCTTCTTTTTCCTTGCCTTCTTCATCGGCCAGCTTTTCGTATGCATTTAGGCGGGCTTTACCTTTGGCCTGGCGGGCTTTAGGGGCCAGGCGTATCCATTCCAGTTCCCGTTCCAGGGTTTTGCGGCGCTTGCTTTCGGATTTCTCCTCTTGCTCCAGGCGCTTGGCCTTCTGCTCCAGCCAGGAAGAGTAATTACCCTTCCAGGGGATGCCCTCGCCCCGATCGAGCTCGAGGATCCAGCCGGCCACATTGTCCAGGAAGTAGCGGTCGTGAGTCACGGCGATGACCGTACCTGGGAAGCTCTGAAGATACTGCTCCAGCCAGTCCACCGATTCGGCGTCGAGGTGGTTGGTAGGTTCGTCCAGCAGCAGGATATCGGGGTTGCTCAACAAAAGGCGCGCCAGGGCCACCCGGCGGCGCTCTCCGCCGGAAAGCACTTTTACCGGGGCATCCTCAGGTGGGCAGCGCAAGGCCTCCATCGCCGTGTTCAGGCGGTGGTCCAGTTCCCAGGCATTGTGGTGGTCGAGCTGCTCCATTAGCTCCCCTTGCCGTTCTATGACGCGCATCATCTCGTCCTCATCCATCGGCTCGGCCAGCTTGAGGTTGATTTCGTCGTATTCTTTGAGCAGATCAACGATGTGTTGCACCCCCTCTTCGACGATTTCTTTGACGGTTTTTGTATCATCAAGCTGCGGCTCCTGCTCCAGCAGCCCGATTTTGTAGCTGCCGTCGAAGCTGATACGCCCTTCGAAGTTGGTATCCTGCCCGGCAATGAGCTTCAACAAGGTGGATTTCCCGCTGCCGTTCAGGCCCAGCACGCCAATTTTAGCACCATAAAAGAAGCTTAACCAGATGTTGTTGAGCACTTTCTTGCTAGGCGGGAAGGTCTTGGATACCCCCTCCATGGAAAAGATGACTTTTTGGTCGGACATGTGATTTGAGTTATCTGTTTTTGTAGCGAAGAGTCGAGCCGAGCTGCGGCCCTGCTTCGCAGGCTGCAAAGATACATGATGGGGGCTGAAAAAAAAAGCTGCCCCCTGTGTCGGAGGCAGCTGAATACTACTGCATACTGAAAGCACAACTTATTGCCCTGAGTGCTTTCCTGAAAACATACAAAAAACAGGAATGCTTTGAATCTTAATGGCTGCCGAGCAGCCCGATCGAGTAGAGCTTAGGTGTTTGTTTTAGTCCCTTTTTCAGATAGCTTTACTATTATACAATCATAACTTTTTTTGGTTCGCAAGCTGCTACTTTTTTCGATTTTTTTTTCCGAACCCTTTTATCTCTAGATAAATTATAACATTTTCCAAAAAAAATCACTGCCTCCCGAACAACTCCTACCAGCAGTTGTATAAATAGTAATACTTTAATCCGGCATCAAACAAAGTGAATATCCTGAATATTCTACGCCCTGCTGCCTAAAGAAAGCTTAAGCGCTTATTCAAAAAGACAGCTATCAGATATGACCACATAACTATACAAACAAAACAGCCATGCTTCAAGTAACCGTCAAACTCCAAATCAACGACAAAATCTATCAGAAAAACCCGGAAGAGACCGAACTAGGGCGACGCATCGTACAGCACAGCATCCTGCTCATTGATGAAATCGGGCTGGAGAGCTTTACCTTCAAAAAGCTAGCAGAACAAATCAATTCGACCGAAGCCTCGGTCTATCGATATTTCGAGAACAAGCATCTACTCTTTGTCTATCTGGCCAATTGGTACTGGGAGTGGGTCCGGTTTCACATCCTGTTTAACACGGCCAACATGAAGGCGCCTATCGAGAAACTGAGGGCCGCGCTGCGCGTCCTGGTAGATGTATCCCAACGTACAACCACTTCCGAGTACGTGGACACCGAGGCGCTCCATCGGATATTAGTCACGGAAGGGACCAAGGCTTATCATCACAAAGCGGTAGACGAAGATAACCAATACGGCTTTTTCTGGGCGTACAAGAGCTTGTGCGCTACCTTGGCGGAGTTTATCAAGGAAATCAACCCCAGCTACCCCTACCCACGCTCGCTATCTAGCATGTTGCTGGAAACGGCCAATAACAATATCTACTTTGCACAACACTTGCCGCGCTTGACCGATATTCGGCACCAGGAAGGCTACCTGGAGGCGATTGCCGAAATGCTGTCCTCCTTCGCGCTAGGCTGTCTTAGCGACAAACCCGGAAATCACAACCAAATCTAATAATAATGAAGCAAAACGAGCAGATTTTTGCGCACCCTCAGCCTGTGTCGGCGGGGGAACTCAGCCGCGTGACCGTGGCTCATGGCGATGGCATCGGCCAGGAGATTATGGAGGCCGTCCTGGCCATCCTGGATGCCGCTGGCGCAGGGCTGGAATACGATTTCATCAAAATCGGCAAAGACGTTTATTTACAAGGGCAAGCTTCTGGTATCTGCTCCGATGCCTGGGATGTACTGCGGCGCAATCGGGCCTTCCTCAAAGGCCCCATCACCACGCCCCAAGGTGGTGGCTACAAGAGCCTCAACGTCACCATCCGCAAGGCACTGGGGCTCTATGCCAATGTGCGCCCGTGCCGCGCGCTGACGCCCTACGTCAAGAGCCATTTCCCAGACATGGACCTGGTGGTCATCCGCGAGAATGAGGAAGACCTCTATGCGGGCATCGAGCATCAGCAGACCGCCGAGGTGGTACAATGCCTCAAACTGGTCTCCCGTCCGGGCTGCGAGCGCCTTATCCGTTATGCTTTCGAGTATGCACGCGCTTATGGCCGCCGCAAGATCACTTGCATGACCAAAGACAACATCATGAAGCATACCGACGGGCTCTTCCACCAAGTTTTTGATGAAGTGGCCCGGGAATATCCCGACATCCAAGCCGAACACTATATCATCGACATCGGGGCAGCTATGCTGGCCGATGCGCCGACGCGCTTCGATGTGGTGGTCACGCTCAATCTCTATGGCGATATCATTTCTGACATCACCGCCCAGGTAGCTGGCTCGGTGGGGCTCGGCGGCTCAGCCAATATCGGCAGCAAGATTTCGATGTTCGAGGCCATCCATGGCTCTGCGCCGGATATCGCCGGAAAAGATATCGCCAACCCTTCAGGCCTGCTCCACGCCGCCTGCATGATGCTGACCCACCTGGGCAAAGGAGTGATTGCGGAGCGGATCCAAAACGCCTTGCTGCGCACCTTAGAAGACGGCATCCACACCGCCGACCTCTACAATGAGGCCTTCACCCGCCAGAAGGTCGGCACGGCTGCTTTTGCCCAGGCAGTCATCGCGCGCTTAGGGCAAGAGCCCTCCCACTTGAGCCCCGTGCGCTTGCCCCAACAAGCCAAGCCCATCGAGGTGCGCCTCCAACCGCGCCCAGCCGCCCGCAAAAAGCTTGTCGGCGTCGATGTTTTCATCGACTGGTCAGCCGGAGATCGCAATCCCAATGAACTAGGACGCCAACTGGAAGCGCTTAGCAATGACAAGCTACAACTCAAAATGATTACGAACCGAGGCGTGAAGGTCTATCCCCATGGCCTGCCTGAAACCTTTTGTACCGATCACTGGCGCTGCCGCTTCGTCTCCCGTGCTTCAGCTTTGAAAGCTTATGGTGATGGCATGGACTATGCCGCCAATATTGACTATCGGGATATCACCGAGCTGCTGCAGCGCCTGGCCGTCTCGGGCCTGGGCTTCATCAAGACGGAAAACCTCTACGAAATCGATGGCCAACGCGCTTATTCGCTAGGCCAAGGGGAGTGACCTAATTCAAAAAACAGTGCCGGTCCTGGCCGAAGCAGCCTCGCACTAACGCCAGATTGATCCTTCAAATACCCGCTCGGCAGGGCCGGCCAACCAAACTTGAGTAAAGCCAGCACCGTGCGGCTCAAAGCGCACCTCCAACTGCCCGCCTTTGGCTTGGATGGAGACGCGCTGCGGGCCGCTGGTACTGGCTTTCTGCTGGTAATAAGCGATGGCAGCAGCCGTAACGCCGGTGCCACAGGCCAGTGTCTCGTCTTCCACGCCCCGCTCGTAAGTCGCTACAGCCAGGCCGCGCTCGCGCACTTCTACAAAATTGACGTTGGTGCCTTGGGCGCGGAAGCGCGCGGAGTAACGGATGGCCCGCCCCTCCCCTACTACGTCCACACCTTGAAGGTTTTCCACAAAACGGACGTAATGTGGGGAGCCCGTATCGAGGAAACAATAACCATCGCCCTGTTCCACTTCTGCCACATCGCCGAGGCGCAGCTCGACCCAGCCATCCGGAAGCAGACGGGCTTCGTGGGCCCCATCCACCGCGAGGAAGCAGCAGGTTTCCTGGAAAATGCCCAGGTAATGGGCAAAGGCAGCAATACAGCGCCCGCCATTGCCGCACATGCTGCCCTCACCGCCGTCGGCATTGAAGTAAATCATCTCGAAATCATAGCCCTCGCGGCGCTGCAACAAGATAAGCCCATCGGCACCGATACCGAAGCGGCGGTCACACCAGCGGCGGATCAGCTCAGCATCTGCGCGCTGCACATTCTGCTCAACGCGCTGGTCCAACAGGATGAAATCATTGCCGGCGCCTTGGTATTTGTGGAAGGGGATGGTGAGCATGAGTTGGCTATTTTTAGCTGATCATTTGGTTATTCACTGTATTGGGGTTGCCTCATTTACCTTGCTCGTGTCGATTGGCGCGGCCGGTTGTTCCAGCGGGTCATCAAAACCGACGGGGGCGCCCAGGGTATAGTGCCGGTAGGCGGCAAAGACCAGCAGCAGCAGGATAAGCGCCCCGCCAAAGAGCGAGAAGCTCCAGGGCCAGTGGTTGCCGCTATTGCTGCCGCCAAAGGGGCTTTTATCGTTATTATCTTGGCTCATGGCATCAGGTTTTTTGATTACGCCTGGTTAAAACATCCGCAATGCGCTGCGAATCTTTGTAGATAACGCCCAAGATACCTCCAGGTTGATAATTATCGAAGCCCAGGAAGTACAGCCCCTCATAAGGCCCGCTGCCGATGCAATCGACGGGCAGCCCGTCGGCATTAAAAAAGTCTTCCGCTGGGGGCAGGAAATCCTCCAACTGGGCGCGGTAGCCGGTGGCGAGGATGACGGCATCAAAGGCTGCTTCTTCCCCATCAGCAAAGCGGATGCTGCGGGCCGCGAGGCTTTCGATTTGTGGATACACCTTAATCTTGCCTGCCTTGATCTGCTGCACCGTGCCGAGATCGATGACCGGCGTCTTGCCCGTCACGCGCAATTGGCGGGCGGGCGGCATGGCGGGCGGCACCAGGCCGTAGGGGCTCAAATCGCCGAAGGCCAGGCGCTGTACCCGGGCGCCGATCCAGTCGCCCAGCCAAGTGGGCAGCTTAGCCAGGGCAAAGGCCGTTTTTTGGGTCGGCCGCCCCAAGAAGTCGCGCGGCACGATGTTGACGGGGCCTCGCACCGAGATAGCGGTAGCGATGCCGTTTTCGCTCAAATCCAGGGCGATTTCCGCCCCGGTATTGCCCATGCCTACCACCAGCACGCGCTGGCCGCCGAAGGCTTTGGCGTTTTTGTACTCCCGGCTGTGCAGGATCTGGCCCTCGAAGGCATCCTCGCCAGGCAAAGAGGGGCGCAGCGGCAGCCGGTTTACCCCCGTAGCGATGATGACCTCGGCAGCCCGGAAGACCGGGCCGGCAGCAGTATGTACGGCCCAATGATCCCCCTCTTTTTCGATGGCGCGCACCTCCTGCTTGAAATTTGGGCGGATATCAAAAGCCTGGGCATAAGCCTCGAAATAGTCCACCAATTGCTGACGGGAGACGTAGCGGGGATAATCAGCGGGGAAAGGCAGCCCCGGCAAATGCGAGTGCTCCTTGACGGTGTGCAGGCACAGGCGGTCGTAATGCTGCCGCCACAGCGGGCCCACGGCATCGCTTTTTTCCAGCAGCTCAAAGGGCAGGCCTAGCTGCCGCAGCCGGCCGGCCATTGCTAAGCCGGCCGGGCCGGCGCCGATAATGATGATGCTCATCTATCTCGTTTTATAAATTCCAATTGCCTCCCTTCCTGCTACCCTACAGCCACCTGACCATGACGTCAGCGATTACCTTCCTCCAACGAGTGTAAGGCGCCGGGATCAAATCGGCAGCACTCCAGGGCAAAACCTGCTTGAGGATGGCACGGGCATTAGAGAACGCCTCGAAGCCGAACCAGCCGTGAGCTTTGCCAATACCGCTATTATTATCACCTCCGAAAGGCAAATGTGGGTTATAATAATGCACCCCGCTATGATTGATACAAGTCCCCCCCGCACGAGTCTGAGCCAGGATGGCTTCAATATTGCGGCGGCTCTTGCTATAGATATATAGCGCTAATGGCTTCTCCCGCGCATTGATGAGCTGGAGAGGCTCCTGCAAGTCGCGATAAGGGTAAACGGGTAGGAGCGGGCCGAAAATCTCTTCGGTCATAAGCTGGGCATCCAGCGGCACACCAGTCATGGCAGTAGGGGCGATGTAGTTTTCTCCAGCGGCAGTTTGCCCGCCGAATGCCACTTTGGCACCGCGCCCGATCGCGTCGTCCAGATAGCCCTTCAGCCGCTGGAAATGGCGTGGGTTGACGACACGGGCGTAGTCATCTGATTGGAGGGCATCGCGCCCATAATATTTTTGCTGAGCTTTCTCCAGTTCTACCAGAAAGGCATCCAAGCGGCTTTCGTGCACGAAGACGTAATCAGGCGCGATGCAAATTTGACCGCAGTTGGCAAACTTTACCATAGCGATGCGGGCTGCCGCGCTGCCCAAGTCGGCAGTTTCATCAATAATCGTTGGCGATTTGCCGCCCAGCTCCAGCGTTACAGAAGCCAGGTGTTTTGCCGCCGCCGCCATGACGAGCTTGCCGATTGCCGGGGCGCCAGTAAAGAAGATGTGGTTAAAGGGCAGCTCCAGTAGGGTTTGAGCCGTTTCAACACCCCCTTCTACTACAGCGGCATCCTGCTTGTCGAAAGCCCGGCTGACGATTTTTGTTAGCACTGCCGAGGTATGGGGCGTATGCTCGGAAGGTTTGATGATCGCAGAATTGCCAGCGGCAATGGCCGAAACCAACGGCACGAGCGCCAGGTTGGCCGGGAAGTTCCAGGGGGAGATGATCAGCACCACCCCTTTGGGCTGGTATTGGATATAGGAACGGGCACCAAGCAAAGACACGGGCGTGGGTACCGCTTGTGGGCTCATCCAGCGCTTCAAGTTGCGGATTGAGAAGCGTATCTCGGACAAGACGGGGTAGATTTCGGTCAGGCTCACCTCGACCGCGGGCTTGCGAAAATCTGCCCACAAGGCCTGCTCCAAGTCTGAACGGTAGTGCAGCACTGCCTCTTTGAGCCGCTTCAGCTTGGCGATACGCTCGCGGGCGCTGCTGGCTGCGGCCTGCTGTTGGATTACTTGTTTTTGAAAGAGGTCCGTAAAATCAGAAACAGGGATGCTAGCGGAAAGGGTCGTCATCAGGATTCTGTTTTTAAAAAAGTCAACAGTCAAAAAACTTTATGGTTCTATGGTGGCCTCCAAGCGTTCAATCCCCTCGCGCAGGCTTTGCGGCAGCGAGGCTTTGCGCCGATGGCGGTAGTCGAAGGTCACCATGACGGCATTAGCGATGGCAGCCAGGCGCTCATGCCGCTGGCTGAACATCTTGCAGTGCATGGTGAAGCGGTCTTCCTGCAGCTCGGTCACCTTGATGCCCAGGATAACGGTGTCAGGATAATCCATCGGCAGTAGGTACTTGCAGTCTTGTTTAGCCAGGATCACACCCGGCAAGTCCTCTCGCCCCGGCTCGATGACGATGGGGTAGCTCAGGCGATCCAGATAAGCCACTCGGGCATGTTCAAACCACTTGAGGTAAATGACGTTGTTGACATGGCCCGCCAGGTCCATCTCGCCCCATTGCACGTCGATGCGGACTTGCACCGGGAAAGCCTTGAGTTCTTCTTGCATCGTTTTCATGGGGCCAAGGTAGGAAATTGGCGACGGGTTTGAATGCCTTTGGTATAGGTTGTTGCTAAAAGGGACTAATTTCACCTAAATCTGGCTTTGATCGTGCTGGCCTTGGCCGGGCGGGCAACCCCTGAGCGAGCCCTAGCAATAGCTGCTGCGGGTGGATTACCCCCTTTGGGGGGCAGGGGGTGCGGGAAGCAAGCTTCAGCAATGGCGGGGCTGAGGGAAGGCAGGCGGCAAAACCTGAGTCGGTTTAGTATAGCATCCACAGGCCGCTCAACAGCTGAACATGAGCCCACCTCAGCAGGCCCATTCAAAAACCAGCGGCAGAATTAAATTTTAGCGGCCTTGCCCTCAATCCCACTCCATCATCCCCGGCTCGTACTCATCATCATCCAGCAAGGTATAAGGTGATTTTTCGGCCTTACCGCCGCCTTTGGTGAGCACCGTTTCGCCGACTTGCAGGCTGCCATCATTTTTATTCAAATCCAACAACACACAGGAGAAGGCGAAAGCCAGGGGTTGAGCCCCTTCAAAAGTAACGGATTTACCCTGTTTGACCTCCATCTTCACTGCCGAGCTGGCGTCGGCAGCGTAGGTGTGCAGGGCAGGCATCGCAGCATCAAATTCGCGCTCATCGGCCTTTTCGATATTGACGGTGAAGCTGTTGCTGATGATGACGTCGGAAATGAGCAGCATTTCAAAAGAGTCTTCCGGGCGGGTGAACAAGCCGACGGAGGGGTGCTTTAAATCTACCACCTGCCCTTTGAGCCGGGCGCCCAACTGTCCGGGATCAACCCAGATGCGTTTGGTGTTGGTAAAAGAAAAGGAGATTTCTTTCACCCCCTTGAGGCTGGCGCCTACCGGCGAGGGCGAGAGGTTGAAGCCCTGCAGGAAACCCTCCAGTATCTTCAGCCCGAAATTCAGGCCGATGCTCTGCGAGCGCTGCAGCGCGGTATTGGCCAGTTGGGATTCCTGCAGATCGACCCCCAGTTCCGGCTCGCCAGCCAAGAGGTATTTGAGCTCGCCCCGGAAATCGGACTTAGCGCCCCGGCGAGAGATGACGATGAGGGGCTTCACCCGGGTCTCCGGCACGCGCAAGGGCGTAGCGTTGAAGGTTTGCCGCAGCAAATCGGTGATGTCATTTTTACATACTCTGAATCTAAAACCCATAGTTACTCTAGCTTTTTTGTTCTGAAATGATTGCTTTTAATATCTCCTCCGGCTTCTTGCCTTGCTCAAAGCGCGGGTTCTTGATAGACAGTTGGATCAACTGCGTCGTCCAGTCATTGGGGTTGGCTTCTGCCACCGTCTCTTCATCCAGAGGGATGGCCCGCGTGCGCAGGCGGCTGGGCGGCGGCGCCAATTCCGGCAAGGTAAGGCGAGCTACTTCAATGTCGTTTTGGGTGCTGACCAGCAGTTGAAACCACAAGTGGGTCTGCGGCTGGTTGAAGTCGAGGATCTGCTGCTCCAGGTTGAAGGGGATGACCCCGCCGCGATGGGCGAAAACGGTGCGGGTTTCGCCTTTTTTAAGGACGTCCACCGGTTTCTCCATCAAGCCGGCATTGCTCTCGAAATTAATAGTGAGGAATAGCAAGCTGTAGTACAGATCGCGGTCAAATTGGTTGGTCAATTCGATCTTAAGGCGCAGGCCGTAGGTCTGTTGCTGCTCTTTCCAATAGAGGGCAGCGGCCTCTACGGCTGCACCCTTTTCCTGATAGGGCAACAGGTGCCACTGTCCAGCCTTTTCATAAAAAACCTCGGCTTTGATCGGTGGCTTGGCAAACAGGCGCACACTGGCATTGTGCAAACGGCGTACAAACTCCCAGTTGGCGATGTGCTCCAGATAGCGCATGAGGGTAGCCAGCGCACTCGGCAGGCCAGCCGCTTCCTGCGGCAGGTAAACCAGTGCAGTGAGGGGATAGTGGTGCTCGAAAGGCGGTGAGATAAAACAATACCCCTCGCGCAAGTGCAGCACGTAGTCAGCCTCCGCCTCAAACTCGGTCAGTTGCAGGCGGCCGGGCTGCTTTTCCAGTTCTACCGTCAGCGCTTCCAGGGCGGCGGTGCCTTCCTTTTCCGGGCGCAGCCAGAGGCGGAGCGGATAGGAAGCTGATATTTCGCAGGGATAAGCCTCGGCCTTGTCCATTTGGGAGCGAATATCCATATCGATTTCCAGGAAGGCCACATCGGGTTTCAGCTCGCGGATTTTCGGCTCGGCATACTGCCCGCCGCCGAGGTCCAGACGGAGCTTGGCATCGCGGGAAAGCCCCTGCATAGCGCCGGCATCGAGCAGCCAGCCTTCCGCTTTACTGTAAAGGACTCGGCCCCTCAGGCGGCCATCAGACTCGACGGGCTTACCCAGGAAGCCGCTAAACATCATCTCAGCCCCCCCGCCCTGGACGTACAACTGCGGGTTCTGCTGGTACTGATGGCGGATGTAATTGGACACCAAGCTGTGCAAGGAAGCATAGGCAATACCGCTGCCGGAGCGCTCCAGCACGGCCAGCAGGTTTTTGGTAAAGAGGCCTTCGCCGCCGATCTCCAGGGCTGGCTGGTGATCCAGGGCAGCAGCCAATTGGACGTGGGGGCCTTCAGGCAACAAATCAGCGATGGCAGCAGAGGCGAAATCGCCCTGGCTGAACTGGCTGGAAAAAATAAAACCTTCCCAGGGGCGCTGGGGGAAAACATGGGTGAAGCGCCGCTGGCGGATAACTGGCGTTTTCTCCTGAAAAGCCGCCGACCGGGTATTATCTCCGGAATGGCAACAGTCGAAAATCGTGAGGATATGAGGCGGGGCAGCCTTAGGCGCCTCTGGCGGGCCAGCCGCGATCTCATGGATGAGGAAACGCAGCTCCTTGTCGGCCAGCAACGACGCCTGCCCGGCAGGGTCATAACAAGCGATAGACTCCAGGCAGCGGTCGCTCTCGGTCGGCCAGGCCTGGGGGTCTGCCCATTCCTGGGCACCATGGCCGGAGAAGTAGAAGAGGGCCGCCTCGCCCGCCTGCGCCCGACCCAAGTGGTGGCGCAGCGCTTCAATGACCGCCGGCTTCTGGGCTTCCTTGTCGTAAAGCGTAAGGGCGTGTACCTCCAGGCTGGGGTCTTTCTGCAAAAAATCTAACATGCGCCGAGCATCATTCAGACAGCCGGCAAGCGGGGCGCTGGGATAATCGTCAATCCCGACGATGAGGGCAAATACTTTAGTAGCCATAGGTATTAGTGGTGTTTTTGGATGCGTAAGATAAACGTTTTCGGGAAGCGGTGCACCTGCCCGCCAGGAAAAGTTTCCCCCAAACTTGCATGCAAAGCTGAAAAGCTCGTTTTCATCAATACCCCCCCCCTGATATGCTTATCCCTTCTACTGGCGCGATCAGCGCGCAGCGGCGTTTTACAAAGTTTTCCGGCAATCAATTGGAAAGTGGCAAAAAAATCGTAATTCTGTGCCCTTAAAACAATACCAAGCAGCATGATCGGCAAGCAATACACCATCCTCCTTTTGGCCGCCTTGTGGGCCTGCCAGCTGACCGCCCAAGTGCGGCCGGCCCCCGACCGCCAGGAAGGCGAAGGCCCTTTTGAGCAGCTCATCATCCGGGGCGTGACCCTCATCAACGGCAATGGCGCGCCGCCGCGCGGGCCGATCGATATCGTAATCGAAGGCAACCGCATCGCCCGGATAGCGACCGTGGGTTATCCCGGGCTGCCCATTGAGCCCGAGGGGCGGCCCAAGTTGAAGGAAGGCGGCCGCGAGCTCGACTGCCAGGGCATGTACTTGCTGCCGGGCTTTGTCGATTTGCACGGCCATATCGGCGGCCGGGCCCAGGGGGCTGATGCAGAGTATGTCTTTAAGCTGTGGCTGGGGCACGGCATCACCACCATCCGCGACCCCTCCTGCGGCAATGGGTTGGATTGGACGCTGCAGCACCGCGAGCGCAGCGCTAAAAACGAGATCACCGCTCCGCGCATCTATGCCTACAGCTATTTTGGCCAGGATAGCGACGAGCCCATCAGCACCCCCGAACAAGCGCGCCAATGGGTGCGCCTCAACGCCCAAAAAGGTGCCGATGGCATCAAGTTCTTCGGTGCCCCGCCCGACCTCATGGCCGCCGCCCTGGAGGAGAACAAAAAGCTCGGCCTACGCTCCGCTTGCCACCACGCCCAAATGGACGTAGCCCGCTGGAATGCCTTGCAATCGGCCCGCGCCGGGCTGACCACCCTGGAGCATTGGTATGGCCTGCCCGAAGCGCTCTTCAACGACCGCACCGTGCAGGACTATCCCCTGGATTACAACTACCAGAACGAACAACACCGCTTCGAAGAAGCCGGCAAGCTCTGGCAACAAGCTGCCCCGCCCCATTCCGAACATTGGAATAAGGTGATGGATGAACTCCTGGCCCTGGATTTCACCCTAGACCCCACTTTTAACATCTACGAAGCCAACCGCGACCTGATGCGGGCCCGCCGGGCCGAGTGGCACGAGGAGTACACCATGCCTTCGCTGTGGCGCTTCTACATGCCCAGCCGCATTTCCCATGGCTCCTACTGGCATACCTGGGGCACCGAGCAGGAAATCACCTGGCGGGAAAACTACCGCCTGTGGATGGAATTCGTGCGGGAATACAAAAACCGCGGCGGCCGCGTCACTGCCGGCTCTGATTCAGGCTTCATCTACCAGCTCTACGGCTTCGCCTACATCCGCGAGCTGGAGCTGTTGCGCGAGGCCGGCTTCCACCCCCTGGAGGTCATCCGCTCGGCCACCCTCAATGGCGCCGAAGCCTTGGGCGCAGACCAGCTCATCGGCACCGTCGAAATCGGCAAGCTGGCCGACCTGGTCATCATTGCCGAGAACCCCTTGCAAAACCTGCAACTGCTCTACGGCACCGGCGCCATCCAACTCACCGCCGACAACGAGGTGGTGCGGGCTGGCGGCGTGAAATACACCATCAAAGACGGCATCGTCTACGACGCCAAACAACTGCTGGCCGATGTGCGCGAAATGGTGCGGCAGGCCAAGACCGATGAGTCCTTTGAAATCCGCCAACCGGGGGAGGGCGGCGAGCGTTAACCAAATCTTTGGCCACCTGAAGAAGCGGCCAGCTCTTTGGGGGCTTATAGCTCGAAATTGGGCCGGGGGTAAGCCAAGCTATTTGTCAAAGAAGGAGAATTATTTTGAGCATTAAGACAAAATGTTTAGCTTTGCAACCAAATCGTTTTAAGCATGAAACAAAAGCGCTACGCCGTCGTCGATTTGGAAACTACCGGAGGGCAAGCCGCCCGCGACCGGGTCATCGAAGTCGCCATCGTGCTACATGATGGCCATGAAGTGCTGAAGACCTTCAGTTCGCTGGTCGACCCCGAGTGCTACATCCCTTATGGCATCACCCAACTCACCGGCATCACGCAGGAGATGGTGCAGGGGCAGCCCAAATTTTACGAACTGGCCCGCCAAATTGTAGAGATGACTGAAGGCGCCATCTTTGTTGCCCACAACGTGCGCTTTGACTATAGCTTTTTGCGCGAGGAGTTCAACCGGCTGGGATATACTTTCAGCCGCAAGCTATTGTGTACGGTGCGCCTGGGGCGCAAGGCTTTCCCTGGGCTGCCGTCCTATAGCCTGGGGCGGCTGGCCGCGTCGCTGGGCATCCCCATCAATGGGCGCCACCGCGCACTGGGCGATGCCGAGGCCACTGCCGAGCTGCTACGCCGCATCCTGGCCAGCGAAGAGAACGAAAAAGAGGCCGATCAGATGATCAACCTCGGCATCAAAGAATCGCTATTGCCTAAAAACATCAGCCTGGAAAAAATCCATGCCCTGCCCGAGGCCTGCGGGGTTTACTACTTCCACGATGCCCAGGGCGATGTGGTTTACGTCGGCAAGAGCATCAACATCAAAAAACGGGTGGCCGAGCACTTTGCCGACAAGACGGCAAAAGCCGGCAAGCTGCAACAGAGCGCTGCGGATATCTCTTACGAGCTGACGGGCAGCGAGCTGGTAGCCCTCCTGCTGGAATCGCATGAAATCAAGCGCCTGCGGCCAGCGGTCAACCGGGCGCAGCGCCAGCAGCGCTTCCCGTATGCGTTGCACGGCTTTGTTAATGAAGCCGGCTACCTCTGTTTTGACATCGCCCAGGTGACCGCCAAAACCGCCAAACAATACGCTATCATCTCGGAGCACCCCAAGCTGAGCCACGCCAAGGCTCAGCTCGGCCGGGCGCAGGAGGCCTATGCGCTTTGCCCACGCCTCAGCGGCCTGCAGCCCGGCAAAGGCGCTTGTTTCCACTACCACCTCAAACAATGCCAGGGTGCCTGCGCCGGCCTGGAGCCGGCTACCGATTATAATGAACGTGCGGCCCTCGCCCAAGAAGCCCTCTCCACCGTCTTCAGCGAAGACTTCTTCATCCTCGACCAAGGCCGCGATGCTGATGAACATGCTGTCATTATGGTGGAAGGCGGCGGCTTCTGCGGCTTTGGCTACATCACTCAAGATCAGCTCAACGGTCAAGCCGACTGCCTGCGCGACGCCATCCGCCCCTACCCAGGCAACCCAGAGACGACCCGCATCATCCAACGCTGCCTCAGTAAAGATGGCGGGCTGCGGGTGTTGAAGTACTGATCTCCCTGCTGCGCAGCTTGTGCCGGTTGCTATCCCTAGCAAAGCGGAAAAGCCTTATCTTTGCACTCATGAAGAAACTTCCTAGTGGCATACAGTGCTTGGGGGAAATGATGCATCGCCGATGAAACACCTCACCCGAAACATCATTTTCACGCTGCTCTTGATCGGGGGCGCCTTGGCAACTTGGCTGTCACGGCACAACCCTTTTTTTTGGGACACCATCCAACTAGCCTCTAAACACGCCCATTGGTATTACGAACACGATTTCCGCTACCTGCTCTTACCCGACGAGATCGATAGTGGGCACCCGCCCGGCTTCGGGATGTACCTGGCCCTGGCGTGGAAGCTCTTTGGCAAGAGCCTGGCAGTAAGCCACCTGGCCATGCTGCCCTTCCTACTGGGCAGCGTGGTGCTGCTTTTCCGTCTGGGCGATTACTTTGGCGGGCGGCAGCATAGCTGGATGTTTGCCCTCCTGGCACTGGCCGACCCAGTATTGGCGGCACAGAGCATCCTGGTCAGCCCCGACCTGGCGCTGGTGTTTGCTTTCCTCCTGGGCCTGTATGGGGTGCTGTACCAAAAGGAGGGCCCAAAATTAATCGGGGCCTTACTCCTGGCTGTTATCAGCACCCGGGGCATGATGGCGGTAGTGCTGCTCTACAGTTTCGAGCTGGCTATCCAACGCCGCTGGGATTGGCTGACGCCCTTGCGCAAAGCCGTACCCTATCTGCCCAGCGGGCTGCTGGCTTTTGCCTTCCTCTACTACCACTACCAGCAGAAAGGCTGGATCGGCTACCATGCCGATGCCCCCTGGGCGGTGTTCTTTGATCGGGCAGGGCCCCGCGATTTTGCCAAAAACCTGGCAGTGCTGGCTTGGCGCTTGCTCGACTTCGGCCGCGTCTTCCTCTGGCCGCTGCTGTTCTGGATGGCTTACCGCCGTTTGAAACTGTCGCGCCACCTCAGCCAACCCATCCGGCACGCAGCTTGGCTATTTGCCCTGGCGCTGCCGTTGATGAGTTATACCTTCCTGATGTACAAGGGCCTGCACGGCCATCGCTACCTCTTGCCCGCCTTTCTGGCGTTGACGGTGCTTTTTCATGCCTTGCTCATCCATGGCTACCTGGCGCTGCGCTGGCGTTATGCCTTCTTCAGCTTGGCCTTCGCCGGCCTGCTCACCGGCAACCTCTGGGTTTATCCCGACCAAATATCGCAAGGCTGGGACAGCACCCTGGCTCACCTGCCCTATTACCAACTACGCCGACAAATGCTGGACTACCTCGACGAGCGCCAAATCCCCCTGGAAGAGGTTGGGACGGCTTTCCCCGAAATCGGCCCGCTGAATTTCAAAGAGCTCAACGGCCAGCAACGCGGCATGAAACCCAAAGACCTGGCCACTGACCGCTACATTTTCTACTCCAATGTGATGAACGATTTTTCGGATGAGGAAATCCGGGAATTGCACGATATGTGGGGCCTTAAAAAGGAATTCCACCGCCGCGGAGTGAGGGTGTCCTTATTTGCAAAGGCACCTCCGGAAGAAGGCAATCACCTGGGTCAAATAGAACCTTCACAATAGTATACTCAAGCTGCTTATGCCAAATAAACCTCCGCGCAAATTGAGCCTGAAAGAGCTCCAGCGCCCCGATATAGCCGCTTTCAAAGCGCAACCTAAAGCCCCGCTGGTTTTAGTGCTAGACAATGTCCGCTCTGCCCTCAACGTCGGCGCTGCTTTCCGCACGGCCGATGCCTTCACCCTGGAGAAGCTCTACCTTTGCGGCATCACCGCTACCCCACCCCATCGGGAAATCCTCAAAACCGCCATCGGCGCGACCGAATCGATGGACTGGGCTTATGAGGCTGATGCAGCAGCACTAGCCCGGCAGCTGCAAGCCGAAGGCTATCTGGTCTTTGCCGTCGAGCAAGCCAGCGAGCGCGTTTGGCTGCAGGACGTGCGCGTGCAGCCAGGGCAAAAGTACGCCCTGGTCTTCGGCAATGAGGTCGACGGGGTCAGCGAAGAGGTGGTTGCCATAGCCGATGGCTGTATTGAAGTGCCGCAGTATGGCACCAAGCATTCGCTCAACATCGCCGTTTGTATCGGGCTGGTCACCTGGGAGTTTTTCCGGCAGTGGAAGTGGGGAGGAAGCTGATTTCCAGATGGCCTTAGCGCTCAGGGGCTAATCTCGCCAGCTCACTGCCCAATCAGCTTGCCTGCCCCCAGCGTTTGGCCGCCCTGGCCTTCGGCGGCATACCAGTAGCTGCCAGGCGGTAAATTGCGCCAAGGGATTTCCAGATGAATGCCAGGCTGATCTGTAACATGCTCGCGCAACAGCCGCCCCGCAGCGTCATACAACAAGACCCTTTTGATTGGCACGGCACACTCCATGCGGAGTACCGCGCCCGCAGGAAGCGGATTGGGGAAAACGCGGGCGAGCGGCGCAGTGCTCCCCCCTGCTATTCCCGAAGCCGGGCTGCTCAATTCGATCAACAGGTTTTCCTGGCTGTCCGCTTCCAGCGTGACGCTGATTGTTTTGGGGGAGTAGCCAGGGAAAGAAACATCCAGCTCATAAGTGCCGGGTAGATAGCCTTTCCTGAAGCGGCCATCGAGATCAGATTTTAAAACATCGCTGGTGCCTTGCACGGCGATAGAGGCGTTGAATAAAGGCGAGCCGGTCAGGGAATCCCGCACCTGCCCGTAGAAGCGGCCAGCGCGGGCGTTGTTGAAACTCCAGACGTACAAGCCATCTTCCCGATTGCCGCCAAGTATTCTGCCAGAAGGCAGATAGGGCCAAGCGGACCACAGCCCGTGATTGCCCCCGCCAGTGCCGATGGGATAAGTATCGTAGCGGCCCACTTCTACCGGTGTAGCCGGGTCAGCCAGATCGAGTACGCGCAAGCCTTCCGCATTATGAGCAAGAAAAGCATAATCTCCACGGATATAAGGGTTGTGCACCAGGCTGAGCGGATTGGCGGTATAGGTGGCTACCTCGACCGGCTGGCCGATGTTTTGAATGTCAAAAATCCGCCCTGGCAGGCCATCCTGTTCATCTGCTATAAACAGGTAGCGCAAATCCTCCGTTGTGGACATGCTGTGGGTATTGCCGCCAGGGTCAAGCAGCCGATCAATCAATTGGGGGTTGGAGCGGTCTGAAATATCCACAATATCCACCGTGCCTTCAAAAAATGCTGCGGCAAAGAGGATATCGCCCCGCACGTGACAGTCGTGGATGTAATAGCCAGGCCGGTAGAGGCCCGTTTCGACCGGAGCTGCCGGATTGGAAACATCCAGGATATGGACGCCCCCGGTGGCAGTAGTGCCACAAACATAGACGTAGGGCGCTTCCTGGAAGATGTCGGCCTGAATGATGTGCCCCCGGGTAAAGGTTTCAGCATAAGCCGCCAATAAGAAAGCCGTATCAGGCAGCTGCTCCAGGCTGATGACTTGCATGCCGTAGTGGGGCGAGCCGTTACCTTCGGTGACGACGTAGGCGTGCTGGCCTACCACCGTCAGCTCGCGCCAACTGGAAGCGAAGCCAGGGATGAAAGCGACTTCTTCCAGTTGGTTGGGACCGGCGATGCGCACCACCGCTGTCCCGGTCTGGGCACCCAACAGGGCATATTCCGTACCGTCAGGCGCTACGTAGCCCCAGGAGCCAGAAGCACGCCCATCGTTGGGATTGTACTGCCCAAATAAAGAAACATTTAAATTGGCCTGTGCCACTGCCAGGCAAGTAGCGGCGAGGAAAGCGAAAATCAAGACGGTGCAGCGCATCAGCATTGCTTTTTTGTTTTTTGTGGTTTAATATTAGCCCGGCGGAAATTTCAGCCCGCCGCTCCGCTGATTAATTGAATGACAGCAGCTTGTGTATTTAAACCGTCGAAAGCCGCTATATTTAAATGCAAACGTAAGGCTAAAATACAAAGATTGCCCCATAGCGAATGGCTGCAAAAGCCACTGCCGTCCAATAATGTTTTCAGCAAGCATAAAAGAACTGCATCGCGTATCCATTTTTTTTGTGAAACTTGCGGCATTAAAACTCATATTACCTATGGAATTTGTATTGCCAAACCTAGCCAGTGCAGGAGTATGGATGAGCCTGCTGACCCTGACTTTCCTCGAAATCGTTTTGGGTATCGACAACATCATTTTCATTTCTATTGCCTCCAGCAAGCTGAAACCCGAAGAGCGCCCACGAGCTACCAATATCGGCCTGATATTGGCGATGCTGCTGCGCATCGTCCTCTTGTTTGGCGTCTCCATCCTGGTGGCGATGGAAGCCCCCTGGTTTTCCATCCACGCATCCTGGATTGAGGGCGGTTTCTCTGGCCAGAGCCTGATCCTGATTGCTGGCGGCTTATTCCTTTTGTACAAGAGCACCACGGAAATACGGCATAAGCTGGAAGAAGATACCTCACCCGACGTAAACGGTAAAAGGAAAAACGGCTCGACGCTTGGAAACGCCATTGTCCAAATCACCATCATCAATATCGTTTTCTCTTTCGACTCCATCCTCACCGCAGTAGGCATGACCAACGGGCTGCATGGCGCGCTGGTCATCATGATTATCGCCGTGGTCTCCTCCGTGATCATCATGATGATATTTGCTGTCCCCGTGGCAAATTTTGTCAACCGCCACCCCACTATCCAAATGCTGGGCATGGCCTTCCTCATCCTCATCGGCTTCATGCTGATTGCCGAAGGGGCCCACCTGGCCGATCTTTCGATCTTAGGCTCTGAGGTGGGAACGGTACCGAAGGGCTACCTGTACTTTGCCATCGCCTTCTCTCTCTTCGTCGAGTTCCTGAATATGCGCCTGCGCACCAGGCAACACAAAGCCCCCGTGCAGCTGCATGGCTATACCGAAGAAGCGGCGCGCAAGGGCATGTTGGAATAAGCGCTTCTTCATCTCTACAGCGGCTGCCAGCCCATCCTAATCTACCGGCAGGCGGATAAGGGTGTACATGGTATCTTCATAAGGGATATGTAGAATAGGCACCTGCCCGGGCTGCAGCTCCTTTTCGCGGTAGAAATAATAGGCGCCGGGCACCATTTCACAAGAGCGACGCAACGTCTGGCCGCGCAACCGGTTGAGGTAGAAGATCGTAGAGAAGGAGATGCGCCCGTCGGCATAAATGTACACGGGCTGGTCGGCGACGATGTCGGCGACCTGTTGGGCCGTCTGAATGTCGTTTTGAGCGGCACTTTCGCGGGCGCGCTGTGGCAAGACCGTTAAATCAAAAACCAGCCGCCCAATAGCAGTAGCGATGAGGAGCAAGACCAAGGCCCGGCGGGGCTGTTGATAGTACTGCCAAAAAGTGCCGGCCAGGGCGGCAAAGCTCAAGAGCGATAACGGTAGCAGATAGGGCAGGAAACCCAGGCTTGGTACCAAGCTGAGGGCCAGGCAGCCCAGCGCCAACGCGCCGATCAGTACTCCCGTCAACACGTAAAACAGGCGCTCCCTCCAGGCAGCGACTTCGTGGCGGTGCTGATAGGCATACAACCCAATCATCAACACCAAGGGATAAAGCATGTAGATATAGCGCTGCCGCGCACCCGGCGAAAGCCAGTAGGGCAGGTAGTTGGCCAGGAAGATGAGGCCGGCAAAGGCCAGATAAGGGTTGCGGGCCAGCAATTGCCGCAAATCGGGCCGTAGGGCGAAAATCAGCAGCAGCAAGCCCGGGGGCAAGTCCTTGAGCATATCTGGGGGGAAAGACAGCAGGTGCTTCAGGAATTTCCACAGGCTGTTTTCGGCAACGGTGCGCTCACTGGATTCGGCCAGCATGGCAGACAGGTAGTTGCCGATGTCGTTGTACTGGTGGTAAGCCAGGATGTAACCGCCCACGATGGCGCTGAAAACCAGGATACCCAACAGGTGTTGCCAGGAAAACAGGCGCTTCAGCTCGCCGACATACCACAGCCAGGGCAGCAGCGACAGCCCCAGGAATACCGCCGAGGGCGGCCCTTTAGTCAGGGTGCCTAGCGCCGCCAGGGCATAAGCACTCGTAAACAGCAGTAGGTATCGCCCCTGCTGCTGAAAATGGAAAACCGCCGCAAAGCCGCCTAAAGTCAATAAAGAATAAAACAGGTCTATTTCCCCCAACAGGGAAAAATAAAAGTACAGCCCCGCGCAGGTAGGGAACAGCAAGGCAGACAACCAACCAAATTCGAGGTTGACATAGCGCCGCCCCAACCAAAAGAGCAGCAAGGACATGGCGATGAGCGATAAGGCCGTGGGCAGGCGCAAGGCCAACCCGCTATAGCCCCCCAAGGCTTTGGCGCTAGCCCAGACTACCCAGTTGAAAAGCGGCGGCTTGGCATAGTAATACTCCCCCAGTTGCGTGGGCACGATGAAGTTGCCGTTCTCCTCCATCTCCATCGCGATCATGGCGCGGCGTGGCTCTTCCAGATAAGCGGGCTGCAAGCCCAGGTTGACAAACAGGCTGATTAAAACTAATGCGGTAGCCAGCCACAATAGCCGCTTTTCTCCCCCTTCCAGCTTTCCCGCTGATTCTGCCATAGCTCTGATGTTGTTTTTCAGCCTGCAAAAATGGCAAATGATTGTGAGATGAAGGCGCTCGGCAGTGGGAATTTCTGGGGTGGGGCGCCACTATACCCCTAGGATACTGTTTTAAAACCGCTCAACGGCCATAAAACGCCAGCTTTTAGCTGAGCAAAAAATCCCGTAGGGATGAAAGCTGCCTTGCCAGGGACGTCAGTCCCTGGACAAGGCAATCCCCTAGATGAGTTCCGTAGGAACGACACACAGGGCGGAGCTTGCCAGGCGGATCGTCCCGCTTGGCGCCAAGAAAAGTGTGCCAAAAGGGCAGCAACTTTTTCCCGCGATTTTGAACACCCTATACCAATGAGCTTAGGCTACTTTTCAAGGTATAAGGCCGCGCTTAGAGCTTGAACCCCATCCCCACTTTCAGCAAGGACACGCCGTAGCCGAGTTCCGCAAAAACAGTGTAACGGTCTGAAAGCGCGAAGCGGCTGCCGATAAAAGCAGTCATAGTCGCTTTGCCATGCCGGGGCTTGATACCGGTCTGCCGCATCGCTTTTTCAAACTCCGGGTTATCCGCTTCAATCCGGATATGCTGATAGAGCAGCGACAAGCCCCCATACAAATCCCAGTTGGCGAGCTTGGTGTAGTGGAAGCCGTACTCCATGCCCAAAAAATAGCTTTGGTTGTACCACCGGCCCCGGATGGAGTCCCGCAGCAGCTTCTCCCGGCTCTGAGACTGGGAATACCCCCCAAAAGCCCCAATGCTGAGGAATTGGGAGGCCATGTAACGGACCCCGAGCTGAAGCGGCGGCAGCATAGTTTCTGGCCGGTCGGCCACGTAAGTGGGGAAGATGCCGAGTCCCGCCTGGATATCCACCTGCCCCCGGTCAAAAACGCGGGTGGGCTTGGCATATTGGGCGTTCAGCAACAACGGCATAGCCGTTAGGAGGAAAAGGGTTAAGTGTTTCATTGTACTGGAGTTTAGATGAAAAATATTGAGCTTTAATCTATCCTTATTTCCACATCTTAAACTTTAAAAAAACCAAAAAACTTACGCAAAATTACGTAAAAAAACATTAAACCACTTGTGATTTACCGCCATAAATTTGTGTTTTTTCGCCATTTTGCTATTTTTCTGCCGCAAATCACAGGGCTGCAGCTTAGATTGACCGAGAAAGGCATTGGAAAGCATGTTGCAGCTTTGAAGCCAATTTTGGCGGCAATCTCGCCGATTGACTGGCAACGGCTCAATACACAACATCGGCCTTCTCCTCGCGCAAAGCTTGGCATCCTTCATTTTGCGTTGCAATCGCCTTTATTGTACTGGTATAAAGGGCCTGCTGCCGATGGGCGTGCGGTAATTACCGTTTAAAAAACCGCCCTACATAGACCTTTCCATCCATGGTAGCGCGGAGCCAGTACAAGCCTGGTGGGAGCAGGCCCAGCTCCAGGGGCGCATGGCCCATGAGGCGGTACTGCCCCAGCTGGCGGCCCTGGGCATCCAGCAACTGCGCATCAAAGGGGGCTAAGCTGGCATCCGGGAGGCGGGCATACAGGAAGCTGCCTGCCGGATTGGGGTATAGCACCAGCGCTTGGATTTCAGGAGCAGACTCGCGGATGCCGACAACCAGGCACTCCCTTCCCGCATCGTAGGGGCTCTCGAAAGCGCCGATATCGATACAGCCACCCTGCAGGCGAGAGTTAGCCGCCAGGTCGATTTCCGGCATGTCGCCATAGGCTATGCCAGCATCGATGGCAGGGCTGGCCGGGGAGAGCTGAAAATCAGCCGTCAGCAGGGGGGCAGTAGAGGGTTGGTCGGTATTATTTAGCCAGGCAGCCAGGCTACCGTCGCCCAGGAGGTTGCCGCCCCGCGACTGGACGGATGCATCGGTAGTAAGCGCGGCAAACTCCGCATAGCCCGGGTTGTACAAGATGGTGTTTTGCAAAGCGATGCCGCTGCCGTGGGCAATATGGATGCCATCGCCCCTATTGTCCGCTAAGGTGCAGTTGTTGAGCCGGAGCTCAGGCAGTTTTTCCACGTTGATGATAGCACTATTGCTGAGGTTGCCCGCGAGGAGGCAGTTTTCGAGCAGCAGGGAAGCCTCTTCAGGCACAGGGACCTCTAAAAACATCGCCGCGGCGATAGCGCCGCCGACAGGGCTTTCATTGTCGATAAAGCGGCTTCTTTTGACGGCGCTCCTAAAGTTGGTGTTTTGTGGCCAAAGCATTAGCCCGCCGCCGCTTAGGCTAGCCATATTGCCTTCGAAGAGGCAATTGTCCACCAGGTAATCTGCGCCGGAAATCCCGTCGCTCCACAGCGTCATCGCGCCGCCTTCCTCCGCTTGGTTGGCGCGGAAAGCGCTATTGGACACTCTGTAATCCACTGCCGCCCCACCGCCATAGCCATTGCCCATTTCGATGGCGCCGCTATAACGGGCCAGATTGCCTTCAAAAACGCAACTATCCACCCATACTGATCCGCTGCCGCCACCCGTGCCCCAGAAATCGGCCGCCGCAGAAGCCTGAGCCGTGTTATTGCCTTGAAAATGGCACTGGCGCAAGGCGATCTCGGCATCGCTCCCCCTGATTGTAGCAACAAAGCCACTGCCATTAGTTGCCGCCGTATTGCGCAAAAAAGCACTCTGCCCGATGAAGCAACTTAGGCTGTCAGCATTCTGGTTGACGCTCAAATGCATCCCACCGCCGCTGACGGTGGCGTGGTTCTCCCCAAAATCACAAGCCTGGAAGACAAAGCTCGAGCGGCCTCCACGGGGCATCAAGCTAAGGCCCCCGCCCTCGCGTGCACTATTGCTTTCAAAGGTGCAAAGCTGGAGCTCTAGCGAGGCATCCACAGAAGCCTCGTCCGTCCAGGCGAACAAGCCGCCGCCGTTTTGCACCGCGGTGTTGCCCGTAAAGCCGCCATGATATATCGCCCCCTTGGGGTTGGCCAGATGGATACCACCGCCATCGACCGAAGCGCGATTGCTTGCGAAATCGCATTGGGCCAGGGTGTAACTAAAGTTCGCGCCCGCAGATGCTAAGCTGATGCCGCCGCCATGGCGCGCGCTGTTGTTTTCGAAGCGGCAAGCGTGCAGCTCCAGCGACAATTCCAGCGAATCAATCGCTGGCGCGGCAAACAGGCCGCCGCCATCTTGCGCTGCCGTGTTGCTAGAAAAGGTGCAATGCTGCAGCAGGCCTTGGGGGTTAGACAAGTAGATGCCGCCGCCATCGGCGGTGGCGCGGTTATTGGAAAATGCGCACTGAGCAAGCAGATAGCTCAAATCCCCTCCCGAGGGCGCTATGTTGATGGCACCGCCACGGGATGCGCTATTGGCTTCAAAGATGCAAAATTGCATCTCGAACGACGATCCGGCGAGGGTTGCCCCGACGGATAACCCGCCACCGTCCTGGGCCGCCGTATTGCCGGCGAAGTAGCAATAGCGCAGCGCACCGCTGGGATTGAGCAGATTGATGCCGCCGCCGCCGTTTGCCCCAGTACCAGAGGAGCGGTTGGCTTCAAAGGAACAGCCTTCGATCCTGAATTGAGGGGCTTCGCTGTGCAGCCCGCCTCCTGAAAGGGCCTGGTTGCGGTCGAACCGACAGCCTTCCAGCAGGAAGCCGCTGCTGGAGGCCGCGAAAAACAAGCCGCCCCCGGTTTCCTGCGCGAAGTTTTGCGCAAAAGTACAGTCCCGGATGGTCGGGGCACCTAAAGCATGCAGGCCCCCTCCCCGCCGGTTGGCGCTGCCTGCGCCAGGGCCGTTGGAATGGCCTGATTGGATGATGAAGCCGTCAATCACTGTTTCATGGCTGATATTGGCCATGATGCGTACCACGGTAAAGGCATTGTCAGCACGGTTAGCCGTCAAGTTGCCATCGGTGTCGTTCCGGTTCAAGTCGCCGGAAAGTATGGTGGGATAGCCAGCCGGGGCAGTTCGTTCTGCCAGGCTGGCCTCTGTGCCAGCGAAGCCGCCGTAGAGCCGCAGGTTTTTATCTACTACAAAAGAAGCGGAGCGGATACCAGCGGAATCAGCGGGGGCATAAGAACCCTGAGCCACCCAGATTTCCGCCCCCTCAGCAGCGGCAGCTAAAGCATCCTGGAGCTTGGTAAAGGCATCGCCCCAACTGCTGCCATCATTGGCACCCTGGGCGCTGTGATTCACATATATCGGGGAGGGCGGCAGCTGCGCACCAAGGGTCAGGGCGGTGGCGATCAGCAATAACAGGGCCAATAATTTTTTCATGATTTTGCGTTTTACCTCTGGGCAAAGATACACCCTGCGGCTGAATTCAGGCCCAACTGGTTAATTCAGGGCTGCCTAGAGCTCTCCTGGTGGGGCATCCGGTGGTTGATGCAGCAAAGCCCCGGCAGCCAACTAACCCTTGGAAAAGAAGCGGTGAAAAATTCATAACTTTGCACCGCCTTCATGGTTATACCTCTGGAAACAGACAAAACACGCTCGATCAATGACCAATAAAAAAACAGATCTCGCGCTCCTCTTACTGCGCCTGGCCTTTGGCGGGTTCATGATTATCGGGCATGGCTGGCCCAAGCTACTGAAGCTATTTGGCGAAGCGCCCATCAAGTTCATGGACTTCATGGGCCTGGGCCCCACCGCATCTTTAGCCCTGGCAACTTTCGCCGAGCTGGGCTGTGCCCTGCTCATCGTGCTGGGGCTGTTTACCCGGCTGGCCAGCCTGCCGCTCATTTTCACTATGCTGGTAGCCATCCTGGCCCGGCATTGGGGCGACCCTTTTGGGCAGGTGGAAAAGGCCCTCATGTACCTCTTTGCCTATCTGAGCCTGCTGCTGGCCGGCTCGGGCTGGTATTCGCTGGATGCCCAGTGGCGGAAAGTATATTAAATACACTAAAAGCAATGCTTCGATGAAGAACCGCTTGTTTTTCTTACTTCTGCTGGCAAGCCTGCTCTTTTCCTGCACGCAAAGCAGCAGCCCGCAAGCCCCGCTGCCCTACCTCAGCCTGGAGGGGCAAACCATGGGCACCTACTACCGCGTCACTTACGGCGACCCGCAGCAGCGCAATTTCCAGGCAGAGATCGACTCCCTGCTGCAAGCCATCAACCTGGAGGTCTCCACTTATATAAAGGAGGCGACGATTTCACGTTTCAACCAGGCGGAAGGCCAGTTCGATCTGCGCACGGACCCCCGCAACGGGCAAGCTGGCGCTTATGCCAACCGCCACTTCCTGCCCAACTTCCTCAAAGCCAAAGAAGTCTATGCGAAAACCGAGGGTTATTTCGACCCCACGGTCATGCCACTGGTCAATTATTGGGGGTTTGGCTATACGCCTAAAAAGCCCGTGGAAAAGGCCGATAGCGCCAAAGTGCAAGAAATACTCCAACTCGTCGGCTTTGACCAGATTGAACTCCTCATCGACGACAGGGACACCTTGCTGCAAAAGGCTCAGCCTGGCGTCCAGCTCGACTTCAGCGCCATCGCCAAAGGCTATGGGGTGGATGAGGTTGCCCGGCTGCTGGCCGCCAAGGGCATCGAAAACTACCTGGTAGACATCGGCGGGGAAGCAGCCGCCCACGGGCTAAGCTCCCGGGGCGACACCTGGCGCATCGGCATCAACAAACCTCAAGAGGATGCTGCCTTCGACGAAATACAGGTCGCTATCCCTCTGGAAAACCGCGCTATCGCCACTTCCGGCAATTACCGCAACTTCTACGAAGTGGATGGGGTCAAGTACAGCCACACCATCAACCCCAAAACGGGCTTCCCAGAGCGCAACACGCTTTTGAGCGCCTCCGTCTTCGCCCCGGATTGTATGAC
>CAYSPJ010000050.1:0-34604 GCA_964432875.1 uncultured Phaeodactylibacter sp. | reverse complement strand
GCGAGCTGCTTCAGGCCCTCTTCGTGCGCCTTGGGGCCGCGCCAGATTTTCAGCTCCACGATGTACTTGTGCTGCTGGAAGGTGACGGCCACATCCAGGCGCCGCTCCTCGGAGATTTGCGGCTCTTTGAAAGTATGCCCTTTGCTGTTGAGGATGGGCTTGAGGAAAGCCAGGAAGACCAGGCGGCCGTGGCGCTCCAGGAACTGGCGGTCTTTGGCGCTGTGCTCCTGGCGCATGTACTGCTGGAAGCTCTGCAGCACCTTTGCCATGTCCAGCGCGTTGCCGGGCAGCAGGTAGCGGGCTTGGAGCGTGTAGCCCTCAGCGCTCTCCAGCTCAGTGAGCGCCTTCACGCTCATGTAGTTGTAGATCACCTCGGCGTAGATGCGGTTGTGGATGTTCAAGCCATCCCCGTTGCGCAAGATGCCGAACAGCACCCCCAGGCCGGTTTCCGGGTGGTGGATGTTGTAGGGTATCGTTTTCCCTTCCAAAAGGATCGAATACACCAGCTCGTACAATTTGGGATGGTTCTCCAGGTTCTTAATCAGGCTGTCGAAATTGGTGTTGCTGCGGATGGAGTGGATGAGCCGCCGGGCCGCCTCGTCGATATCGCCCAGGTGCCAGTTTTTATCCGCCCGCTCGGGCAGCATTTCCTCGTCCACGATCTTGCACAGGGCGCTGACCAGGAAGGGGTAGCCCGAGGTGTAGTAGTAGAGCCGCTCGGCCAGGGCGGGGGCGTCGAGAGTCACGCCCCGCTCGCGGGCATAATCCTCCAGCATAGGTACGATCTCGTGGGGCAGCAGGCTCATGGTCACCTTGAACTCGGCGGCGATGTTCCAGGGGCTGTTCTGCTTGGCTTCCTCATCAACGCGGAGCTTGGCTTTGAGGGTCTTCACGTCGTGTACGCCAGCCAGGACGACGGAGTGGAAGGTTAGCCCTTTGCCCAGCTTTGCAACCAAATATTTGTCGCGCAGCATGCCCAAGAAGCTGATGAAGAGCTGGTTGTTGCTGCTTTTATCCACTTCATCGATGAAAAGTACGACCTTTTTGCCCGCTTTTTCTGTTAAGCTGCTGATGAAATCTGACAATTCCGCGATATCGGCGACTCGGAGCTTCTGCTCAGCCAGCCAAGGCGCTAGTTCTTGCGCGCCATACTTGGCTTCGGCGATCAAAAGGGCGATAAACTTGTCGCAAAAATTCGGCTCGCTTTCAAATGCAGCATCGCCGATACCGGCAAAACTGATGGAAAAAACCAGATAAGCCTCCGATTGCCGCAGGCGCTGCTCCATGAGGGCCAACATGGTCGTCTTCCCATACTGCCGCGGCCGGCTGATGGCGAAGTAATCGCCTTCCTCCACCAGGGCCTGCACCTGGGCGAGCTTCTCCGAGATGTCTGCCATGTAGTGCCTGGCGGGCAGGCATAGGCCAGTGATGTTGAATTTCTTGGGCATGGCTTGCAGCTTGGTTTCGGAAGGCTAAGATAAGCAGATAACGGGCATTCTCCAAGCTTTCCCGGTTTTGTGTTTTTGGCGGCCTTGCGCGCCTCATGCCAGGCCGCGCCGAGTTGTTGCGGTCAAAAAATGTAAAAGTTTGGGTTGGCTGCCTGGTAAAGGGCTACGCCCGCGAGCTGGAAGTGGTGGTTTCAGTACTTCTGGCTGCAAAAGCCTGAGCAGCGGCCGCCGAAGAAGTAGCAGTGAGCCGGCTCAGGGATGGCATCCCTTACCTGAGCCATGTCTGGTGAGGGATGCCATCCCTGAGCCAACCAAGGCGGCCCAAAAAACGTTCTTAAGGAAACACATCTTTCATCCTAGCCGAAACTGCTTCCAGCTCGCCATGCCCACTGACCACTTCACCATCCACCACACCGCCATTGCCCCCGGGCAGCGCGCTGCCGTCAAAATCCCCGTGGCCCGGTTGCCTTCGGGCAACCTCATCTACGTACATGCCGAAGTATACCGCAGCAGCGCGCCGGGGCCCTCTATGCTGGTTGTGGGCGGCATCCACGGCGATGAGGCCAACGGCATCGAGATCGTGCGGCGGGCGATGGCTCAGGGGCTCTTCGATCCGCTGGCCGGTGGCAGCGTCATCGCTATACCGATATTAAATGTGTATGGCTTCATCAACTTCTCGCGGGCGGTGCCCGACGGCAAGGATGTCAACCGCTCCTTCCCCGGCAATCTCAACGGCTCGCTGGCCTCCCGCATCGCCCGCACCCTGACCAAGAAAATCCTGCCCTGGGCCGATTTCGCGGTGGATTTCCATACAGGAGGCGGGGCGACTTACAACTACCCGCAGGTCCGATTCACTCCCGGCGATGCCGCCGCCGCCGAGCTAGTGCGGGCTTTTGGCGCGCCAGTATCTTTGCACAAGCTCGCCATCCCCAAGTCGTTCCGCCGGGCGGCGGCCCGGCAGGGCAAGCCCGTCATCGTCTTCGAGGGCGGCGAAAGCCTGCGCTACGACGAATACGCCATCCAGTGCGGCTTGGATGGCCTCCAGCGCCTGCTACATGCCAAGGGCATGAGCGCGGCGGCCGGGCCGCCCCCCCCCCTTGTACGGCATTTTGAGAAGACTTCCTGGGTGCGCGCGCCTAAAGCCGGTATGTTCCTCTGGGAAAAATGCTCGGGGCAAGACATACGTAAAGGCGAGCGCTTGGGCGAAATCCACAGCCCTTACGGCGAATGGCAGCAGGAGGTGCTCGCCCCGCAAGACGGCTTCCTCATCGGCCACAACAACGCGCCGGTGGTGAGCCAGGGGGATGCGCTGTTTCATGTGGGGTGGGAAATTGGCATACACTAATTCCGGCAAAACCGTTCCCAAGATGCACCGCTTCAAATGACCTTCTTCCCGATATAGTCAGAATTGAGCAAGCGCAGCGCGCCCATGTACTTGAGCCCGAAAGAGACGGTGCTGCCCACCCGGTACTCGCCGGGGCTCTCGCCCAGATCAATGATGAGCATGTCGGAGCTGGCGTTGACGATGGCGATATCCTCATCTTCGGGTAGAAGGTAGTCGGGCGAGATGTCGAGCAGGCCCACGTCGAGGATGGCGCGGTAGGATTCTTTGCCGTAGTCATCTTCGTTGATCTCGTAAACCTCTCCACTGGGGTTGGCGGTCATAGGGCCGATAGGCACCTTGGGCTTTTTAGTGATCTCGATGATCTCGGAATGCAGGCGGATCACATCGCCCGTCATACCTTCAATGAGCTGGCCGCTCGTCAGGTCGTTGCCAAAATAGAAAGTTTCGCCAATCCTGAAGTGATTGACCGTCTGGGGTACCTGATGCCGCAGCAACAGCGGGAGCACCACCGAGGTGCCGCCCGTGATCCAGGGGATTTTTTTGTCGAAGGTAGCTTCTACCAATTGCTTATAAAGGCTGAGCTGGATAAGCTTGTCCTGCGACGGCAGTACCCCGTGCAGGCAGTTGAGGTTGGCGCCAATAGAGGTAACCTCGATATTAGGCAGCTCGAATATTTTTTGGTAAAAATCGATCAGGTGGTCGCCCATGATGCCTTCGCGCAAATCGCCCAGCTCGATCATGATGGTGATTTTGTGGGTTTTACCCTGGCGCTGGGCTTCCTCCGAAATCATGCGGATGGTGGCGCTCTCCGAGTTGAAGCTCACATCGGCATAGCGCACCATGTCGGCTACACTACCAGGAGCCGGAGGCTTGATGTACACCGTTTGTACCTCGGGTGCCAGCTCCTTGATGCGCGCCAGGTTGCTGATACGGCTATCGCAGACCTCTTTGATGCCCAACGCTAGCACTTCCTTCAGATAAGCCTCGTTGCCGCACAGCAGCTTGGTCACGATGGCCCATTCGATGCCCGATTGCCGGAAAAGGCTGTCCAGGAATTCGTAGTTCTGCTTGAGTTTGCTTCGGTCTAAAGTTAAGTATGCCATATCGGTTGTTTTTGGGTGGAGGTGCCGGGTTGTGTTGCAAGCAATTGGCCCCGCTAAATGCTCGTCCGCATTTAGCGGGATGTCAGCGTACGGGGTACGCTGCCACGGCTAGGCTCAATTGGCAATTGGCAACTTTGGGCTAATATACGCCATTTTTTTCAAAGGGCCATCCCCCCGCCCTCATTCCACGATCCGGCGGGGGATATCTGCTGGCAAGCGGGTCAGAATCTCGTAGTTGACCTGTACCGAATATTCGGCAAAGGAGGCTACCGAGAGCTCCATATCGCCTTGAAAGCCGATGATGACCACCTCGTCGCCTTTGGCCACGCCCTCAAGCCGGGTGATGTCAACGGTAATAGCATTCATGTTGACCGTGCCGACCACGCCCACTCTTTTGCCGTGGATGAGCACGCGGCCCTGATTGCTAAGCGAGCGGCTGAAGCCGTGGGCATAGCCCACGGGGATGATGGCGATCTCCATGTCAATATTAGCCAGGTAGGAGGTGCCATAGCCGATGTACTGGCCGCCGCGTACCCGCTTGACGTCCATCACCTGGCTTTTCCAGGAGATGAGGCGCTGCAGGGGGTCGTGTTTATCCTCGCGCTGGCTGTTGTATTCGATGAAGACCTCACGGCTGGGCCAGAAGCCGTATTGCAGGATGCCGATGCGTACCATATCCAGACGGGTCGGGGGGTAGCGCATGGCGGCGGCCGAACAAGCCGTATGGCGCAAGGCCGGCTCGAGCCCTTGTCCTTTGAACCACTTGAGAGCGTGGTTATAGCGCTTGCGCTGCTCGCGCACCCGCAGGTAGTTGCCGATACTCTCTGCCCCGGCGAAGTGGGTACACAAGCCCTCGAAGCGCAGCCGCCCTTCGTCCATCCCCTGGCGCAGCAGCTCGGCTGCACGGGGCAGATCATCGGGGCATAAGCCCGTGCGGTTCATGCCGGTTTCTATTTCGAGGTGTACCTGCGCCGGGCGGCCGATTTTGCGGGCGGCTGCCAGGGCTTGCTCCATGCGCTGGTTTTCAAAAACGAAAAAAGCGATATCGTGCTCGATGGCCCATTCCAGCTCAGCATCCTCAATCATACCCATGATCATGATTTCCGTTTCAGGATGCTGGCTCACCGCTTTGACCCGCGAAGCCTCGTAAGCATCGAAAACTGAGAAATGACGGATGCCGCAGGCTTCGGCCAGGGGCACGAAGCATTCGATGCCGTGGCCGTAGGCATTGCCCTTGACCACCGAGGAGATGCGCGTGTCGGCGCCCATTTGCTCACGCAGGAAACGTAAGTTGTGTTCCAAGGCGGAGCGACTGATTTGGATGTGCGAGGTTTCCAGCATATTATTGTAAAATCTTTATGGCAAGGGAATGGAACAAGCGGATGCCCGGCCAGAGCAGCTCGTCCGGGAAATCGTAGTCGGGGTTGTGGAGCGCCGGGCGATCTTCCCCCGCGCCCAAGCCAAACATGGCACCAGGGTAACGCTGGGTAAAAGCGCCGAAATCTTCGCCCCACTTGAAAGGGTGCTCCCGCGTCTCGAAAGCCATGCCGTTTTGCGCTGCCGCTTCCCGCACCAGCCCGACGGCTTGCTGGTCGTTGTGGCAAGCTTGGAAGGTATCGGTCCAGTCCAGTGCAAGCTCCAGCTGATGGTGGCCGGCGAGCTCTTCCAGATAGGCCGTCCATTGCTGGCACAGCTCACCCATCGCGGTTTCGCTCCAGGTGCGGAAAGTAAGGTGTACCTCGCCCTGGCCGGCGGCGGTGCCATAGGCTTTTTCGCCCATAGCGACATAGATGGGCGTGAGGATGGCAAAATCTTCCGCATCCAGTTCCGGGCGGCTGCGGCCCCGCGCCTGCTGCAGGATGTCGGCGATGGCCAGGGCGGGGCTGATGCCGTGCTCGGGCTCGGCGGCATGGGCAGTCTTGCCTTTCAAGCGGATGATGATGCTGCGCACCGCGGCGGTGAAAGCGCCCGTGCGGGCCACGATCTCCCCCAGCGGAAAGCCTGGCAGATTGTGCAGGGCGAAGGCATGAGCGATGGGCGACAGGCGTTGAAACTGCTTGTCTTGCAGCACCCATTCGGCACCTTCGCCCGTTTCTTCGGCAGGCTGGAACAGCAGCAGGGCTTTGCCGCGCTGCGGAGGAGACGCTTCTAGCCGGCGGGCCAAGCCCAGGAGGATGGCGGCATGGCCGTCGTGCCCGCACTTATGCGACACGCCTTCGCGCTGCGAGCGGTGGTCGAATTCATTGGCTTCGGCGATAGGCAGGGCGTCCAGCTCGGCACGGAACAGCACGCTTGGCCCCTCCTCTCCGCTGTCGAATTGGGCGATTAGGCCGGTACCGCCGATCCCTTCCAATATCTCGGCAGAGGTATGCTCGCGCAGGTAGCCCGCGATGAAGGCCGCGGTATGCTGCTCCTGCCCCGAGAGCTCGGGCTGCTGGTGCAGTTTGCGGCGGGTTTCCGCCAGGCTTTCCAGCCAATCGGGTTTGCTCGATTTGATATTTGCCATGCCAGATGAAATTTTATTTTAAAAACAGGCTTCTCAGGCCGCCGCACCCCTCCTGTTTTCGGGTTTCACTTCACGCCCCCACATGCTCAAGGCGACAAACACTATCGCCGAGACGCTAATGCCCCCAATATTGGCATCCAGCCCAAAAGGAAGGCCCCAGCCTAATAAAACCAGCGCGGTGGTAGTGCCTCCTCCTAACAACATGGCCCAAAAGGCCCCCGTAGCCGTGCCGCGCTTCCAAAACAAGGCCCCGATCAGCGGCACGAACAAGCCGGATACCATGAAAGCATAAGACAGCAGCATCAGTTCCAGCACATTGTGCATGTTCATAGCGATAAAGAGGGCACTGGCGCCGATGATCAGGGTGACGACCTGCGAGATGCGTAGCATCTTTTTATCATTATCGGCAAAGGAGAAAAAACGGCCTAATATATCGGTGGTGACGTTGCCCGAAGCCGCCATAAGGCAGCTATCTGCCGTGGACATGATGGCAGAAAAGTAAGCTGATAACATCAAGCCCATCAGGCCGACTGGCAGCACCGTGCGCAGCAACAGAGGCAAGCCCATCTCGGCATCTACGGTACTGGCATCGGCATAGCCCAGATACTCGAACATGCCTTGCTCGGCCCCGACGCGGGCGAACAAGCCCAGGAGCACGCCCATAAAAGCCATGACCGGATATTCAAAAAGGCCCGCCAGATACCAGGCTCGCTGGGCGGTGCGCTCGTCCCGGCAAGCATAGATACGCTGATAGAGGGTCATGCCCACGAACCAAATCGGCACGATGGTCACCGCCCAATTGACTAAAGTGGACCAGTGGATATTCGTCAAAGACAGCAACTCGGGCTGCACCACGGCTTGGATGCTGGCATAGCCCCCCACGGCATAATAGCCGATGGGCAAGCCGATGAAGACCAGGCCGCCCATCAGGATAATCCATTGCACCGTATCGGTATAGATCACGGCTTTCAGCCCGCCCGCCACGGTGTAGACCACCGCGATGACGCCCATCGCTACCAGGGCCTGATTCATGCTCAGGTCAATGAAAGTAGCCGAAGCCAGCTTGGCGCCTGCCAAGATCTGGGAGCTGGTAAAGCCGATATAGCCGATAGTCGAGATGATCCCTGCCAAAAGCGCTACCCGCCCAGTATAAAAATGTTCGAATATTTGCGGGAAAGTCAGCAAATTGATGCTTTTGGAAAGCCGGCTGACCCGGGGGATAAGCAACACCGCGCTCAGCCAGGCCCCTACCAGGCCGGTAAACAGCATCCATGAACCCGAGAGGCCCATGATGAAGCCCAGCCCCCCCAGGCCGATGGAAAAACCACCGCCTACATCCGTCGCCACTACCGAAAGGCCGATATGGGTACTGCCCATATTGCGCCCGCCTACATAGTAGTCATCCGTATTTTCGTTGCGATAGAAAAAGAAAAGGCCGATTCCCAGCATCCCCAAAAAGTAGAGCAAGAATATGGTGAGGTCGATAAAGTGCATGATGGCATGGCTTTTAGTTGCTATAGCGACACCAGCGCGCCACTGTTGAAAAGAAGATTGAAACGGTTTTATAAGGCCCTGGTGCCGATAGCACTAGGGCTTATGGAGCCGCATCTCCAGATATTTGTTGGTGAAGCCTAATTTTTCGTATAAAATGCGGGCCGGGTTGTCTGGTTCTACATGCAGGGCGATGCTGCCTTCAGTCAAATCGATTGCTTTCTGCATCAACTTCCGCCCGATACCCTCGCCGCGCTTGCCGTTGTGCACTGCAATATAGACCAAGATGTGCTCCGGGATGTAACCTTCCATACCAGTATCGTTGATGACTACAGCGCCGACCGTCTGGCCTTTTTTTTCTGCCTGAAGGATAAAGCCGCCTTGGGCAGGATTAGTACTGAGCGCATATTCCAGCGCTTTAAGGATGTCTTCCTGATGGTCGCCGTATTCTTCCAGATGTTTGAAGAGAAAATCAGTGATATGCTCAAGTTGCTCACCTTCAGCAGGTTGCTGAGGCGTATAGACGTGGTAGTCCATGTGTTTAAAATTTTATCCTAAAAAAAGCTCATAAGGGTCAACGCATCAGAAGGAAATTAGTTTGAAAAGACTGCTAAATGAGGCCGGAGAGCCAGGCACTGGCCAGCCAGGAGGCAGATGGCGAAATCGCCACTTCAACGTTCGCGACTAAACCCAAATACAAAATTAAATCAGCTCTCGCAACAGGAAGGTGAAGCGCATGTTAGTGTCTCCCCTGGATATCCTCAAGCTCACCTTTTTACCCACCTGCTTGCGGAGTTTGCGGCTGATACTCGCCAGGTTAAAAAAAGCAGCAGGCAGGCCATTGATAGTAATGATTTTATCACCTACCCTCAGCCCTGCCTGATAAGCAGGGCTGCCAGGGACGACCCCATAGACGACGAACTCGTTGAGTTGCATACCGGTTGCCGCCAACAGCAGGCCGCTGCGGTCGTGGGTAAATTTATCCTTGAAGAAGCGGTTGGGTGCGACATAAGCCCGGCCCTTCATATAGTCGAGGATGAGGGTGAAACGGCCCAATACTTCATTGCCGACGATGCCGTTGCGGTTGAAGGCCATGCGCGCCGTATCCAGCCCTTCGGGCAGTTTCTGGAACTGCGCAGTGACTTCATTGAAGACAAAAGGCCCCACATCCAGTTTTTGAATCCTGCCCATGTATCCTCGCAGGAAACCACCCAAGCCTGCGCCGAGGTTGCTAGGGATGACCCTGTCGGGCAGCTTTAAGCCCGGGTGCGTATCCGTATGCAGCAATAAAGCCAGGCCGGCGCCAGTATCCAACAACAGCCTGACCTGAATAGCCGTATCGGGGTGGAAATTGACCGTAGCCAACAAGTATGGCTTCCCGCGTTCAATCTCGATGGGCAGCTCCTGGTAGCCCTTACCCGGCAGCTCAAAATGCTGGGGGTCGTACAATGAGATCACCGCCCGCCGGTAGTCGATCTGCACAATGAAGCGGCGGAAGAAATCGCTGCCCAGGATGCCTTGTACGTTGACCCCGGTATATTCCTCAAAGTGGAAATAATCCTCTTCCAATACCAGGACGGAGCGGTTCACGGCTTTGATGTCGCCCACTTGCAGGTTGATGCCCTGAGCCAGGTAAGCATAGAGCTCGGTGCTTAGGTCTGCACCCATAATAGGCAGTCGGCGCTGGTAGTCGATGCGCAAAAAATCGGTGATTTCGCGCTTAGATAATATGGTGTATTCCGCTCCCGTATCAAAGATGAATTGCAGGGGGAGGAAATCATCAAAAATCACATTGACGATGATGAACCCATTAGTATAGCTAAAGGGTATGTCAATGCGCTTCTGCCCCCGCCCAATCTCCATATCCGGCCTTTGAGCGCCAGCGGCGAAATGGAAGAGGGCTACTAGTAGTAAAATGGCGACTACGCGCTTCTTCATGGCCGTTTTCTTTTTTTTAATCAGCTGGCAGCACTCGCCAGCTCTATATCGTTTCTCCAAGGTAATCAGGCTTACACTAATCCTAACATTATTTGGCTCACTTATTATGCAAAAAAATCCGAGTCATATTTTTTGGTTTTCTCACACATATTTGTGAGCTTTACGCTTTAGTTAGTGTAAAGAACACACCATTAGGGCAAAAAAAAAGCCCTAATGCATTGTTCAAGCGGCTTTTATGACTAGCCTCCTCAAATAACACAAACGGAAATATCCCATGATACTGAACGAAAACCCTCGTAAAGGCTTGCCCTTTGCATGTCTAGCGTGTGGAATTTTTTTTTGACGTTGATTTTTTTTAACCAAACCTAAAGTAGTGTATGAAACTTAAAGTTGACTATGTGACCAAACTGCTACTGGTACTGGCAGTGCTCGCCCTGAGCAACTTTGCCTATGCGCAGCGTACCGTCACGGGCACCGTGACGGATGCTCAAACCGGCGAGACGCTCATCGGGGCTAACGTCCTGGTAGTAGGCACCAGCTCCGGCACCATCACTGATTTTGATGGGAACTACAGTATTAACGTTCCTGCAGGGTCCACAACCCTGGAATTCTCCTACACCGGCTACTCCTCCGAGCGGGTGGAGATCGGCAACCAGTCCGTAATCAACCTCTCCCTTTCGGTGGGTAAGTTGTTGGACGAAGTCGTCGTCGTGGGCTACGGTACCGTAAAAAAGTCTGACTTGACCGGCTCAGTAGGCTCGGTGAAGGAAGAGGATTTCAACAAAGGTGTATTTGTAGCGCCTGATCAGCTGATCCAGGGCAAGGTAGCGGGTGTTCAGATCCTGAACAACAGCGGCCAGCCTGGGGGCGAGTCCACCATCCGTATCCGGGGTAGTTCTTCGGTACGCGCCGGCAACCAGCCGCTGTTCGTAGTAGACGGGATCCCCCTCGATGGGCGTACTGCCCGCCCCGGCCAGTCTGGCACGGACCTTGGCAACACCCCGGGCGGCAACCCGCTGAACTTCATCAACCCGAATGACATCGCCTCCATCGATGTCCTGAAGGATGCTTCGGCTACTGCTATCTATGGCTCCAGAGGTGCCAATGGCGTAGTGATCATCACCACCAAGCGCGGCAAAAGCGGCGACCCACGCATCGACTTCAACACCTCGGTCGGTACCAGCAGCATCCTGAAGAAGTACGAAGTTTTGGACGGCGATGAATACCGCCAGGCTTTACAAGATTATGGCCTGACTGGTGGCGATTTTGGCGGCAATGTGGATGCCATGGACGAAATCCTGCAGACCGGCATCACCCACAACCACAACATCTCGATCAGCGGGGGCAGCGACAATGGCAGCTACCGCATCTCGGCCGGTTACCTCGACCAGCAGGGCATCGTCAAGGAGAGTGGGCTGAAGAAATACACCGGAAGCATCAATGGCACCTACAAATTCCTCAACAGCAAGCGCTTAAGCGTTGACTTCAACCTTTTGGCTTCGCAAATCACGGAAAATATCGCGCCAATTACAACCAGCGCCGGCTTCACCGGCAGCCTTATTGGCCAGGCGCTGCAGTGGAACCCCACCCGCCCGCTGCGCAAGCCTGACGGATCGATAGATATCGACTTGGGCGGCACCACCATCAACCCACTGGGCATGTTGGAAGCTTATGATGACAACGCCAACCTGACTGCGATCCTGGGTAGCATCTCGCCCTCATTCAAAATCGCCGATGGCTTGGAGTATCGCTTCCTGTATAGCATCAACCATGGTGTAGGTATCCGCCGCGGGCAGGTCAAATCCTTCATCAACGTACAGAATATCGAAGGCCGCGGCTGGGCGAACATCGCCAGCAATACGCTGACGACTCAGCAATTCACGCACACCCTGAACTACAACAAAGCCCTGTCTTCGGCTATCAGCCTCAATGCGCTGGTGGGCTACGAATACCAGAAATTTGACAGCAAGGGCTTCAACATGACTGGCTTTGACTTTATTTCTGATGACATCGACTTCACCAATGCCATTCAGAACTCGACGCCCAACAGCCGGGGCATTGGCTCGTTTGCCGACCCGATCGCCGAGCTGCAGTCTTATTTCGCCCGCGCCAATTTCAACATCCGCAACAAGTATCTGTTTACGGCTACTGTTCGCGCAGACGGCTCCAGCAAGTTTGGCGAAAACAACAGATATGGCGTTTTCCCCTCCTTTGCAGCAGCTTGGAACCTGAGCAGCGAAGACTTCATGTCTGGCGGCTTGTTTGACCAACTGAAGCTGCGTGCAGGCTGGGGCCAGACCGGCAACCAGGAATTCCCGGCTGGTGCCGCCCAAGAGCGCTATACTTTGGGAAATAATGGCACCCTTTTCCTCAATAACGTCGCCAACCCTAACCTGCAGTGGGAAACTTCTTCCACCATTAATGCCGGCATTGACTTCGCGTTGTTCGACTACAAACTTTCCGGTTCGGTTGAATACTTCACTCGTACAGATGAGAATCTTTTATTTAACTTCCAAGCTATTGACCCAGCCCCTGCTGTACGTTATTGGGTCAATTTGCCAGGACAGGTAATCAATTCCGGTGTTGAGATAGCTCTTAATGCTTTCATCATCGAGAATCAGAAGCTGTCCTGGTCGGTTGGCGCAAATGCCGCCTTCCTGACCAATGAGTTGAGAGAGTACAACGGCCCATCGGTACTTACGGGTACGCTCTTCGGGCAAGGTATTTCCAATGCGACTTCGCAGCGCCTGGAAAATGGCCAGCCGCTTAACTCCTTCTATCTCAGAGAGTGGAATGGCCTGGATGACCAAGGCTTCGACGACTTGACGGACGGTGGCAACACCCTCTTCCACCTCGGCGACCCCAACCCGGACGTGCTGCTCGGCATCTACACTACCCTCAATGTGGATAAATTTAGTTTCGTGCTGAACTTTAACGGCGCAATGGGCTACCAACTTTACAACAATACGGCCAATACGGTGTTACCCATTGGTAACCTGGGTAGCAGGAATATTGATGCCAGCTTGGTTGGCAGCGGGGTTCGCGAAAGCATCGCTAACTCCATCAAACCCTCCTCCCGTTACCTGGAAGAGGGCGATTATCTGAAGTTGGCCAATGCCACAGTATCTTATGACCTGGGCAATATCGGCAACAACGTCAGAAACGTAAGATTGTTCCTGACGGGGCAAAACTTGCTGGTGTTCACTAAGTTCACCGGTTTTGACCCTGAAGTAAACACAGTGAATACAAGAGATGGCGTACCTTCGGCTGGTATCGAGTACACTCCGTATCCTTCCGCCAGGACGATCCTCTTTGGTGTAAACTTTTCCTTTTAACTGACATAAAGCGTTTCCATTATGAAAATTCAAAAAATAGCACTTGTACTCCTTTCATTTGGGGTCTTTGCCTGTTCAGACCTGGAGGAGGAACTCCGTCAGGATTTGACTGGCGAACAAGCCCAAAAAATCATCAATGAGCGGGCCGACGTAAGCGCCCTGCTCCAGGCAGTCTATGAAGGTCTGCGCAACCCTTACCAGGATCAGTCCCGCTTTTGGGCGGCCCAGGAGCACACCTCTGATGAGGTGATTGGCCCAACTCGTGGGCCCGACTGGGACGACAACGGCGTATGGCGCGTACTGCACAACCACACCTGGGATGCTGACCACGCGTTCCTAGGAGATACGTTCTCTGAATTGTTGCGCGTGGTATTCAATTCCACTAATGTGCTCGCATTTAATCCTTCTGCATCTCAAGCTGCTGAAGCACGCTTTGTCCGGGCCTTTGTAGTCTTCACCGTTGCGGACGGCTGGAACCAAGTGCCCTTCCGCGAAGTGGGTGAAAGCCTATTAGAAGCACCCCGCGTACTGAAAGGGGATGAGGCGATTGATTTCGTCATCAGCGAAGTCAATGCCATCCTTGGCGACCTGCCCGATGGACCAACTTATCTAGCCAACAAAGACGCAGCCCGCGTGCTGCTCATGAAAGCGCACCTCAACAAGGGTACTTTCGCCGACCGCGCTAACCCGAAGTTTGATGCTGCCGACATGACCCGCGTCATCGAGCTGGCTGATCAGATCATCAACAGTGGCAAGTACCAGTTGGCAGACAATATGTTTGACAACTTCGCACCGAACAACGACCAAATCTCTACGGAGAACATCTTTACCAACTTAAACCAAGGCGGTATTTCCAGCGGTAACGTCCGCTCGCGTTGGTTCGCTACCCTCCACTACAACCAGAACCCCTCGGGCTGGAACGGCTTTACGACCATCGCTGATTTCTACGACAAGTTCGACCCGGCCGATCCGCGCCGTGGTGGCGAGTATGCTGGCCAGACTGAAGTAGGCGGTATCCGCGTAGGCCTGCTGGAAGGCCAGCAATTCGACCAGAATGGCACCCCCTTGAAAGACCGCCGGGACAACCCGCTGGCTTTCACCAGAGAAGTCAAACTAATCGAAACTGGCAACAACCTGGAAATCACCGGGGTGCGCGTCATCAAGTATCCGATCGACTACAACAGCGGCGATAATGTCAACAATGACTACGTCTTCTATCGCTATGCCGACGTGCTGCTGATGAAGGCCGAAGCGCTGCTGCGCAGTGGTAATGAGGGTGCTGCCCGCACCATCGTCAACGAGCTGCGCCAGAAGCGCGGCGTAGCCGCATTGGGCAGCCTGACGCTGGATAACCTCCTGGACGAGCGCGGCTTCGAGCTCTACTGGGAAGGCCACCGCCGCCAGGATTTGATCCGCTTCGGCAAGTTCCTCAGCGCTTACAACGAAAAGCCAGTTTCCGGTCAGGAAAGGCTGCTTTTCCCCATCCCCAACCCAGCTTTGGCCGTAAACCCGAACCTGGAGCAGAACCCGGGGTATAACTAAGACTACAAGATGGCTGCCGCCTATTTTGGCTGACTGCCTTCTTTAAACGACTTCCAGGCAGGCCGCTCTACAAATGAGCGGCCTGCCTTTTTTAGTGCCGCTGCCAGGCAAACTGGCAGGCATGGAGAATACAAAAGCAGTTAAATTGCTTATCTTTGCCCGTAAATCATGCTTATGAGAATCGCTGTCTCTGCGCTTATCCTTTCCTTACTGATCTTTTCAGGCTGCAACCGCTCAGGAGAGCCCTCCTCTCCTACCCTCTTTGAGCTGGTATCCAGTGCTGAATCTGGCATTGACTTTGTCAATTTCGTCGAAAACAATGAAGACTTCAATATCTTCAGCTACCGCAATTTCTACAACGGTGGCGGAGTAGCCATTGGCGATATCAACAACGACGGGCTGCCCGATATCTATTTCACCAATAACATGGGCCCCAACAAGCTCTTTCTAAACAAAGGCGATTTTCAGTTTGAAGACATCACCGCTAGTGCTGGCGTGGCGGGCAGCAAGGCCTGGAGCACCGGCGTAGTCATGGTTGACCTCAACGGCGATGGCCTGCTCGACATCTACGTCTGCAATGCCGGCTACGTAGAAGGCGACGACCAGGAGAACGAGCTCTTCATCAATAATGGCGACCTGACCTTCACCGAAAGAGCTGCCGAATACCAGCTCAACGAGGGCGGCTATACCACCCATGCTGCCTTCTTCGACTACGACGGCGACGGCGACCTCGACGTCTATATCCTCAACAACAGCTTCATGCCCGTCAATACCCTGAACTACAGCAACAAGCGCGAGCTGTATGCTCAGGATTGGCCCGTGCGCGATTTCTTGAAAGGCGGCGGCGACAAACTGTTGCGCAACGATGGCGGAAAGTTCACCAACGTGACCCAGGAAGCCGGTATTTACGGCAGCCTCATCGGCTTTGGCCTGGGCGTCACCATCGGTGATGTTAATGGCGACTTCCTCCCGGATATCTATGTCTCCAATGACTTTTTTGAGCGCGACTACCTCTACCTCAACCAAGGCGACGGCACCTTTAAAGAGGATATCCGCAACTGGATGGAGCGCATCAGCTCATTCTCCATGGGTGCCGATATGGCCGACATCAACAACGACGGCTACCCTGAAATCTTCGTGACCGATATGCTGCCCAGCGATGACTACCGCCTGAAAACCACCTCGCTTTTTGAAAACTACAATACCTACTACCTCAAGCTGCAGCGCGATTTTCACCACCAGTACATGCACAACACCTTGCAATTCAATAACAAGGACAATACCTTCAGCGAAATCGCCTACTATAGCGGCGTTGCCGCCTCTGACTGGAGCTGGGGTGCCCTGCTATTCGATGCCGATAACGACGGATACCGGGATATTTATGTCTGCAACGGCATTTACCAGGATGTGACGGACCAGGACTTCATCAACTTCTTTGCCAACGAGGTGGTGCAGAAAATGGCCCTCACCGGCAAGAAAGAGGACATACAGACCGTGCTGGACCAGATGCCCTCTACCCCCTTGCGCAACAAATTTTTCCGCAACAATAAAGACCTCACCTTCGAAGACGCCGGTCTGGCCGCGGGCTTTGACACCCCTTCCTTCTCCAACGGCGCTGCTTATGCCGACCTGGACGGCGATGGCGACCTCGACCTGGTGGTCAACAACCTCAACCAGCAAGCTTTTGTGTATCGCAACCGCAGCGACGAGCTGCTGGCCCACCACTACCTACAAGTACAACTGAAAGGTTGTGGCCAGAACACCTTCGCCATCGGTGCCAAGGTGTTCGCTCATGTCGGCCAAGAGATATTGAATGCCGAGCTCATCCCCAGCCGTGGCTTCCAATCTTCCATTGAATACCGGATCACCTTTGGCCTGGGCGCGGCAGAGCGGGTAGATTCTTTAGTGGTCATCTGGCCGGGCCGCAGCCGCTCGGTACGCACCGCTGTCGGCCCCGTAGATGCTTTAGTCGTCATCGATTGTGAAACGGAGCCCCAACTGCCTTATGAGCAGTGGCGGCAGCAACATGCGACGCCTGCCGCTCAAGCTTTTTTCCAGGAGATCCCGGCGCCTTTTGCGGCGCATCAGGAAAATGATTTCATCGACTTCTTCCAGGAAGGCCTCACGATGCGGATGTTATCGCGAGAAGGCCCCAAAACCGCCACGGGCGACGTCGATGGCGATGGCTTGGAAGACCTATACCTCTGTGGCGCGGCTGGCTCTCCGGGGCAGTTGTATCTACAAAAGCCTGGCGGCAGTTTTGTGCTTTCACCGCAGCCAGCTTTCCAACAAGATGCCAACTATGAAGACACGGCGGTAACTTTTTTTGATGCCGATGGCGACGGCAAGCTCGACCTCTTCGTCGGATCTGGCGGCAATCAAATGCCCACTGGCTCCCGCTTTATGCAAGACCGCCTTTACCTCAATGACGGAAAAGGGGTCTTTACGCCCCACGCTCTGCCTGCCAATGGCTTGAACACCGCCCTGGCCATCCCGCTCGATTTCGACCAGGACGGCGATATGGACCTCTTCGTATTCAGCCGTAGCGCGCCCGGCAAATATGGCGAAGACCCCCGCAATTTCCTTTTCCAAAACGACGGCAAGGGCAATTTCAAGGATGCCACCCAGACTTATGCCCGGGAATTGCAATACATTGGCATGATTACTGATGCAGCCATGGTGGACATTACCGGCGACGGCACCGAAGAGCTTGTATTAGTAGGCGAATGGATGGCCCCAGTCATCTTCCAGATCCGCAGGGGCCTGTTCCGCCGCCTGGAGACCAACCTGAGCGATTACTCCGGCTGGTGGTATGCCATCGCCTTTGATGATGTGGACCAGGATGGCCGGCAAGACCTCATCCTCGGCAACCGGGGTGAAAATTTCTACTTCAGCGGCAGCCAGGAAGCTCCCGCAAAACTGTGGCTCCACGATTTCGATGACAACGGTACCATGGAGAAGATCATCACCCGCAGCATCGGTGGTAAAGATATGCCCGTACCGATGAAAAAAGAGCTGACCGATCAAATCGTCAGCCTCAAAAAACAAAATCTCAAGCATACCGAATATGCTGAAAAAGCTATCCAGGACTTGTTCCCGCCCGAAGTAATGCAAAAGGCCCAGGTCAAACTCGGCACTTATTTCAAAACAGCCGTAGCCCTAAACCAGGGGGATGGGCAGTTTACCCTCGTCGAGCTGCCGCAGGAGGTGCAACTCTCCTGCGTCAACAGCATCTACTGTGCCGACCTGGATGGGGACGGCAAGAAAGACCTCGTACTAGCGGGCAATGATAGCGGCTTTACGCCCCAGTTCTCCAAACTCGATGCCAGCTTTGGCCACGTACTCCTCAACCGGGGTGGGGGCCAATATGAGCGTATTGAAAACCGGGAAAGCGGCTTTTTCGTTAAAGGAGAGGTGAGAGATTTGACCAGCATACAGATCGGCGGCCAACCCTACCTGCTGGCAGCGATCAATAACCAGCGACCCAAACTTTTTAAATTGCTCTTGCAATAGTGCATTCATGTAGGAAAGCCAAAAATGGAAATATAATGGAATGGAAGCAAAGCATAAGCCAAACCGCTGCGACAGCACTATTGAGTATTTTGCTGCTCTTCAATTGCAGCCGGACTAATCCAGAAGCCTATCAGTTTGAACTACTCAGGAAAAATGTTACCGGCCTGGATTTCGAAAACGTGCTCAAGCCCAGCAGCGAGTTTAACGTCTTCAATTACATGTACTTCTTTAATGGCGGTGGTGCGGTGGCCGCCGATTTCAACCAGGATGGGCTCATCGACCTCTATTTTACCAGCAACATGGGCCCCAACAAACTCTTCCTCAATCAGGGCAACTTCCGCTTTAAAGACGTCACTGCCGAGGCAGGCGTAGAGGGTTTGGAAGGCTGGACGGCCGGCGCGGTCGTTGTAGACATCAACAACGATGGCCTGCCCGACATCTATGTCTCCCAAATGGGCGATTTCCAAAATATCACTGGCCAAAACCAATTATTCGTCTGCCAGGGTATCGAAAACGGCATCCCCGTCTTTGCAGATGAAGCGGTTCAATACGGGCTTGACTTGATCGGCTTCTCTACCCAAGCCGTCTTCTTCGACTACGATGGCGATGGCGACCTGGATATGTACCAGCTCAACCACTCCCTGCACGCCAACGGCACTTTTGGCCAGCGCAAGGAATTTGCCCAGACCAATCACCCCTTGTCGGGCGATAAACTGCTGCGTAACGACGGCGGCAAATTTACCGATGTGACCGAGCAAGCCGGCATCATCAGCACCGTCATCGGCTACGGACTGGGGGTGGCAATAGGAGATGTAAACCTCGATGGCTGGCCCGATATCTATATCGGCAACGACTTCCACGAAAACGACTACCTCTATATCAACCAGGCCGACGGCACCTTCCGCGAGGTGCTCACCGAGCAGATCATGCACACCAGCCGCTTCTCGATGGGGGTGGATATGGCCGACCTCAACAACGACGCCTTCAACGAAATCATTTCGCTGGACATGCTGCCCTCCGACCCCAAGATTCTCAAGGCATCCTTAGCGGAAGACGACTTCGCCTTGTTCAGCTTCAAGCTCGGCTATGGCTACAACCACCAGTATGCCCGCAACAACCTCCAGTTGAACAACGGCGACGGCACCTTTAGCGAAATCGGCCTCTTCGCCGGCATCGAAGCTACCGACTGGTCCTGGGCCCCGCTTTTCTTCGACTTTGACCATGACGGCTACAAAGACCTTTTTATCAGCAACGGCATCCCCCGCCGCATGAACGACATTGACTACGTCAACTTCCGAGCCGACCACGAAATCCGCTACAAGGCGAACACCAACAACCTGGAGGAGGGCGACTTGGTGGTGGTCGAGCAGATGCCCCGCATCAAGCTGCCCAACCGCTTTTTCCGCAACAACGGCCAGCTGCGGTTTGAAGACCTCGCCAAGATGGTCAAAGGGGGCGTCGATACCTACTCTAATGGCGCTTTGTATGCTGACCTGGACAACGACGGCGACCTCGATATCGTGGTCAATAATATCGAAGACGAGCCCTTTGTCTATAAGAACCTGGAAGTGGAGAAGCGGCGCCCGGGCAGCAACTATCTGGCGCTCGATTTCCAGGGCCCGCCCCAGAATGTCGACGCTATCGGGGCCAGCGCGCTGGTTTACAAGGGCCAGGAGAAGCTATTTTACCAAAACTTCCCTGCCCGCGGCTACCAATCCAGCGTTCAATTCGGTTTGCATCTCGGTATCGGCGACACCGCCCAGGTCGATTCCATCCTGTTGATCTGGCCCGACCAGACTTACCAGCGCCTGGACGGCCTACCCTACAACCGCCGCCACAAGCTGGGATGGAAGGCTGGCCTGCCAAAATTTGACTATGCTGCGCTGCGCCAACTCCCCCAGCCCGGCTGGGACCTCATCGACATCACCCAGGAGGCTGGGCTGGATTACGTCCACCAGGAAAACCCTTTCGTGGAGTTTAACCGCGAGATACTCATCCCCCACATGGTCTCAGCCGAAGGCCCTGCCCTGGCCATCGGCGATGTGAATGGCGATGGGCTGGAGGATGTTTTCCTCGGCTCTTCCAAGCGGCGGCAGAGCCGCTTGTTCATCCAGTTGCCCAATGGCAAATTCGCCGAGCGCACCCCGGCAGCCATCCTCCAGGACAGCCTCTTCGAAGATGTGGACGCCGCCTTTGTAGATTTAGACAACGACGGCGACCTCGACCTGGTCGTCGCCAGCGGCGGTAATGAATATTGGGACCAGCATGAGGCCTTGAGCCAACGGGCTTACCTCAACGACGGCAAGGGCAACTTTACCGCTGCTAAAGGCATCTTCCCAGGCGCTTTCCTGACTGCTTCCTGCGTATTGGCTGGCGATTTCAACGGCGATGGCCTGGTGGATATCTTCTTCGGCGCCCGCGCCGTGCCCTGGAATTACGGTAAAACGCCATCTTCCTATTTGTTCCTGAATAAAGGCAATGGCCAGTTTGAAGATGTCACCTTTCAAGCTGCCGAGGGCCTGCAAGATGTGGGCCTGGTAAAAAATGGAGCCTGGGCCGACCTCGACCAAGACGGCGACCTGGACTTGATCCTGGCAGTGGAATGGAAGCCCATCCAAATCTTCATCAATGAAGGCGGCCGCCTGATACGGCGCGAGCTCAACGAGATGAAAGGCTGGTGGAACTTCGTGCTCCTACACGATTTCGATCAGGATGGCGACCTGGACATCCTGGCCGGCAACCTCGGCCAGAACTCCAAGCTCCGCCCTAGCCTCGAAGAACCCGTGCGCCTCTACGTGAATGACTTTGACGACAATGAGCAGATCGAGCAGATCATGACTTACTATCTCGAAGGCCGTGAACAACCCTTTGCCACATACAAAGAACTGACCAAGCAGTTGGTCTCGCTCAAAAAGCGCTACCTCTTTGCCAAAGATTTTGCTGCTGCCAACCTCGACGAGCTTTTTGGGGAAGAGAAATTAGCCGCTGCCGAACTGCTCGAGTTCAATACCAGCCCCAGTATCCTGTTTGAAAACACCGGCGGCCTGAATTTCAAGCCCCACATCCTGCCCGACCGGCTGCAGTTTTCTGCTTTGAAAGCTGCTGCCTTATACGATCTGAATGGCGACGGCCGACAGGAAGTATTGCTGGGCGGCAATTTCTACGAAAACAATATCGAGCTGGGCCGCTACGACGCCAGCTTCGGCAACGTTTTATCAATCGGCACCGATAATGCCTTCGAAGTTTGGCCGTTCGGCGGCTTGCGCATCAAAGGGCAGGTGCGCCGCATCGCGCCTATCTCCATTGGCGGGAAGGACTGCTTCATCATTGCCCGGAATAACGATTCCGCCATGGTTGTGCGCCCACAAAGCCAGAAGAAGGCCCCCTTGTAAACCTTTTGTCTAAAGCAAAAATACGTATTATGAAAAACAGATTTTTGATGGTCATCAGCGCCCTGCTTTTGTTAAGCACCTGGGGCTGTAAACTGGAAAGTAACCAGCCAGTAAGAGATATTTACTTTTTTGAAAAAAGCCTGAATCTAGGCACGGTTAAAAAGCAATACAGCACTGGAGATATCTTCTGGGTGGAGGCCAGCCTCCCCGGCAAGACCTTGAAAGATCAGCAGACGGGGGCAGACATCCTCATCCGGAATGCCACTTTCAACGTCACGGCGAAGTTGGACATCCTCTCGATCGAACCATTTCCCGTTTCGATTGACCGTTTTGACATCTTCGTGCAATCGGGCGAAGCCAGCCGAGATGATCTTTTCCCCCAAAACGGAGAGGCGCTCCTGGGCTATGGCTGCCCCGACAACAGCTACAACTTACGCGTCGGTTTTCAGCTCAAGCAGCGAGGCAACTACGTCTTCATGCTCAACCCCGAACGGGCGGTCAGCTTGATCTTCTTCTCTGATTCCGATGATTGTGCGATCCAGGACCTCTTCCCCCCGCCGGTCGAAGCAGACCTCGGTAACGTCTTCTACACTTTCAATATCGAGGATAATAACCTGGACGTATTCGACGAAATCACGGAAGGCATGGCTGATGATCAAACCATCGCCAATTATCGCCAAGCGCTGGAGCAGAAGCGAGCTTTCTTCATCAGTGTAAGATAATGGCTGCACAGATCAGCAGCTTTATCTTTGTGTAAAAGCCAGAAAGGTGGAAGATAGCTATCGGCACAAAGGCATGCGCAAGCGGCTCATCAACGAGCTACGCAAAAAGGGCATCAGCGATGAGCAGGTGCTTGCAGCGATGGAAGCCTTGCCACGCCATTTCTTTCTGGACAAGGCTTTCGAGGAGCAGGCTTATCTGGATAAGCCTTTCCCCATTGGCTGCGAACAGACGATATCTCAGCCCTTCACGGTAGCGTACCAAACCGTGCTGCTCGGCATCAAAAAACGAGACAAGGTATTGGAAATCGGCACTGGCTCCGGCTATCAGGCAGCCTTACTGGCGATGTTGGGGGCGAGGGTCTATACCGTCGAGCGGCAGGAAACCCTCTACTTGAGGACCAAGGCTTTACTGAAGGAGCTGAAGCTGGGCAACATCCGCTGTTATCTGCGCGACGGCTCCAGAGGCTTGCCCGAGTTTGCCCCTTTTGACAAAATCATCGTCACTGCCGGGGCACCGGTGGTACCCGAGCCGCTGCTGGACCAGTTGGCGATAGGCGGCAAGCTAGTCATACCCGTGGGCGAGACGGCACAGCGCATGCACCTCATCACCCGTATATCGGAGGAGGAATATGAAGATACCCCCTTGGCAGCTTTCCGCTTTGTGCCCTTTTTGAAAGGGCTGGAGCGGGGTGACTGAAGCGCTGCTTTTCATCACCGGCTGGTTATACCTTTCGCGCCAAACATAGTCAACGTGATTTCAGGAACCACAACCTTATCGGGGCCCCGGAGCGCTTGAGCGCGCTCCGGGGCCTAATAACTAGAACGAAGGATTATCCAATGCGACGCCCCGTAGCACGGCGGGATTCCGTCATCACCCGATTGACTTTCTTTAGGTTGATGAGCAGGCTGGCGTAGGCGCTCGAGCTACTCACCTCCCATTTTTTGCCTTCATAAGTGACGGTACCGCCCTGGCGAGTCCATTCAGAACCCATCAAGACGTAGCGGCTGCCCACCTTGGGGTTGGGGCCAAAAATGAGGAAGCGCTCGCGCCCCCCTTCTTCAAAGCTGATGGCCAGGCGGTCTTCTTTAGGGATAAACATCAATACGCCCGGAGTATTGCGGGGGATGACGACCTCTTCCACCCGCCGCCCATCAACGATCTTGACTTTGCCCGAGGTGATTTCCGAGGTGCCGCCGGAAAGCGCTCTGGTCAGGACGATGTCGTCAGAGAGGTAAAATTGGATGCCTTTCAGCTCCCGTTCCGTCCATTGGTTTTGTTGGTAGAGCTCTTGGGTAAAGGGCTTGAGGCTTGGGCCGCAGGCGCTGATCAGGAACAGGGCAGTAGCGGCTAAAAGGGAAATTTTCACAGCATTCATAATAGGTGATTTTTTGCTTGGTTATCAACAACTGCTGTAAATAAAACACTTTCTCCAACGTAATTCCCGCACCTTAATATACTTTAACCAGGCTTAACGGATTTTAACGTCACCTGTTCCGCCGGTTACGGAAAAAGGCCTTGAGCGGCAGGCTACATTCTTCCATCAATACGCCGTATTCTACCTGGGTCTTGGGGTGTAACAGTGATTTCCCGTAGCGCATGAATCCTCTTTTTTCATCCGTTGCGCCATAGACCAGCCTCCCTATCTGCGACCAAAACAAAGCCCCAGCACACATCACGCAGGGCTCCAGGGTGATGTACATGGTACATTCTGCCAGGTATTTGCTATTCAAATAGTTAGCTGCCGCCGTGATGGCCAGCACTTCGGCATGAGCCGTGACATCGCGCAGCAGTTCTGTCTGATTGTAGGCGCGGGCAATGATCTGGTTTTGGCAAACCACTACTGCCCCGACGGGTATCTCGCCTTTTTCGTAGGCCAGCTCAGCCTGTTGCAAAGCCTGGCGCATGAAATGTTCGTCGCTAAAAATACTGAGCATGAGTATTCTTTTTTGGGGCAGGCAGCTCGTGCCCTGCCCGTGAGCAGGGGCTAAGGTACGAACAAAATCATGGTGGTTGATACCCTCAAGCCATTTCTTCCAGGCTTGCCACCGGGCACATTTGGGTCAACCGCTGATTTATTCGAGCGCAGCTTTTTTATTTTTTGCCGATTTATGTACCTTTGCGCATGGAAAAAGAAAAAACAACACAGGATAAACTTTTCATCGAGGGCCTCACCTTTGATGATGTACTGCTGGTGCCAGCATATTCTGAAGTACTCCCCCGCGAAGTGGATATAAGCACTCAGCTCACGCGGGGCCTCCGCCTTAACGCGCCCATTGTTTCCGCCGCCATGGATACGGTGACCGAAAACAAACTCGCTATTGCCATTGCCCGGATGGGGGGTATCGGCATCATCCATAAAAACATGAATATCGCCGAGCAGGCGGAGCAAGTGCGCAGCGTCAAACGCTCAGAAAGCGGCATGATCGTCGATCCGGTCACCCTCACTGAAGATGCGCTAGTGGGCGATGCTATGGCCTTGATGAAGCAATTCAAAATTGGCGGCATCCCTATCGTCGATGAGCACAACAAGCTCCGGGGCATCCTCACCAACCGCGATCTGCGCTTTGAAAACCGCCTTTCCCGGCCAGTACGAGAACTGATGACCACGGAAAGCCTGGTGACAGCACCGATTGGCACTACCCTGGAACAAGCCCGCGAGATACTTCAGGGCTATAAGATTGAAAAACTCCCGGTTGTGGACAAAGACCGGACCCTGGTGGGGCTGATCACCTATAAAGACATTATGAAGGTGCAGGATTACCCCAATTCCTGCAAAGACTCTTTGGGGCGCCTGGTGGTCGGTGCCGCTGTAGGCGTCACCAGCGATATGCTCGCGCGCATTGAGGCTTTAGTACGGGTGAATGTGGATGTAGTCATCATTGATACTGCCCACGGCCACTCGCGCGGGGTACTGGATGCCGTCAGGCAAGCCAAAGGGCATTTCCCTGACCTCCAAATCATCGGCGGGAATGTAGCTACCGCTGAGGGTGCCAGGGCCCTGGCCGAAGCCGGTGCTGATGGCATCAAAGTTGGGGTGGGCCCTGGTTCTATCTGCACTACCCGCGTCGTTGCGGGGGTGGGCGTCCCTCAATTGTCGGCCATCTACTATGCTTCCCAGGGCGTAAAAGGGATGGGGATACCCATCGTCGGCGATGGCGGGATCCGTTATACTGGCGATATTGCCAAAGCGCTGGCCGCTGGTGCCAGCACAATTATGGCGGGCAGCTTATTTGCCGGCGTAGAGGAAGCTCCTGGCGAAACCATCATCTTCGAAGGCCGCAAGTTTAAGGTGTATCGGGGCATGGGCTCCCTGGGTGCCATGCAGCAAGGCTCTAAAGACCGCTATTTCCAGGATGTAGAAGACGATATCAAAAAGCTCGTGCCCGAGGGCATTGAAGGCCGCGTGCCCTATAAAGGCTCGGTGGCGGAGGTGATGGTACAATACATTGGCGGCCTGCGCGCCGGCATGGGCTATTGCGGGGCGGCCAATATCGAAGCTTTGCAGCAAGCTCATTTTGTTAAAATCACCAGCTCGGGCATCCTGGAAAGCCACCCACATAATATTACCATCACGAAGGAGTCTCCGAATTATAGCCGGAGGTAGGGATGGTGAGTATAGGCAAATAGAAGGGCCTGATGCTAAGGCCTGATTGAAGCTTTGATAGCAAATCTAGCAAAGAGGACCGATGCCACAACCCAGACTTATCGACAAAGTACAGCGCCTGGGCCGAGATTTTTTTACTCGGCCCGACGTACTGGCGGTGAGCCGCGATTTGTTGGGCAAATTCCTGGCCACCAATTTCGACGGGCAACTCGCCCTTGGTAAAATCGTGGAGGTTGAGGCCTATCGCGGGCCAGACGACAAAGCTTGCCATGCGTACAACTACCGTTTCACCGAGCGCACTAAGGTGATGTATGCCGAAGGTGGCCATGCTTACATCTATTTATGTTATGGCATGCACCATTTATTCAACATCGTAACCGCCCCAGAAGGCGTGCCGCACGCAGTGCTGGTGCGCGCTATCGAACCTGTTGACAATATACCATTGATGTTGCGTCGGCGTGGGCTGGGCCAGTTGGGACCCCGCCTTTCAGCCGGCCCAGGGGTGTTGAGCCAGGCACTTGGCATCAAGGCCAACCAAAGCGGTATGGATATGCTGCAAGCAGACAGCCCAATATGGCTGGAATGCCGGGGGCTTTCCATCTCCCCATCAGATATCCTCGCTGGGCCCCGGGTCGGCGTCGCTTATGCTGAAGAATGCGCCGCTTGGCACTGGCGCTTTTCCCTGCGGGGCAACCCCTGGGTGAGTAAAGCCAGGTAAACGCAATGCTTCGGTATTTTTTACGTTTATCCTCAAGCATAACTCAATATACAAACATGGCTCGAACCGCTGGATTCCTCGCTTTATTGATCTCAATCCTCTTGCTCAGCTTCAACCCCGCCTCGGCACAAGACGAAGGCCTGAGGAATTATGATTATACTTACCTGGATAATATCTTCTCGGTGAAGTTCCATCTGGAGGGCTTGTTCTTGTCCTATCCCATCATTGAACTAGGCAGCCCCAGCCGGCTGGTGCTGTCTTTTGACGATATTGACGGCGACGTCAAAGACTATACCTATACCTTCGTCCATTGTGATGCCGACTGGCAGCCTTCCAACCTGCCGGAAATGGAATACCTGGAAGGCTTCACCGGCGAGCGTATCCGCCAGTTTACTTTTTCCTTTAAAACGCTCTGGCCCTATACCCATTACCAGCTGCCACTCCCCAACCAGGACATGCGCTGGTTGGTGTCTGGCAATTACCTGCTCAAGGTCTATGATGGTACGAACCAACAATTAGCCATTACCCGCCGCTTTGTAGTGGTGGATACTAAGCTATCGATAAGCCCGGAAGTGCTGCGCGCCAGCCAGGTGAGCAAATTCCGCAGCCATCAGGAGATTGATTTCGTGGTGGATCACCCCCGGCTTGCTATCCGCAACCCCATGCAAGAGGTGCGTGCCGCCGTCCTGCAAAATGGCCGCTGGGATAATGCCATTACGGGCATAGAGCCCAAGTTCATCCGGCCCAACAGCCTGATTTTTGACTGGCAGGACCGCATCGTCTTCCCCGGCATCAGAGAATTCCGTTTCCTCGATTTGCGCAGCTTGCGCCTGGTATCTTTCAATATCGCTTCAGTCCAACGCATTGACAATAACATCACGGTCCAACTCAAAAGAGATGTACCGCGCACTCGGCAATCTTACACCACCTTCGAGGATATCAACGGCAATTTCCTGCTGGCCACCACCGACCAGGAAGATAACAACCTCTCGGGAGAATACCTGGAGGTCTATTTCGCCCTGGAAGTCGAGGAGCCTTTCCCAGGGCGCGATATTTATCTCTTCGGCGGTTTCACCGAATGGCAGATGAAGCCAGAGTTTAAAATGGTATACGACCCTGCCGCCAATGCTTATGTGGGGGGCGCGCTGATCAAACAGGGCTACTACGACTACATGTATGCCGCCACACCAGCGGAATGGGAAAAACCAAAAAACAATGCCCTCGCTGAACCAGACCTTGCATTTATTGAGGGCAGCTCCTTTGAAGCAGAAAACGAATACACCATTATTATCTACTACCGTCCTTATGGTAGCCGCTTCGACCAGGTGATAGGGGTATTAACTTTCTCCTCCAATATCTAACTTCAACCCCCACCGTCCAAAAAGCAAGGCAAAAGCTACTTTCATCCAACAGAAAGCCTCCTTTATATAAATAATAAGGAAGTGCTGGCAAGGCTTGCTAGTATTGCAGGATAAAATACTATTGCATCATGCTACCAAGAATCACCCTACTTATAGCGGTCATTAGCCTATCTAGCTCGGCGATCACCGCTCAAAACACCTGGACGCTGGAACGTTGCATCGAATATGCCCGGCAAAACAACCTAAGCGTCAAGCAAGCTGAATACACCATAGAAAACACCCGGCTAACGGATCGGCAGAACCAATTCAACCGGCTGCCCAACCTGAATGCCCGGACTAGTGCCGGCAACCAGTTTGGCCGCACCATCGACCCTACAACCAACACCTTTAACACCGAGCGGATCAGCTTCAACTCCTTCTCCCTGGATGCTTCGGCCACACTCTACGGTGGTAATCGGTTAAATAATACCATCAAGCAAAGTAAGATCAACCTGGAAGCCTCCCGGTATGACGCCCAGGCTACCCTCAATAATATTGGGCTCAATATCGCCAATGCCTACCTGAGCATCCTCCTGGCCGAAGAGCAGCTCAGCAATGCCCGCCGTCGGCTGGAACTGTCGCAGGAGCAACTGTCTCAAGCGGAAAAGCTCATCCAGGCGGGTGCCCGGCCAGCCAATGAACGCCTGGACTTCCTGGCTCAAATGGCTTTGGATGAACAACTCATCATCGAAGCCCAAAACCTGGTGGCCATTGGCTACCTCAACCTCAAGCAACTACTGGAAGTGGACCCCGATGAGGATATGCGCATCGTGCGCCCGGAGAGCGTCACCATCCCTCCAACTGCCGACCCGCGCAATTTCAACCTCGATGAAACCTACGTGGCAGCCCTACAAACCCAACCCCAGATCCGCGCTGCCGACCTGCGCCTGGAAAGCGCCCAACTAGATGAAAACATTGCCCAGGGAGGGTACCTGCCCACGCTCTCCCTCTTCGCTAGCCTTAATACCAACTTCTCCAGCGCCTTCCGCTCGGCAGTATTTGGCCCGATGCGCGTGCCACAGACCGTCTTCATCGACAATACTCCGGTGGTCATCGAATTTGAAACCCAGGTCCCGCTGGAATTCAATCAAATCCCTTATTCCAAACAACTTAAGGACAACTTTGGGCAGACGGTGGGCTTGAGCCTCGGCGTCCCCATTTATAGCAATCATCAAAACCGCATCGCGGTGCAACGGGCCCGCCTCAACGTGCTGAATACCCAGGTCACCAACCGGCAATTGCGCCAGCAGCTCAAGACCGAAGTCCAACGGGCTATAGCTGATTCCCGTGCTGCCCGAGAAGCCATGCTGGCCGCCCAGCGCACCGTCGAAGCCGCTCAAGCTGCTTTTGACAACGCTGAAACCCGCTTTAAGCTTGGGGCGATCAACTCTCTGGAGTACGCCACCTCGCGCAACAACCTCGACCGGGCCCAAATAGATTTAATACGCACAAAATACCAATACCTGTTCAACCTTAAAGTCGTCGACTTTTACCTGGGCAGGCCGATAACCCTGGACTAAACCAGCGCTCATTCGTATTTCCGGCATTAGGCAGCAAGTTGCGTAATGCTTAAAAACCAACTATAAAAAGAGTTCCACCATGTCAAAATCCAAGCGCAGCAATACGCTGATATTCGCCCTGCTGGGCGTCATCATCATCCTGGTAGTTGCCGTAGTATGGCGCAACAAGAACAAACCTCAGGGCGAAAAAGTAGCCGTTGAAAAAGCGGAAAAGCGCACAATTGTAGAGAAGGTAGCCGCCAGCGGTAAGATTTTCCCTCAAACGGAAGTAAAAATCAGCTCCGACGTCTCTGGCGAAATCGTCCAGCTCCTGATTAAAGAAGGCGACTCGGTGGTGACCGGGCAATTGCTAGCCCGCATCGACCCCGATGCCTTTGAGTCGCAGGTGGAGCGCGGCATTGCTGGCGTCAATAGCGCTAAGGCCCAATTGGCCAACTCCCGCTCGCAAATTGATCAGTTCAAGGCCCAAAAAGAACAAATTTCAGCCCAGCTGGCCAATGCCCGTGAAATACAGGACCGCAACGAAAAACTCTTCAAACAAGGGGTCATTTCCGAAGCGGACTACCAGCAGTCGCTCTCTAGCCTACGTAGCCTGGAAGCCAACGCCCGCGCTGCTGAAGCCAACATCCGCGCCTCGGAAGAAAATGCGCGCGCGGCTCAGTTTGCGGTGCAAAGCGCCGAGGCTAGCCTCAAAGAATTGCGCACCAGCCTACGCCGTACGGATGTGTTTGCCCCCATGAGCGGCATCATCTCCAGCCTCAGCGTAGAGGAAGGCGAGCGGGTGGTAGGTACCATCCAGATGGCCGGTACTGAAATGATGCGTATCGCCAACCTCAATGCCATGGAGGTACGGGTGGAGGTCAGTGAAAATGACATCCCGCGCGTGAATATGGGCGACGAAGTCTCCATCGAAGTAGATGCCTATATTGGGCGCACTTTCCGTGGCCGGGTCACTCAAATTGCCAACTCCGCTACCTCCACGGGCCTGACGGCCGCCCTGACCAGCGACCAGGTGACCAATTTCGAGGTACGCATCAATATCGAACAAGATTCTTATCAGGACTTGATCTCCGCCGCCAAGCCTTACCCCTTCCGCCCGGGCATGTCCGCCTCGGTAGAAATCAAGACCGAAACCGTTGAAATGGCTTTGTCTGTCCCGATTCAGGCCGTGACCACACGTGATAAGGATAGCAAAAAGAAAAGGGATTCTCAAAAAGAAGGCTCGCAGAAAGAGGGCGAAAATGAAGAGGACGAGGACGAACAACCCGCCCAGGAAAAGGATGAGCAACGCGAACTCATTGAGGTGCTCTTTGTCGTATCGGCCGATACGGTGCGCATGGTACGTGTTGAAACCGGCGTACAGGATGACTCTTATATCCACATCCGCTCTGGCCTGCAGGAGGGCGATCAAATCGTAACCGCTCCTTATGCCGCCATTGCACGCAAGCTGGAAGATGGCGACAAAGTGCAAGTGGTCAAAGAGGAAGAATTGTATAAAAAGGACTAAGCGCAAAAACAAGCTGTCATCGAAGAGCGAGCACTGATTATTTTTATCCGCAACCCTGAGCTGGGCAAAGTAAAAACGCGCCTGGCTCATGAGCTGGGCGCAGCGCAAGCGCTACGTATCTACGAGTCTTTGCTGGCGCATACCCGCTCAGCTGCTCTTGCCGTAAATGTGCGCCGCATGCTTTTTTATAGCGGTCAAATCGCCGTCCGGGATGGTTGGCCGGAAGCGGCCTTCCAAAAATACTTACAGGAAGGGGAAGGGCTTGGCGAACGCATGGCCCATGCTTTTCAAATCGCCCTGCAGCATGCCCGCTCAGCCATAATCGTCGGCAGCGATATAGCCCAATTGAGCGCCGAAATCATCAACGAGGCTTTTGAAAAACTTGAAACGACAGACTTCGTCATCGGCCCGGCCATGGATGGCGGATATTACCTGCTCGGCATGAAAGCTTTTCATCCTGTCTTGTTCGAGGGTATCCAATGGAGCACCCCAACGGTATATGCCGACACGATAACCGCCATGGAAAAACTGGGCAAATCTCATGCCCTATGCCCCACCCTATCGGATATTGACTATGCCGAAGATTGGAAACAGTATGGGTGGGAGTTGGAGTAGCCGCCATTAAACCTACGGCCATTTTACCCGCCCTGCCCCCCGATGGCGTTAATCGGGTAGCTATACGGCAACCTCCCTCATAGGAAAGCCTATGGGCAGCCCCATTGCCAATCCGGAGCTGCCCACTACGCAGGCTTATTCTGGTGTGCGTTGTATAGACTCGAGGTAATCCACTAGCAAGCCGATTCGCCGCTTGAGCTCATTTTCATCCGTAATGTCTTCTGATTCATGGAAAGTAGTGCCCCAAATGGGCATGTCACCCTCGCCATGGCCACTCATGCGCTCGCGCCCGTCAATAATCCTTTCAATCTGGCTTTTGGGGAATTTGCCATCCTCCCGGGTAAAACTAATCAGCGTCAGGTCGGGAGGTGGCACTTTCAGCATCTCGGCCATTGGCCCATCGCCATGAGCATCGGGGCCATGGCAGATTTGGCAGTAGGAGACGTAGAGCGCCTTGCCCGTGGGCTTATCGATTGAGACAGCCTTGGTTGAGGAGCCGCCGCCGCAGCCGATGAGGATTTGTACGGCTAAAATAAAGGCAAAAGAAATTGCCAGCAGTGGGATGCTCGTTTTAAAGCTTATGGTTTTTCTCATTGTTGAAGATGTTTTGCCTATTAGTAAAAATCCATTTTTTTATCCTGGCTATTGCTGCACAATAAATAAAAAACTTTTGGCAACGCCAAAACTAATCACCTGATAAAATTGGCTCGGCTGGTTTTCAGCCCAGGAAACTCAACAGAATCCCGGCTGCTACTGCCGAACCGATTACTCCAGCCACATTTGGCCCCATGGCGTGCATGAGCAGGTGGTTTCCGGGGTCTTCTTTCAGTCCGATCATTTGTACTACCCTGGCGCTGTCGGGCACGGCAGAAACTCCGGCGGCACCAACCAATGGGTTGATTTTATTCTCGTTGCTGAGGAATACGTTCATCACTTTAGCAAAAATGACCCCTCCGGCCGTAGCGATGATAAAGGAAAAAGCACCTAGCACAAAGATCTGTATAGACTGCGAAGTCAGAAAGACATCGGCTTGAGTAGAAGCGCCGACTGTTAACCCCAACACAATGGTAACAATATCAATGAGCGAAGTGCGCGCCGTCTCGGCCAGCCGCTTTGTCACCCCCGATTCTTTGAGGATATTGCCAAAAAATAGCATCCCCAGCAGCGGCAACGCGCTTGGCGAAATAAAGGTGGTAAGCAAAAGCCCGATAATCGGGAACATGATCTTTTCCGTTTTGCCGACCGAACGAGGGGGCTTCATGCGGATAAGACGCTCTTTACTGCTCGTCAACAGGCGCATAACGGGCGGCTGGATGACTGGCACCAGGGCCATGTATGAGTAGGCAGCAATGGCAATCGGCCCAATCAGGTTTTGCGAGAAGATGGGCATGCCATCGGCCAGGCTACCTACGATGTTTTCCCCGCCGGCCAGGCGGGAAGACAAAAAGATTGCCGTTGGCCCATCGGCACCGCCGATAATGCCGATCGCCCCGGCTTCTGCCGGGTAGAAGCCCATGATGAGCGCACCGATGAAAGTTACAAAAATACCAATCTGTGCGGCTGCCCCTAGAAGCATCAAACGCGGGTTGGAGATCAGGGAGGAGAAGTCGGTCATCGCCCCGATGCCCAGAAAAATGAGGGGGGGATAAATCCCTTTAATGACGCCATAATACAAGTAGTTCAGCACACTACCTGGCTCATAGATACCGAGCTGCAATCCGGAGTCGAGTTTGAAGGGGATGTTGCCAAGCAATATCCCGGTACCAATGGGGATGAGCAAGAGGGGTTCGTAATGGTATTTTACCGCCAACCAAATAAAGAATAGCCCCACGGCAATCATGATGAAATTGCCCGCCCGGGCGTTGGCAAAACCAGTGTAGCTGAAAAAAGTTTGCAGGGCGTCCAAGGCTTTACCCTGGCTTGCCGCTGCTGGTTCTTGTGCGATGGCAGTGGTCGCGGCAGGAGCCTGTGCCGTATCCTTGGCCGGCTGTTCCGCCCTCAGGAAAATGGCGTGCAACGCAGAAAGCACAGCGATGATAACAACTAGTGTGATGGCTTTTTTCATACTTATTCCAATTCGAGCAAAACATCATTTTGTAAAACCGTATCGCCTTCTTTCACCCTGATGGCAGCAACTTTGCCATCCTTGCTGGCAGTAATAGAATTCTCCATTTTCATCGCCTCCATAATCAGTAAGGTATCACCCTTTTTCACGCTAGCGCCCTGGCTAACCATAAGCTTCAGGATCGTACCGGGCAAAGGGGCTTTTACGGGCGTTGCATTGCCCGCTGTTACCGGCTGGATCCTGGCTTCTTGCGGCGTCGGCGGAGGTACAGGAGAGCGCACCAATTTGACGGTCTTGGTCTGTTTGATCTCTCGCTGAGTATCTACCTCCACCGAGTAGTGCGTCCCATTTATTTCCAGTTCGGCCACATTTTGCTCATAACTGAGCACCTCGACTTCATATTCGTGGCCCTTAATGGTAAATTTGAATTTCTTCATAATCCTGTATCTTTATCAATCTTTAGCGGCGAAGCCGGTTGGAAGTGCCAAATATTTTTGAACTCCAGGGAGAATAGTTCCTGGATACTTTCCTAATGGTCACGGCGGTGGTTTCCTCATCGTGTATTTCATTCAAATACAAATGCAGGGCCAGGGCGATGGCGGCGCTTATATCAGCATTGACGCCCAATTCTTCACCATGCTCCACTGGCTTGCCCTGCCGCCGCAAGCGGTAGCGGATGCGCAACTGGAGCACCAGGGGCAGATACCTGAAGACATAGTACAATACCCCCAGGGCAATCAGTACGACCAGATACCCCACTGCAGCGATCAATAAACCTTCAACTACACCGTCCCAATTGACAGCCAAATAAATCATGAGCATATTGTTGTACAGTTTTT
>CAYSPJ010000049.1:25395-34821 GCA_964432875.1 uncultured Phaeodactylibacter sp. | reverse complement strand
AAAGGTTAAAGGGGGCTGCGGTTGCAAAAACTTGTAACGCAAGGCGCGTGGCTCGCGACCTACAACCAAAGGTAAACATTTAGAAAAGCAAGACCAATGAACCACAAACGCAGCGTGCTTTTTCACCGCTCTTGGACGAACTACAACGGCGGCACCAGCGGCGGGCAGTTGAAGGTGCGCGATGCTTTTGAGCACTTCCGCCATTCCACTACCTTTGAGCCGAAAATTTACTTTGGGCCAGAAACAGTATGGTTTGATAATCCTGGCAACGTCTGGCTGCCCTATCGGGAAGAGGCCCTGGCTCGCTGGGAGGTACGCCCCGATGACGTGCTTTTTCTGGCCGGGCGCGACTGGAGCGTGTTTTCCGCCGCGGAGAAAGCCCACCCGCCTGCGCCGGTGCTCAACATCGCCCAGCCCCGGCATGTCAACCCCAACGATCCCCGGCATGAATCGCTGCAGTATCCGGCTATCCGGATTGCCAAGAGCTCGCTGGGTAAAAAAATACTGGAAGATTTTGGCGTCAACGGGCCGGTTTACCTGATTCCGGATACCATAGACTTGACATTGCTGCCGCCACCCAACCCTCACCCAGATTTGGACGTGCTCATTGTAGGGCTAAAAAACGAGCCTATGGCCTTGGCGCTGGAGCGCAAGCTAAAGTGGCACAACCTCTGGCGGCGGGAAAAAATCAGGTTCGCCATCCAAATCCCGCCCAAACTGCCCACGAGGGAAGACTTCCTCCAACTGGTCAACCGGGCGCGCATCGTGGCTTACTTGCCGCTGGATGCCGAGCGGGGAGCGGAGGGTTTTTACTTGCCTGCCCTGGAGGGCATGGCGATGGAAAAGCTCGTGATCTGCCCCTTTGCCGTGGGCAATATCGATTTTTGCCTACCGGGAAAGACCTGCCTACAGCCGGAGTACAACACTCAGGCTATTTACCAGGCCATCCTCCAGGCCCTAAAAATGCCGGAACGGCAACAACAGGCGTTAATCCGCAACGGTAAGGAGATCAGTAAGAACCATAGTATCGAACAAGAGAGAGAAGCATTGATAAACCTATTACACCAGGCAGATGAAATTTGGCATCAAAAACATCTTTTCAAGTTTGTGGGGGTCTGAGCTGGATATGTCCGGCCGCAACCTCATCCTCACCGGCCTGCCCCGCTCCGGCACTACCCTGGTGTGTCGGCTGCTGAGCGAGTGCCCCGGAATCGCTGCTTTGAATGAGCCGATGGACCGTAGCCGCTTCCCCACGAGGGATGCCGCCCTGGACGAAGTGGGCCAAGCCTTTGTGGGCTTCCGTAAATCGTTGCTCAAAACCGGGACGGCCCTGGCTCGCGGCAAGGACGGCAAAATCACCGATAATGCCTATAGCCAAGATGCTGCCGGGCATCGCCAAAGGGTCGTCCAGCGCAGCGAGATCAGCTTTGGCGAGCCCTTGCCCCCCGGCTTCACCCTGGCGATGAAACACAATGCCGAATTTACCCTCCTGCTGCCGGAGATCGCCCGGCGCTACGAAACTTTCGCCATTATCCGCAACCCCCTGGCGCTGCTCAGCTCCTGGGCCAGCGTGGACGTGCCAGTTTCCCGCGGTAAAGTAGCCAAAGCGGATCGGCTGCTGCCAGCATTCAACCAGCAACTGGCCGCTATGCCCGACTTGCTGGAGCGGCAGTTGTTCATCCTCTCCTGGTACTTTGGGCAATACCGCGATTTCCCGGAAAACCATATCTTGCGCTATGAAGAGCTGATTGCTTCCAATGGCAAAACCCTGGAGCGCATCGCCCAGGCCCCGATAACCAACAACTGGGTGCTGGCCCAGCAAAATACTAACCCGCTTTACGACCGGGCCAGCATCGAAATTGCCGCACAGGCGCTGCTGCGCGCTGAAGGCCACTACTGGCAATTCTATGACAAAAGCGAAACCGAAGCGCTTTTAAACCAACTCTTATCGTGAATATCAACCCGCGCAACATCATCCTGACCGGCCCGCCACGCTCCGGCACCACCCTGGCCTGCTACCTGCTCAACAAAGCAGAAAACACGGTGGCGCTGCACGAGCCGATGAACCTGCGGATGTTCCCCAACCCGGAAGCAGGCCTGCAATCCATCCAGGCTTTCTTTGCCGAGATGCGGCATTCCCTCCTTGAACAGGGTACCGCCCTGGCCAAAGTAGCAGGCCTGAGCATCCCCGACAACCCCTTCCAGGCCACGGCCGGAGGTAAGCGGCAGAGCATCGTACAAAAAGGTGTCGTGCATTTTGACAAAACTTTGACACCAGACTTTTACCTGGTCATCAAGCAAAACGCACACTTCACCTTCCTGCTCCCCGAGCTGGCCCGGCAATACCCTTGTTACGCCATCATCCGCAACCCCGTCGCCACCCTGGCTTCCTGGAATACCATCGATGCCCCGGTAGCCCGCGGCAACCTGACGGTACTAAAGACGCTGAATCCCAGCCTGTACCAAGAGCTGGAAGCCATCCCTCAGCTTTTGGCCCGCCAGGTGCGGCTGGCCCATGAACTCTACCAACGCTACCTCGGATTGGAGGGGCTGGAAGTTATCCGCTACGAAAGCATGATCGAGAGCAGCGGGCGAGCCCTGGAAAAAATATGCCCTCCAGCTGCTTTTTTAAATGAAACTTTGGACAACAAAAACCGTAATAAAATCTATAGCCAAGCGCTCATTGACGATATCAAAGCCGCTTTGCTAGCTTTTGACGGCGCTTACCTGCAGTTTTACGCCCGGGAAGTAATCAAAGCAGCATGAGCTGCTGCCCTGACCATCACTAAGCGTTACATCATGCAGCGCCTTTGGAAGGCTAGGACGCGCGATCGATCCGTCAAATCGAAGCAGTGTATCAACTTAAAGAACAAATAAAGCAAACCGGAACACAACGACCAATGATACCCAAGACTACGCTGATTGAAGTTTTGCAAGAAAAAAACCAGCAACAACCCGATTTCCCCATCTTTACTTTCCTGGCTGATGGCGAGGCTGAAGGGCTGCCGCTCACCTACCGGGAATTGGAGATGAAGGCCCGGGCCATTGCCGCCCAATTGGCCGAGCGCCAATTACAAGGCGAGCGTGCCCTGTTGTTATTGCCCCAAGGCTTAGATTATATCATCGCCCTGTTTGGCTGTTTTTACGCTGGCGTGATTGCAGTGCCAGCCTACCCGCCACGCAATAACCACAACATCGAAAGGCTGAAGCTGATCATCGCGGATTGCGATGCCAAAGCAGTGCTAGCCGACAGCTCCGTATTGCAAGCGATTGAAAAAATCAAGGATAGCTCGCTGGAGCTGCCCCTGCTCAATATCGAGTCGCTGCCATTGGCGCCTCTAAACTGGCAAGGCCCAGCTATTGAGCCCGATGGGCTGGCCTATTTACAATATACTTCCGGCTCTACCTCCACCCCCAAAGGCGTGATGGTCAGCCATAAAAACTTGCTAGACAACATCGCGCTGATTATTAGAGCGTCTAACATGCAGCCCGGGCAGAAAATGTTGACCTGGGCACCTATCTTCCATGATATGGGCCTGGTTTTTGGCCTGTTGGCGCCTTTTGTCGCGGGCGTACCCGCTGTATTCATGTCCCCCAGCCACTTTATACAAAAACCCGTCCGCTGGCTGCAGGCTATGAGCAACTACGGGGCGACCATCACCTTTGCTCCGAATTTTGCCTACCACCTCTGCACCGAAAAAACCCAGGAGGAAGACTGCACCGGGCTGGATTTGAGCAAGCTGGAAATCGCGGTCATTGGGGCGGAGCCGGTACGCCTGGCCACCCTGGTACAATTCAATCAAAAATTTCAGCCTTACGGTTTTCGCTATGAAGCCTTTTCTCCTTGTTACGGCTTAGCGGAAGCCACTTTGTTCGTTTCCCAAACGCTTAAAAATCAAACCCTTGGCTTCCTACCTCCCCGTGCCAGCGGAAAGAAGGTGCCACTGCCGGGCGAACTGCCCCAGCTCGTGAATGCCCCGGCCTCCTATCTGGTCAGCAACGGCGTATCGGCTGGAGAGGATATGAAACTGGCCATCGTCAATCCGGAGAGCCACGAGCGCTGTGCAGATATGGAAGAGGGCGAGCTGTGGATAGAGGCCAACGACTCCATCTGCTCCGGCTACTGGCAAAAAGAGGAGGCCACCGCCCAAACCTTCCGCGCCAGGCTGGCCGGCCAAAGTACGCCCTATTACATGCGCACTGGCGATTTAGCTTTTCTATGCCAAGGCGAGCTGTACATCACCGGCCGCCTAAAAGACCTGATCATCATCCGGGGTAAAAACTTCTACCCGCAGGATATTGAATTCGTCGCGCAACATGCCCATCCAGCCCTGGCATTCCACAGCGGCGCCGCTTTCTCCATTGAGCTGGAGGGTGAAGAAAAACTAGTGCTCGTACAAGAGATCAAACGCGAATACTGGAAGCAGTTGGATGCAGACCACATCTTCGAGGCGGTGCGCCAAGCCGTGGCCGAAGATTTCGAGATCGGGCTGCACGCCATCGTACTGCTGCTGCCCATGAGCCTGGCCAAAACCTCGAGCGGTAAAATCCAAAGGCAATTTGCCTGCCAACAGTATCTGGAGGGCAAGCTGAAAGAACTGGCGCGCTGGGAAGCCCCTCAGCTGAAAGCGGCGCCCTTGGCCGATGCTGAAGCACCCCTCCTGGGCAAAGATGCCGAGTCTATCCAAGCCTGGCTGCTGCGACAAATCGCCGAAAAAGCAAATGTGCCGCTGGAATCCATGAACGCCCAGGACGAAGTCAGGCAGTATCCGCTGGAGTCAGTAGATGCGATGCTCATGTCCGAAGAACTGTCCAAACAGCTCGGCATCCGGGTCAGCGCTGATGCCTTTTGGGCCTTGCCTTCTATCGAGGCATTGGCTATTTTTCTAGCTGAGAAATGTGCCACTGCTCAAAACGGATAACCCATGCTGTTTACCTCGCTGATCTATTTTTTATTTCTGCCCATAGTTGTGCTGGTCTTCTTCCTGACGCCGCTAAAATGGCGCTGGCTCTGGCTCTTGGCGGCCAGCTACTTCTTTTACATGTACTGGAACCCGGCCTATATCATCCTCATCATAGCCTCCACCCTGATAGATTACTGGGCAGCACTACAAATTGGCAAGGCGCCGCGCCCGGAGGCAAAAAAGAAATACCTTTACCTCAGCCTGGCAGTCAACCTGGGCATACTGTTCGTTTTTAAATACTTCAACTTCTTCAGCAATCAGGTAGCTGCCCTGGCACAGCCCTTCAGCCCCGGCTTTGAAGCCTTTCATTTGAATGTATTACTACCCGTGGGTATCTCTTTTTACACCTTCCAGACCCTGGCTTACACCATCGATGTTTACCGGGGCTATATCAAACCGGAGCCACACCTGGGCAAGTTTGCACTTTACGTGAGCTTCTTCCCCCAGCTGGTAGCTGGCCCCATCGAACGAGCGCGCGACCTGCTGAGCCAGTTCCATTTCGACTACCGCTTTGATTACGACCGAGTAGTCGGCGGCCTGCGCCTCATCTTGTGGGGCCTGTTCAAAAAACTAGTCATCGCCGACCGCCTGGGCTTGTTTGTCGATCGGGTCTATGGGAACTACACGCGCTACGAAGGCTTGCCCATCTGGGTGGCTACGCTGTTCTTCCTCTTCCAGATTTTTTGCGACTTTTCCGCCTACCAGGATATCGCCATGGGTAGCGCCAGGATACTAGGCATCAAGCTCTCCAAGAATTTTGACAACCGGGTTTATGCCATCACTTCATTCAACCGCTTCTGGCGCGAATGGCACATCACGCTCACTTCCTGGTTTCGGGACTACGTTTACTTCCCGCTCTCCAGTATTTCCCCCAAGGCGCGCTGGCTGCTCTTTGCCCTGTTTGCCAGCTTCACCCTCAACGGCATTTGGCACGGCGCCAACTGGACTTTCCTCATCTGGGGGGCCATGAACGGCATCTTCCTGGTGGTGGAAACCTACACCAAAAAGCCGGTGGCAAAAATGTACGCATCGCTGGGGCTTCAAAACGCCCAACGCTTCAAGGCCTTCATGGGCTTTGTCGTCTGCTTCGCCCTGGGCAACTTCTCCATCATCTTTTTCCGAGCGGAGCACCTGACGCACGCCCTGGCATTAATCGAACACGGCTTCAATTTCTCCGCCCGCCAATTGTGGCTGATGCTGCGCATCATCGGGCCTTTCGATTTTTATTTATCCATCGCCCTTATTGCCGCCATGGATGTGGTGCATCTACTCATGCGCGGCGACCCGATGGATGTGTTCCTCGCCCGTCGGCAGCGGTGGCTGCGCTGGGCGTTCTATCTGGTATTGTTCGGCAGCATTTTGTTCTTGGGCATACCGGCACAACGGAAATTCATTTATTTTGAGTTCTAAAAACTGGTTTATGCGCGATGTATCTCGCCTCCTGCTCAAACTCGCTGCGCTGCTCCTCCTGGTTGGGCTGCCGTATTTGTTCGTGCTCTACCAATGGATTAAGAAGTATGACTACGACTATTGCAAAGCTACTTATGCTGCCAACTCTTTAATTGTAGGGGACTCCCGCACCAGAAGGGGTATCGCCCCGGAAATAATGCGCGAGGAATTGGGGCTCGAAGGCAAGGTGCTCAACCTGGCCTTTAACGGTGTCAGTTCGCCTTATGGCGAACACTACTACCGCTTAATAAAGAAGAAAATAGCCCGGGGCACCCAAAACGGGCTATTCATCGTAGCCGTAAACCCCGCCAGCATCATGGACTACATGGGCGAAAGCCCTTCCCATCCCCGAGAAGGGGATTTCCGTTTTTACAAACTGCTGTTTGTAAACCTGGACCCCAATATCGAATACATCATCCGCAACGTCTCTGCCGACCGCAGCCTGGCCACTGAATTGCTCAACCGGGAAAGGCGCAAGAGGAATAACGACATATTCCATCCCGATGGCTGGGTAGAACGCAAACCCATGGAGAGGCCTTTCGACAAAAAAATAGATGAGCTGAAAGCCACCCAACGCCGGCCGGTCCGCTCCCCTTTCCGGGAAGAATATCTCGACAAGACGGTGGCGCATTTACAGCAGTTTGGCGAAGTCGTGTTGGTTCGTTTACCAATTGCTGAGGAAATGCTGGCTGAGGAAAATAAAGTATTCCCTGAGTTCGGTAGCCTAATCGCAGCGCTAGCAGAAAAGCATGCGGTGCCTTATTTTGATTTTTCAAAAGATGGAGCTGAGTACAAATTCTACGACAGCTTCCACCACTTGGATGGCCCCAGTGCGCGGGCTTTCTCGGTCAAACTAGCCGAGCGGATAAAGGAAAGTGAATTGGGGAGCAGCTTCTCCTGGCTTCCCGAAGGGAAATGATTGCGCGAAAACGCGAATTTGTCGTTTGTTTTGGTTTGAAAGCAGCATCTGGCCAGCCGCCTGGAGGATACGAGGCAAGGGCCGATGCCGTGGATAAACCTTTCAGCAGCGACCCTTGCTTCGCGCCTGCTAGCCCTATTGTTTCAACAGCAGCTCCACCGCCTTTTCCAACTGGCTGTCGCCGCCGGAAATGAGGCTCTTGGGCATATTTTTCACGCGGTGGTCAGGCTCGAGCTGCTGGTTTTCCAGGTAGCGGCCCTCGCGATCGGTCACGCCTACCTGGGGGATGCCAAAGACGAGAGTAGGGTCGATCTGCCTTTCCCACCATACTGCAGTAGTGGTACCGGGCACTGGCATGCCCACGATTTCGCCAATGCCTAAAGCGCGATAGGCTACCGGGAAAAAGTGAGCATCGGAGTAGTTGCCCTCCCCTACGAGTACCACCGAAGGTTTTTGCCACTTATTCTGCGGCTCGGAGCCGATGACTTGACCGCGCGGCACGAGCTGCACGTACTGCTCGCCACTGAGCAGCGTAGCCAGGTCGTCGTGCAGCCAGCCGCCGCCGTTGAAGCGGGTATCGACAATGACTCCTTCTTTATCGCTGTAACGGCCCAATAGCTCGGAGAATACCTCCCGGAAGCTGGGGCTATCCATGCCCCTGACGTGGACGTAGCCGAGCCGGCCGCCAGAGAGGCGCTCCGTCTCAGCGCGGCGCGATTTCACCCAGCGCTCGTACAGCAGGTTGCCCTGCTCACCCAGGCTAATGGCTTTGACCGGGACATCCCGGCGGCTATTGTCCTGGGGGTTGAAGATTTTCACCAATACCTGTTTGCCAGCCTTATGGTTGAGCAGAGGATAATAATTCTCGTCAGGGCCAATAGATACCCCATCGATTTGTTCGATGATCATACCCGCCTGTACCCCGGTTTTACCGATTTTGAAAGGCGACTTATCCATCACCTCGGCAATTTTGATGCCCGCCCCCTGGTAGCTGTAGTCTTCAAAAATCCCCAGAGCGGCGGTCTGGTCGCCTTTCGGATCGTTGTGAGAATAACGGCAACCGGTATGCGAACCGTTGAGCTCGCCCAGCAGTTCAGAAGCCATCTCGGCAAAGTCGCGGCTATTGTTGAGGTGAGGCAGGAAAGCAGCGTAATCCTTTTTCAAGCCTGGCCAATCGGCCCCGTGCAAGTCTTTGACATAAAATTTCTTATCCACTTGCCGCCAGATATGCTCGAAGAAGTAGGCCCGTTCGCCGGCTTTGTCGAGATACATTTCGGCAGTAAAGCTGACTGGCTTCTGCTTGCCGTCCGCTGTTTTTACCTGGCTGATGGAACCACCGCTGAGCACGTAGAGGTTTTCGCCCTCGGCGTCGATTGCCAGGCTGCCGCCGCTGCCTTTGAAATTGGCAAGCGTTTTGGCGCTTTTCTCGCGGATGTTGAGCTCCCACAAGTCCGCGCTCTGGTCGCGCCCGGCGAGGTAGTAGAGTTTTTCGCCATCGGGCGAAAGCGTATAGGCGTACAGCAAGGAAGAAGATAAAGTCAGGCGTGCGACCCGATCCTCGCTGCCTTCCAGCTCCAGTACCAGGTCTTCGACGGGCTTTTTCTCCTCTTTTTCCTTGTCTTTGCCATCGGTGCCATTTTCTTTTTTCTGGTCTTTCTCCTCCTTATCTTTGAGGATGCCAAATTCGTCTTTGCTTAACTTAAAGCGGGCGTAGGCGTCCTGATCAAAGAACATGGCGTACACATCGACCTGCGACCCCCAGCTGCCGTGAGCGCGGAAGCCCGCGCGGTCGGAGGTATAGAGGGCCGCTTTGCCTTCCAGCGCCCATTCCGGCCGCCCTTCGGCATAGCCGCTCTGGCTGAGGTTGACAACCTTTTGCTTGCCGCTGGCGTGTACCAGCCCCGCTTCGCTCACCCAGCGCCCTTTGTCGATAAAAGTGACCAGGAACCACTTGCTATCGGGCGACCAGCGGAAGTGTTGGTCGCCGTCGGAATAGGAATAGTTTTTATCGGCAGGCAACACCGTTCGGGTTTGCTGGCTAGCCAGATTGAGCACTTTAAGCGTGGTGCGCTCTTCCAAATAGGCCACCTCTTT
>CAYSPJ010000049.1:0-25295 GCA_964432875.1 uncultured Phaeodactylibacter sp. | reverse complement strand
ACGCCAGTGACGAAAATTTCGCCCCGCAGGACGAAGGCTATTTCTTTGCCATTTGGCGAAAGGGCCATCTCGGTAGCATCCGAGGTGATTTTCTCCAGGCTGACGACCCCGCCCTGGTCGTAAGGCAACTGGATATCGACCTTGGCAGGCCTTTCGCCTTCGCGCATGGTGTAAATTGCACCGTGATACCCAAAGCACAGCAAGCCATTATTGGCTGCGGACAGAAAGCGCACCGGATGGCGCTCCAAGGTGGTCAGCTGCTGTGGCTGGCCTGGCTGCGCGGGGTCTAGCTTCCAAACGTTGAAGGTGCCGGAAGCCTCGCTGAGGTAATACACCTGCTTTTGATCAGCAGCCCAAATGGGGTTGCGGTCTTCGCCCTCAAAAGTAGTGAGCTGAGTGTGCTGATCTGCTTTGCGGTCATAGAGCCACAGGTCTCTGGTAATGGAGGACGTATGATGCTTGCGCCAAACGTCTTCGTAGCCCTTCAAGTCGATATAGAGCCAGCGCTCGCCACTGGCATCCAGGCGCAAGTCTTCGAGCGGGAGAGGCAGCTCCAGGCGCGGGCGGCCGCCGTCCAGCGCGGCGCTGTACACCTGGTTGAAACGGCCATAGGGGAATTGTGCGTTCTCCGGATTCATCAAACGGCCCGAGGTGAAGAGCACCGCCTTGCCGTCGGGCGTGAAAGCCATCGGATGATCATTGGCCGAATGGTAGGTGAGCCGTTTCGCCGGGCCGCCAGCGGCCGGCATCACGAAAACATCGAAATTGCCATGACGGTCGGAAGCAAAAGCGATCTGGCTGCCGTCGGGCGACCATACCGGCTGGTAATCGTAGTGCTCGCCCACCGTCAAAGGCCGGGCGATGCCGCCCTGAGCACTGACCACATAAATATTACCTTTGTAGCAAAACGCAATCTGGCGCCCATCGGGCGAAACCGCCGGGTAGCGCATCCACAGCGCGGCCTCGCTCTGGCTGTCTTTTTCGACAAAGCCCAGGCTCAGGCCAAGTAGTAGCAGGAATAGGAATTTTCTCATGGTTCGATATTATTCGTAAAGTGCGAAAAAAGAGGGCAAAGTTTCCTCACATCTAGTAAATACGCAGTCCTGATCGGCATGCGGACGCAAAAAACAGGGCCAATCGCCCTCGCCACCTGCCCTGCTCACCGGTTGGCCGCCCGGCCAATCCGTGAGCATCCGTGAAATCCGTGGCTAAAACCTCTCGCCGCGCCGCTAGCCACCGAAACCCTCCAAATACAAAGGTGCCCCAAAGCCCAGCGGCAAGCCCAGCAATATCCAAATAGTTAGCAGGATGATCCAGCCGATAAAAAAGACGATAGTGTAAGGCAGCATAGTAGAGACCACGGTACCGATGCCCGCTTTTTCATCGTAGCGCTGCATAAAGGCTACGATGAGGGCAAAATAAGACATCATCGGCGAAATGATATTGGTAACGCTATCGCCCACGCGGTAGGCCGCCTGCGTAAACTCAGGGGAATAGCCCAACAACATAAACATGGGGATGAAGACCGGCGCCATGATGGCCCACTTGGCCGAAGCGCTGCCCATCGCCAGGTTGATCAATGCTGCTACGCCGACGAAGCTGATCATCAAAGGGATAGGGCCCAGGCCGGAAGCACGCAAAGTATCCGCGCCTTTGACGGCAAAGACCAGCCCGATATTGGTCCAATTGAAGTAAGCGACGAATTGGGCGGCGAAAAACACCAGCACGATGTAAGCCCCCAGCGTTTCCATACTTTTGGCCATACCCTTCATCACATCGGAATCGCTTTTAATCGTCTTGGCACCCAAGCCATAGGCGATACCGACGACCGCCGAACCCAAAAACAGCAGCGCCACGATGCCCGACATAAAGGGCGAGCGCAGGATATCTCCGGTCTCCGGGTTGCGCAGATAGCCATTGGACGGAAGCAGGCCGCCTAGTATCAGAGCGGTGAAAACAATGGAGGCAATCAGCGCATACCAGAGCCCGCGCTTTTCCAATGCCGACAGCGGCTTGATCTCTTCCGGTACTACATTGCCCTGGTAAACCCCCAGACGGGGCTCCACGATGCGGTCGGTGACCCAGGCGCCAAGGAAGGTGATCAAAAAGGTGGAGACGAACATGAAGTAGTAATTGCAAGCCGGGTTGACCTCATAAGCCGGGTCGATGATTTGCGCGGCTTCCTGCGACAAGCCCGCCAGTAGGGGGTCGATGGTGCCCAGCAGCAAATTGGCGCTGTAGCCGCCCGAAACGCCGGCAAAAGCTGCCGCCAGGCCCGTCAGCGGATGGCGCCCTGCCGCCAGGAAGATGATGGCTGCCAATGGCACCAACAATACATAACCTACCTCACTGGCCGTATTAGAGATCACCCCGGCAAAGACGATGACGATGGTGAGCAGTTGAGGCGGCGACTTCAAAACGATCTGCCGCAAGACGGTGCCGATCAGCCCGGAGCCTTCGGCGATACCGATGCCCAGCAAAGCCACCAGCACGGTGCCCAGCGGCGCAAAACCGGTGAAGTTGACGATCATCTTTTCCAGTATCATGTGCAGGCCCGGGGCCGAAACCAAATTGACGATGGTGATGGTCTTGCCCGTACCAGGGTGGATGACCTCGATATTAAACAGGCTTAGAAACCAGCTCAGCAGCACGATAAGGGCGGCAAAGCCGGCAAATAAAGTTGCGGGATGCGGCAGCGCATTACCCAGGCGCTCCACGACGCTCAGAAAGCGGTTGACCCAACCATTTCCTTGTTTATTCATCTGAATCAGGTGTTTGGCTCGTTTGTTTTGAAAGGCCAAATATATCTATTCTTGGCAATAAGCGCGACAAGGGGCGTTTTTTTGCGGCGAAAAGTTTGTCGCGGCTGCTGGAGTGCTGATTCAAACGAACTTACTTGCTCAGGTCCCAAACCCACTGGCCCTCGCGATCGAAATAGCCGATCATGTCGCCTTGTTCGACGCGGAACAGGCCTTCGCCAGCGTAGCTGATGTACTCGTAATCCGGCTGGACGATGAGGTCGCCATTGAGGCTAGCCAAGCCTTTGAAGCCCTGGATACGGACTTTGGCATAGCCATCCTGAAACGATTCGATCTTGTCGTATTTGGGTGGGATGATTTCGATGCCTTTTTGGTTGATAATGCCCCACTTGCCATCTACCTGCACCACCGCTACCCCGTGTTTAAATTCTGTGGCTTCCTGATAGTAGCCGTTGTAGAGGTGAGCCTGCTCGGTGATGTAATAGAAGCGGTACTTCTCGTCGCGCACCAAGCCGCGGCCTTCCTGAAAATTCAGCAGGCGGTCCAGCCCCGGTTCGATGAGGAGGTTGCCGCTGCGATCAAGCAAGCCCGCTTTGCGGATGCCTTTATAGACTACCGCCCGGTCGGCATTGAAATCCAGGCATTTGGAATACTCAAAAGGTATGACGACCTCCCCCTTGCGGTTGATATAACCGCAGGCACCGTCTTTCTGTACGGCAGCCAGGCCTTCCGAAAAGGCTGCTGCATTGACATAGACATCCATGATCGCCAGCTTGCCGGTTGTGTCGATAAAGCCGTATCCTTCTTTGATTTTGACGGCAGCCAAGCCCTCGCTAAAAGGCATGATCTCTTTAAACTGCAGCTTGCCCACTAGTTCGCCCCGGCGGCTGATGAGGCTGTAGCGCAGGTTGCTTTTCCCTTCCCGGGCAACGGCTAAGCCGTGCTCGTTGAACTCCTGTATCTCGGCGAAGCGCGGTCGCAGCAGAAACTGGCCGTCGAGCCCGATCAGGCCATATTCGCCGCCTTTTGCGACCCGGGCTATGCCCCCCTGGAAATCATGGGCTTTGTCGAAGCGAGGCGGTATGGCAAATTCTCCTTTGGGGTTGATGTACCCCACGCCTTCAGCTACCGCTGCCCAAGCCAAGCCATTTTTGAAATTGCCCACCTTCTTCAAGCTAAAGTCCACCTCCACATGCCCCTGCTTATCGATAAAACCCCAGCCGCTGCCGAGCCTGACCGCAGCCAACGACTCGCTGAAGTTCTGTACCTCGCGGAAACGGCAAGGGATCACCTCCAGCCCGTCGCGATCGGCAAAGCCCCATAACCCGTTGCGCCTGACCGCCAGGCGCCCTTCGCTAAAAGAGCCGATCTCATCATAAACCGCATGCACCGCCAGTTGGCCCAAGGTGTCGATCAGCCCGTATTTAGGCTGCTGGAGATAAACCTGGATGATGCTGTTGTTGGTGTTTTCCAAAAACCGTACCTCATCATAAGCACAAGGCAGCACTACTTCCGCTTTGCGGTTGACTACCCCCCACTTCCCCTGGCATTCTACGATACCGACATTGTTTATAAAATCTTTGACAAAGGAGTATTTTGGCGGCACTACGGCCTGCCCGGAAGTATCGATATAGCCCCATTCACAATTGTCGCAAACCAACCAGGCTTCATTGCGGAAGACTTGGTCGTACTGCGTATAATCGACCATGATACCTGGCGCAGTGATGGTGTTGATATAGCTGCGGATTTTGCCCAGGCTTTGAAAGTTTTTCATGCTGCCCGACAGGCGGCCGCTAGGGCTGAAGCGGGCCAGCCCATCGGTAAACTCCCCGATATATGCCAGGTCTTTGCGCACTACCCGACCGATGCGATTGACCAGCCCATGGCGGCCATTGGTGAAGATACAGCGGGCCAAGGGGTTACCCTGTCGGAAATCATCGAAGCGTACATCCCAGAAGTCCATTTCGGTGACGAGCAAGCCCAATTCGTTGCTTACCAGGCCGTAGGCCATGTCAAAGCGGAAAGTGGTGCGCTCAAACTCGAAGCGCTCCGATTTTTCGATGCCCACCAGCGTGAACCCGCTTTCCCGCTCGACCCGGATGGAGTGGAATTTGGGCTCGATCTGCACACTGCCATCATCCAGGCGGCGCAGCCCCCAGCGGTCTTCTTGGGGGGCATAGAACCACTCGAATTGATCGAGCTGATATTCGCTGGACAGGCTGGGCGGTGCTGCCGGCCCACCCCCGCCGATGGTGATCTGAAAGTGGCGCTGAAAACTGCTGGTATCCATCAAGCGGCCCTCTTCATCGAAGCGCAGCAAGCTGAGTACTTCCTCCCGGCTGCCGCTACCTGCTTTTTGCCGGTAGGCCCGCGCCAGGTTGCCCTTTAGCTCGATGCGCTGGTAGGCAGGCGCCGCCACCTCCTCCCCCTTGCGGTTGGCCAGCCCCAGGAGCTGCCCTTTTTTTACGATACCGACGCTATGGTTCAGCGGTGCAATATAATCGTACTCGAACGGCGTAAGCATCTTGCCGCCAGCCTCTGCCAAGCCCCATTTGCCCTCAAGGCTGACCCGAAAGAGCGGCCCCTCATAAGCCTGTATCTCTTGATAAGCCACCGGCAGCACCAGGCCGCCGCACCAATCCAGCAGCCCTACCTGGCGCTGCTTTTTCACGATGAGATAGCGCCGGGAAAAGGCGTAGTAATCTTCATATTGCCCTTTGGCGATGATGCGCGAACAGGGGATGGAATAGACGTGCAAGCCATCGCTAGCTGCCAGTTTGATAAAATTGTCGGATATGCGGCTGAAAGAATGATACTTAGCCGGGATGGCTTCGATGCCGTAATAGTCAACTGCCCCCCAGTAATTGCCGGCCCGGTAGAAAAAAAGGCTATCGCTGTAAAAACGGACTTCCTGGGCCTTATTGGGCAGGATTTGCCGGCCAGTACCGGACAAGAGCCCCAGGTCGCCGCCTTTAGTCGTGATGAAAAAATCGCCCTGTTCGTACTGGATGGCGTCAAATTCCGGCTCGGCCAACTGCTGGCCAAATTTATTGACCATGCCCCATTTCCCCCCCTGCCGATAGGCCAGGTAGTAGCCATTCCAAACCTGTACTTGCTGGTACCCCTTGTCCAAGACCGTCTTGCCAAAGAAATTGATCACCTTCCACTGCCCTTGGTCCATGACGGCGATCAGGGTAGAATCCAGCATCTTCAAATCGTCGTAAAGCGGGGCGATGGCTTCTTTGCCAGAAGGGCCGAGCAGCCCTACCCTACCCGCTCGCTGCATGACGGCATAGCCGTAATGCTTGAATTCACCGATGGCATCGTAAATCGGTGCCAGGATGACCTTGCCATCGGCATCGATCAACCCCCATTGCTTGTTGACCTTGATTGGAAAATACCGCTGGGCGGATGAGACGGAGCAGATAGCCACTAACAATAACAAGATTGAATACCTGCGCATATCGGGGTGAAATGTAATGTTGTGAAATGTGATTTGTCATCCCTGCTGTTTAGCCTATGTGGCAGGGCGGCTGATAATGAGCAATGACCGTGTGGTCTGGCCCTCTTAGCAAATTGCCTCTCAAAAGTGCCTGCCAACCCTGGCCAGCTCAACCTAAAACGCGCCTCCCGATAATAAATTATCTTTGCGACCGCTGATGCCAGGGGAGCTTAGCCCAGTATCCGACACCCTAAAGAAGCGCAAAGTTAGCAAAAATGACCCATTAAAGTACATAGGTTCGGTTTTTATATGAAAATTTACATAAATTGGAAAAGGGCTAAACGGGAGGGTATTGAAAGGCGGAAAAGGGCTGCAACCTATAAGTCGCTTGGTTTAAATTATTTAGTATTCACGGCATAGCATGGTGTACCAATGCGATTTTTTTTACTTTTGCATATTCTTTAGGTTGCAAACGCGCAGTTTTCCTGATGAGGATGTGCCTGAAAAAAGCCATTGAGGCGATTCCAAAAAACTTTTTAGCATTATGTCAAAAAACCTTCTGATTGTAGAGTCTCCGGCAAAAGCCAAGACGATTGAAAAATTTTTAGGCAAGGATTTTACGGTCAAGTCTAGTTACGGCCACGTGCGCGACCTGGATAAGAGCGACGGGGCGGTAGATATAGAAAACAACTTCTCGCCACGCTACGTCATCTCACCGGAGAAGAAAAAAGTCGTTAAGGAATTAAAGGAGTGGGCCAGCAAAGTAGATGAAGTCTGGCTTGCTACTGACGAAGACCGCGAGGGCGAGGCCATCTCCTGGCACCTTTGCCAGGTATTGAACCTGGACGAGCAGAAGACGAAGCGCATCGTTTTCCGGGAGATCACCAAGCCAGCCATCCAAAACGCCGTCCAAAAGCCGCGCACCCTGGATCTGCACCTGGTCAATGCCCAACAGGCCCGCCGCGTACTCGACCGCCTGGTCGGCTACGAGCTATCGGGCATCCTCTGGAAAAAGATCAAAGGAGGGCTATCTGCCGGGCGGGTCCAGTCTGTAGCCGTGAAGTTGATCGTTGAGCGCGAGCGCGAAATCAACAACTTCGACTCTACGCCCTTCTTCCGGGTGAATGCCATCTTCGACGTGCCCAATGAACAGGGCAAGATGGTCAAGCTGCGCGCCGAAAGCCCCACCCGCCACGATACGGAACAGGACGCCCAGGCATTCCTGGAAAACTGCCGGGGCGCCAGCTACCGCATCGATGACATCGAAGTCAAGCCCATGCTGCGCAAGCCTGCCGCGCCGTTCACCACTTCCACCCTGCAGCAGGAAGCTAGCCGTAAACTGGGTTTTTCGGTGCAGCGCACCATGTCGGTGGCACAGCGGCTCTACGAATCCGGGCAAATCACCTATATGCGTACCGACTCCACGGCACTGAGCGAATCTGCCCTGGCCAATATCACCCAACAGATCGAGCAGAGCTACGGGAAAAACTACGTGCAAACCCGCCGCTACAAGAGCAAATCGGCATCGGCTCAGGAAGCACACGAAGCCATCCGCCCTACCTATATCGAGCGGCAAAACGCCAGCGGCAGCCGCGACGAGCAGCGCCTCTACGAGCTGATCTGGAAACGCACTATCGCTTCGCAGATGGCCGACGCGGTGCTGGAGAAGACGACCGTCACCATTGGCATCTCCACCGTCTCCAATGCTGTGCTCAAAGCCGAAGGTGAAGTGCTGAAGTTTGATGGCTTCCTCAAGGTTTACCTGGAATCCTCGGACGATGAGGAAGAGGAAGAAGCCAAAGGCATGCTGCCGCCGCTCAAGGTCGGGCAAGGGCTCGCCCTGGATTTCATGACGGCCACCGAAAGGTTCACCCGCCCGCCTGCGCGCTTTACGGAAGCCGGCCTGGTTAAGCAACTGGAGGAACTCGGCATCGGGCGCCCCTCTACTTATGCCCCTACTATCAGCAAGATCATGGAAGAGGGCCGGGGCTACGTGGTCAAAGAAAACCGCGATGGGGAAGAGCGCAAATATTCCCTGCTCACCCTTTCCAAAGATGGTGCCATCGCTAAAGAAATCAAGACGGAAATCACCGGAGCAGTCAAAAACCGCCTCTTCCCAACCGATATGGGGATTACCGTCAGCGACTTCCTCAACGAGAACTTTGACGAGATCATGGACTACGGTTTCACCGCTGATATCGAGAAACAATTCGACGTCATTGCCTCCGGCGGCCGGGAATGGACCTCCATGATGAAGGACTTTTACTACCCTTTCCACGAGGTGGTGGAAAAAACACTGGCCCGCTCCGGGCGCCCGATGCGCGACCGCATCCTGGGCAAAGACCCCCAGAGCGGCTATACGGTGCTCACTCGCATGACGCGCCTGGGCCCAGTGGTGCAGATTGGCACGCCGGAAGAGCTCCAGGAAGGCGAGAAGCCCAAATACGCCAACCTGCAGCCCGGCCAGTCAATGGAGACCATCAACTACGAGGAAGCCATGAGCCTGTTTACCCTGCCCAAAACGCTAGGTCAATACCTCGAGCAGGAAGTGGCAGTGGGTGTGGGCCGTTATGGCCCCTATGTCCGCCATGGAGAGAAGTTCGTCTCGATACCCAAAGGCCAAGACCCGCTCGCGGTCAACCTGGAAAGAGCGATTGAACTAATCCAAGCCAAGCAGAAAGAAGAGGCGCCTATCGCCACTTACGAAGGCCAGCCCGTCACCAAAGGTACTGGGCGCTTCGGCCCCTTCCTCAAATGGGACGGGCTCTACATCAACGTGCCAAAGCGTTACGACCTGGAAAACCTCACCCAGGAACAGGTTAATGAGCTCATCGAGCAGAAAAAGGAGAAAGAAGCCAACCGCTACCTCCAAGCCTGGGAAGATGAACAAATCTTCATTGAAAATGGTCGCTGGGGCCCCTTCATCCGCTTAAAGAAGACGATTGTCAAATTCCCGAAAGTGGATGGCGAAAAAGTCACCGCGGAAATTGCGAAAACGCTGAGCCTGGAACAGATTAAGGCCTTTATCGAAGCAGAAGTGCCTGAAGCCTTCACCAAAGGCAAGCCGAAAGCCAAGGCGAAGGCTAAAACGGATGCTAAGGCGAAACCCAAGGCGAAACCCAAGAAGAAATGAGCTACAACATCCGCTGAATAGTTGGAATATCATCATCATATAAAATAATCCAGACATGTCAGAAATCAAAGGCCAAGCGCCCAATCAACTGAACATAGAACTGCCGGAGGAGATCGCAGAAGGCATTTACTCCAACCTGGCCATTATCTCCCACTCCAATTCGGAATTTGTGGTGGATTTCATCCGCATGGTACCCAATGTGCCCAAGGCTAAGGTAAAATCGCGCATCATCCTCACCCCTCAACACGCCAAGCGCCTGATGCGTGCCATGGCTGACAATATCAAAAAATTCGAGGCTCAATTCGGCATGATCGACGAGCCGGAGCAGCCGCCCTTCCCCCCGATGAGCTTTAATACGCCGAAAGGGCAGGCCTGAGTATGATTTAAATTGAGAGCAAGCATCGTCAACACCATGTTGCTGGCGATGCTTTCTTTTTGGCGTAACCGCAGCTGGCAATGCCAACCTCTTTCCGTTATTCCCAGCTAAAATCAGCAACATAGCTCCGGCAGCACTAGCCTAACGGATAACCACCTCCTGGATATAATCCTCCCCCAGCTCCTCATTCAGGATCTTTTTAATCTTCTCCTTGCCATAGGAGAGCTCCTGGCGCAGCGAAGCCGACTCGATTGTGAGGTAAAGCTTATGATGATTGAGGCGGATTTCGCTGGTATAGCCCGCGATTGTCGGCCCCATGAGCTTCTCCCACAGCAGTCGGATACGGCTCTGGTTCAGCTTGCCCTTGAGGCGGTAGTGATCGATCATCGCCTTGAGAGCCTCCTTCAGGGAAAGTTCGTTATTCATGATGCCATTGATTTAGCCGTGCCATCCTCTACGATATACTTGCGAAAATCCTGGCCGAAGCGCTCCACGATGGCGCCCAGGCGATTTTCATCCGTATCGGTGATGAAGACCTGCCCAAAATCGCCCTCCAGCAGCAAGCCCAGGAGCCGGCGCACGCGATCGAGGTCCAATTTATCAAAAATATCGTCGAGCAACAAGATTGGCGGGATATTTATTTCCGCCATCAGGCAGCGGTATTGCGCCAGCTTGAGCGCTAGTACAAAAGATTTGAGCTGCCCCTGCGAAGCAAAGCGCTTGAGGGGGTAGCCGCCAATGGTAAACTCCAGCCCATCGCGATGGATGCCCGCCGTGCTGCGCTGCAGGATGCGGTCCTTCTCCCGACACTGCTCCAGCAGCGCCTCAAATGGCGCCGCGTTGAGCTTTGACTCATAAATACAATCAATCTGCTCCGCCTGCCCGGAGATGACGGCATACTGCTCCTGCAGCAGCGGCTGAAACCGCCCCATGAATTGCCGCCGCGCCTGGTGGATGTAGCTCCCGGGCCCGAGCATCTGCATGCTATAAGTTTCCAGCAAAGCCGCATCGTAGCGGCCGCTCTCGGCAAACCGCTTAAGCAAGGCATTGCGCTGCTCCAACAGCTTGTTATAAACAATGAGTTGCTGCAAATAATGGTTGTCGAGCTGAGAAAGCGTATTGTCCAGGAAGCGGCGGCGCTCCTCATTGCCTTCAGTGGCCAGCCCCGTATCATCCGGTGCCATCATCACCACTGGCAACAGGCCGACATGCTCCGAGAGCCGCTGATAGGCAGTGCCATTGCGCTCCAGCTCCTTCTTGCGTCGCGGCTGCACCTTGGCCACGATGCGCTCTAACCGCTCCTCGCGCCGGAAATGACCCTCCAGCCGGAAAAAATCCGCCCCGTGCCGCACGATCAGGCTGTCGGGCATATTGAAATAGCTCTTGCTCATGCATAGGTAATAGGCCGCATCTAGCAGGTTGGTCTTGCCCATCCCATTGCGCCCCACAAAGCAATTGAGCAGGGGCGAACAGTCAATGCGCTGCTGCTCGTAGTTCTTGAAATTGGTTAAAATATAGTGCTCGAGGTACAATGGCCCGGGTTTTGCCACAAAGGTAACACAAGGCGGGGGAAATGCAAAGGGCAGGGCCTAGCCCACAGCCGTTTCAGGTGGCATCTCCACCCCTGAGCACCTCCCACTAGCAAGTGGATGGTGTAATCTGAAAACGCGGGGCCAGCGAGCGTTTCCAGGAGACATCTCCACCCCAGAGCAACCCCAAGCAAGTGGATGGTGTAATCTGAAAACGCGTAAGCAACCCCAGCCAGCCGCCCCGCGCTTGAGATTACACCTCCCGCCTAACTTGGTTTTGCCGATGAGCGGCAGATGTCACCTCAAGCACTTGGCAGGTGGGTGGGGGTAACTATGACGGCGCCACAAAATGAACCTGACAAAATAAATCCCGCAGCATAATAATGGCACAATGTAGCAAATACCCTATATTTGCCCACAATGACAAAAAACGGCATACGACCTAAACGATAAACCAATAATGCCCCATTTTACCCATAACTGGTGGACCGCCCTTGCCGGGATCCGCAGGCCGTTTTACGGCCTACTGGCGGTCTTGCTCTGCCTGTCCGGCAGCCAGGAGAGCTATGCCCAGCTATCCATCGTCGATGGGCCAGTGGTGCAGGAGCAAGACCTGAACGACGCGGTGCGCTGGTGGATTGACCCCAGTGGCAAATCACCCCTGGCAGAGGTCTGGCCGCGGCACGAAGCCGATTTTATAGCGTGGGACGCGGTGGAGGACCAAGCCCCCAGGGGCGGAGCGCTCTGGGTGCAGCTACGTATCCGCAATGAGGGGCAGGAAGCCGATTGCCGCCTGTGGTTCCCCAACAAGATTTTCGATGAGTTCCAGGCCTTTCGGCTGGAAAAAGGGCATTGGGATACGCTTGCCGCCGGACGGCTCACGCCCCACCGCCAACTGCCGTTTCAGAGCAACTTCATGGCTTTGCCCATGTGCTTCGAGGCTGGCTCAGAAAGCTTGGTCCTGCTGCGTTTCAGGATGGCCGGGCGGATCTGGCTTGAAGTAGAGGAGCTCTACCTGCTGACGGCAAAGGAAGAAAGGGTCAAGCGCAGCCTCTTTCACGACAACCGTCAAAGCCGGGATTTGTTTCTCATCATCTTTTTGACCTTCATCGGCGTATTCATCCTGATTGCGCTGGGACAGTGGGCCATCTACCGCAGCCAGGCCATCCCGTACTATTGCCTGTACCTGACGGTGATCGGACTCTATTATCTGCGCAACCTGGAGGCTTATCAGTTCAATATCCGCCCCTTCATCAAATACCTCAGCAATTGGCACTACCACCTGGAAATCCTGCTGGCATTCCTGTCTTATGCGCTATACATGACCTTTGCCAACATCTTGCTGGAAATGCGGCATTACTATCCGGCGCTCTCCAGTTTGCTGAGGTGGGCGGCTTACTTTTTCATCGGCGCCATCCCCGTGCTGTGGCTCATCGGGTGGCAATGGGGCATCTTGGACATGGAGGCCGCCTACGTCAACATCCGTATCATCTTCTTCCTCATGGCGTTTGCCCTCGTCCTCACCCTGTGGTGGCAGCGCCGGCATAGCCTGGCGGGCTACATCGCTACGGGCACCTTTTTCCTGGTGATGGGCGGGATGATGACACTGCTGGAGCAGGTCTTTGGCGGCGAATCCCGAAAAGACCTGCTCGGCGGCACATTGGGCTATTATATCAACCTGGGCGGAGAGGCCTGCTTCCCGATTTACGATTTCAAAGTCGGCGTGATGGCCGAAGTGCTAGTCTTTTCCGCGGCCCTGCTCTACCGGCAGTGGCTGCTCAACCGCAGCTACCGCGCTACCCTGGCGCGCCTGGAACAAGCTAAGACTTCTCCCTCCCTGTCGCCGAGCAGTGAGGCCGACCCACCGCGCTACCCCTTCCCGCTCCATTCCGACTTTATCCGCAATGCCGTAGCTTGCGCAGAAGCGCATCTCGAAAATGACGATTTTAAAGTGCGTGAATTTGCCCGAGCGCTCGGCATGAGGCGGGAAGCCCTCTACCAGCGCATCAAACAGGAAACCGGGCTGGACACCACCGCTTTCCTGCGCACCATGCGCCTGTGGCAAGCACGCCGCCTGCTGCGAGCGGGCACGCATAACGCTTCTGAAGCCACCTTTGCGGTGGGCTTAAAACACCCTTCCCATTTTTCCAGGATATTCAAGGAGGAATTCGGCTACCCGCCCAGCGCGGCCGGCGATCATCCCGAGGATTAAGCGCTTGCTCAAAATCCGGCTTTAACACCTCCATATAAGCAAAAAGCACCTTGATATCAGCACAATTTAGCAACTTTGATTACTTTTGCTGCTGCATTAGAATAATGGATATAATAGCACCACTCTCCCGCTGACACCAACCCGTCGATAGCACCCCCTATTCATGCCTATCGCCCCTTTGCCGCAAATGGCAATTTTTCATTTGCACCTGTACTGATGGATGCACGTAAATCAGTGGTCAGACTAACCTTCACACGGCCTAAAAACCTAGTTTACGCTTAAATCAGGCAGCCCTCGCCATGCACTGCTATATATTGTAATCCCAAGTTTTGGACAATATCACTGCGAGGAACTAAACCCCAACCCCTAGCCCCAGGAAAGCCGACGGTTTTCCTGGCGGCCGGGGTAATTCCGAACTGCTCTACTCTCATAGCTCGCTCGTTTCATATCGCGCGCAACCCTGCTGGCGCAGTAGCTCCACCACGTCAGCAGCGCGAAAAGCCTTGGCTTGCGCCATTTTTTCATCACAAAACGGACAGCGGTGCACATCGCCATCAGTGTCGATATACAAGAAACGGCTGCCCGCGCCGAAACAACCGATGCGGCGGATGAAAGCGCCCTGATACTCTACGATGGGATAGTCGCGATAACGAGGCTCCCCATTGTAGCGCTGGAAGCATTCCTCAAGCCAGGCGCGTTGCTCCGCCTTCAGCAGAACGTCGCGCCCGCGGTAGCGCCCCAGGGGCAGGGGCTCAAGCAGTTGCACGAAGTGCACCCCCAGTTGGCGCGCCAATTCGAGGTAATGGCGCAAATTTTCCCGGGTACAAAACTCTCGCGTCGCACAAAGCGACAGACCCGTGACCAACTCGGCCGCGCGGGCGTGGCCAATGGCTTCAACCACGGCGGCATACGCCCCCTTATGCCCCCGGAAACGGTCGTGCGCCGCTGGCTGCCAGTGGTCCAGGCTGAGGGTGATGCCCGTCAAGCCAGCGGCTTTGAGCTGCTGCGCTTTCGCTGCCGTGAGAGAGAAGCCCGAGCTGATAATCCAGAAGTCGGTATCCGGGCGAGCACTGCGCAACACGGCCAGGAGGTCTTTGATGCGCAGCAAAGGCTCGCCGCCACTGAAGACAATCTGTGCCGCGCCGTATTCCTGGTACTTGCGCACGATGTCGAGCAGGTCTTGCCGGCTCAATGCCTCCGGCTGGTTGAGGCGGTCCCACTCGAAGCAGTGCTCGCAACGATAGGGGCACTTTTTGGTAATCGCGAAGTAAATGTTGCGTAAGCCAAACTCGGGTCGGAAGCCAAACTCGCGGTTCATCTCCCCTTCCCAAAACCGGAACAGCGCCGGGCCGGGGAAGCCCGCCCCGCCGGCCCGCCAATAGTGCTTTCCGCCCACGGTGACGAACTTGGATGCCAGGCCCGCGCCAAAAATTGCGCGGTACTTGCCGATCAGCGCCTTCACCCAGCGCCCCGCGCGCCAGGGATTGCCCGCCAGAGGCAGGGCGTGAAGAAACATGGCCCACAAGAGGCGCAACCTCAGCAGGCGCACTTTCCACGGCCTGCTTTCGATAGCCGCTGGCGGGGTGGGCAAGTTCTGCTTACCTACTGACAAGATAATGTTTGAGTTCATGAGGCTTTATTTTTTGTGTCAGGGTTTCAGCTTCGGCCGCTCCGCCTGCGAGGCGCTAAGGCCCAATGAGCGCTGGTATTCCGCTTTCGAGAACTGGTCGAAATAACCCGGCTGCCGGAACTTCAGCAGCTCCGCCCATTCCGGTTCCTGCGTGAACTCGCGCACGTGTTCGTAATAGCCCTTCACGTGCAGGAAGAGGCTCTGCGCCTGCCCGTCCGGAACCGGCGCGGCGGCGAAGCGCAGCTCGGTGTAATGGCCCGGCTCGGGTTGATACAGGTAGTGGCCGTCATCCTGCTGCAGGGCAGCGAGCTGTGGCATGCGGTTCTGGTCCCGAGCAGTTTTCGGGGCGATCGCGACGAGCTCCATCTCCGCGTTATCCGAAAAGTCCAGGGCGGCGTAATCAACTTCCCAGAAGCGGTAGCCCGTCGCCAGCCGCACTTCCACCACTTCGCCCGGGTTATCCACTTTGTAGTAGCTACAAGCCGTCGTGTAGAGCAGGGTAATTAAACACAAAAAGGCCACGGCGGCCTTCCGGAACGGGGTTGATTGGAACGGTTTCATGTTCTTTTGGTTTGGATTGGAGCCAAGCTATAACCCTGGCTCTCCTGGGGATTTATTTGCGCGTAATTTAAGGATATTGGCGGGTATCATCAATGATTTTTATCAGCAGCAGCGCTCCTGCTTTGTCGTCATATTACTTGCTCAGCCCTGCTCTTCCTCCTGCTCCGCGTGTCCGCGTCCCAACCCTCTTCACGTAAATCGCGTTCTACCTCCCGCGCATATCCCCGCGCCCCCAGCAGCTCGAAGCCCAAGTCTCGATCAATGGCTGCAAAAAACACCCGAATAAGACATTTGTGCTGATAATCAAAACATCTGTGCTAATCGCCCCGCTCCAAACCACCTATCTTTGAGCCAGGAACATTACCGCTCCGAAAAGGACAAGCCCCTGTGCAGCGGGCTGAGGATCGCCCGCTGCAACGCCCAGTTGGAATGTCTAACCTCACCACGCAATTGGCCATCGCCAGTAAGCACATTCACAAAGGATATAAAACTAAACAAACATGAAACAAACACTAGCATCACTGATTTTCCTCCTCGGCCTGAGCGCCCTCGCCACCGCCCAATGGAGCTACACGCAGCACACCCAAGCCCGCTGGTACCACGGCTCGGCTGTCGCTGGCGACCAATTTATCGTCGCGGGCGGGATGCTTACGGGCTTAGCCCCCAGCACCTCCGTTGAAATATACGACCTACTCAGCGGCACCTGGTCCTCCCACACCCTTAGCGAAGCCCGCGCCTTCATGGGCGTAGCCACACACGGCACCAAAGCCTTCTTCGCGGGCGGCGGCGACTTCTTTGGGCTGGTCTCCGACAAAATCGACGTCTATGACGGCAGCACCGGCGAATGGAGCGTGCTGCAGCTCTCCGAAGCCCGGCAAGCCATCTCCGCCGTGACCGTCGGAGACAAGATTATCTTCGCCGGGGGCGGGCTGTTCGACTACCCCACCTATGTGCCTTCTGACCTCGTCGAGATTTACGATGCCGTCACGGGCGAGTGGGAATACGCCACCTTGTCCGAGCCCCGCATGGGCATGGCCTCGGCCGTAGTGGGCAAGAAAGCCATCTTCGCCGGAGGGATCAAAAACTCCACCGAAGCTAGCGCGGTCGTCGATATCTTCGATGTCGAAGCCGGCACCTGGGAGACCGCTACCCTCTCGCAAGCCCGCAGCGACTTCGCCGGCGCGGCAGCGGGCAGCAAAGCCTTCTTCGTGGGCGGCTTCAACCCCACCAACGACAACTTCGATAACGTGGACATCTACGACGCCAGCACCAATACCTGGACGGCAGAGCCCTTCTTCCACCCCGTCGGCCTGATCGCGGCCGCCTCCATCGGCAACCGCGCCTACTTCGCCGGCGGCTCCACCGTAGACGATGAGGCCTTCGTGGATGAAATCTACAACACTTTCCACATCTTCGACGCCACCGAAGAGGCCTGGCACGAAGAGCTGATGCAGATCAAACGGGTGGGCGCCTCCGCCGCCGTGAGCGACAACCAGGTCTTCATTTCCGGCGGTTTCAACTGGAACATGGGACAACTGCGCCTGGTAGAAATTTACACCGACACGGCAGCTGTGACGACTAGCCTGGCCGACTTCGCTACGCCCGAAGAGGCTCGGCTTTTCCCCAACCCCGCCCGCGAATCCATCGCCCTGCAATGGGACGGCGGCCTACGGCCGGGCCCGGTTACCATCCGCATCTTCAACGCCCTGGGCCAACAAATGTCCCGCCACGATTTCCAATACTGGACCCCGACCGCCCAATTGCTGGATATCCGCAATCTGCTCCCTGGCACCTACTCCTTGACGATCGAGCAGAAGGGGAAGGTGATGGTCGGGAAGGGGTTTGTGGTGCGGTGATGCTCAAAGTTCTAAGGGAGAGCTCCAAGGAGCTTAGCGACATCCCGTCTGAGCAGAGCTGGCTGTAATGCCAGGGGCAATAGGCCTCGCTAAATGCTCATCCGCATTTAGCGGGATGACAGCGCGCGGGGCACACTGTCTCGGCTAGGCGCAGGGCTGCCGCGGGCGGCTTTCCCTCTTTAGGCAACCCTGGAAGGTTCGAACATGAATAACCCCTTGCCGCTATCGTGGAATGATACGGTGAGGATAGCCAATCAGGTCAACCGAGGGCTCTGGCTGATGGATGTCAGCGGCAAAATGACCGCCGAGGAGGCCTTCTCGGCGGATGAATCGCGTTTTCAACCCTTTCCCAAGCTACATCAGCCTTTTTCTGGCGGGCATAAAGGGGCTTTTGGGTATGTGCCGAGTGAGCGGAGTGGCATGGGGAGCATTGGGGGGGAGTGAGGGCCCAAGAATCTCTAGCCGCTCAAATGCAGCTTTTCCAAGATGGTTTAGATAGCCTGATTGGAAAACTCAGATAAATCAGATTTTCATGAGAAAGCCCTTCCCCAAAAGCAAAACGGCCTGCGACATAAAACCGCAGGCCGCCCTTAGTGCACGAGGCACTAGCATAAAACTCCCTGGCTTGCTAATATGCAATAATCAAGCCCGGTTCAGCATCATAATCTGCTTGGACACCAGCTTGTCACCCTGGCGGATGGTTAGGGTCAATAGGCCGGGTGCCGCATCCTTTAGGAGGATTTCTTCATTGAAATAGCCATCAAATTTATTGAGCTGGCGCTGGAAAACCACCCGCCCGTTGACATCTGCCAGCTGGATAAAAGTGGGCACCGCAGCGGCACGGAATTGCAGGTTGAAATAGCTAAAAGCCGGGTTGGGGAAAGCCTTATAGTCCTCCAATTCCAGGGCGTTGTCAAGCTGTTGGATTGCGGGAAGCTCAGGCTGCTGTAGCGTTTCGCTGGGAGCTGAGGCTGGGGCTTCTTCCTGCGTCAGTTCGCAGGCGGCAAAGCGAGCCTCAATGCGCATCTCGTGCCCATCGCGCAATACGTTGAGCAAGAAGGCATCGCCCGGCTGGTGTTTGTTGCGTTCGGCCAGCAGTTCTTGGTGGCTATTGACAGCGATGCCGTCCATAGCCAGGATGAGGTCGCCGCTCTCCAAGCCAGCTGCTTCGGCAGGCGTTCCAGGGATGATTTCAATAACCTTTACACCTTGGGCATTGGAGGCGCTACCGCTGGAAGTCACGCCAATGAAGACTTTACAGGGATCCCGCTCGATTTCCGGGCGCACCCAACGAGTATGGCGCTGACTGCCGAGCGTGAGCAGGAATTCCAACTCTTCGCTGCCGCGCCGGATGCGCACTGGCACCGTTTCGCCCGGCTCCAAGGTAGACAGGGTGGCACGCAAGCCAGCGCTGCCGTCGGTGGCATGGCCAGCGACCGACAGGAGGATGTCCCCGCCTTGCAAGCCTGCCGTTTCAGCGGGGCCGCCTGGGATGATACGGGTGAGCTTCACTCCTACCCCATCTTCGGCATCGGCTGGATAGACGCCAAGGAAAGCGAGCTTAGATTCCTCTAGACCTGGGTGGTGAGGCTTTCCCGACCCTCGCATAAAGGATTCTTCCTTACTCAGGCCTTCGCCGTGCAGGAAAATCCTGAGGCTCTCCATTTGCGGCTCTTCGCCTTCGGCAGTTTTTTTGGCGCTGCGGAAGAAAAAAACTTCTTCCCCGGGTTCCGCATCCAAGGCGGGGATTTGGCTTTCGTTAAAGAGCAGGTGCAGCTCAGCGTTTTCGCCCAGGGTTTTCTGCAATTGCTGAAGTGCGGCTTTGGCATCTTCTCCCGGGCGGATGCGCTGCTCGGTACGTTCGACCGTGCCATCTTCCCGTTCCGTTTTACTGATGATGATGACTCCCTGCCCTTCGGCTTCCTGGCTTTGGGCCAGAAGCGGAGCGCCTGGCCAACATACAAGCGCCAAGGCGCTCAACAGTGATAGTGTAAATGCTTTCATGAATAACAGTATTTAGAGTGATTGATTCGTGGTTGTGGCGCAGTTCATCATAAGTTCGCTGCCTGGGGAGGCTCGTGGGGTTCTGCGGTTTCTGCAAAGACGGCGCTGCCACATAAAAAGTTGCATCGGGCTGAAAGATAAAAATATTGCGGCAGAACCCGGTCCAAAACGCCTGTAAATATTACATTTGAATTTTGAGGCGATGTAAATCCAAATTATGTATCTAATCGGTTATGATATCGGCAGCTCCTCTATCAAAGCGGCGCTGGTAGAGGCGCAGAGCGGGCGCGTACTGGGCTTGGCGCAATCGCCGGCAACGGAGATGGCCATTGCATCACCACAGCCTGGCTGGGCAGAACAGCAGCCCGAGGATTGGTGGCAACAGGTCTGCCAGGCCACCCGGCAATTGCTACAGCAGTGCCAGATTGAACCAGCAGCGGTTAGGGGCATCGGCATCGCCTATCAGATGCACGGGTTGGTGCTGGTGGATAAAAACCGCGAAGTGCTCCGCCCTTCCATCATTTGGTGCGACAGCCGGGCAGTGGCAATCGGGCAGCAAGCCTTCGACACCCTTGGGCACGAGCGCTGCCTGAGCCGATTGCTCAACTCCCCTGGAAATTTCACGGCATCCAAATTGAAATGGGTGCAGGAGAACGAACCCCGGGTTTATGAGCAAATCCACTATGCCATGCTGCCCGGCGACTACATCGCCATGAAGCTGACGGGCGAAATATGCACGACCCCTTCAGGCTTGTCGGAAGGCATCCTGTGGGACTTCCAGGAGGACGGGCTTGCGCGCTGGCTCCTGGAGCATTACCAAATCGACCCCAGCCTCCTCCCTCCGCCCCTACCCTCCTGCTCATCACAAGGCCAGTTGACGGCTGCCGCGGCCCAAGCCACCGGCTTAAAAGCTGGCATTCCAATCACTTACCGCGCGGGTGACCAACCCAACAATGCCCTCTCGCTCAACGTCCTCCATCCTGGTGAAGCGGCGGCAACGGGCGGTACTTCCGGCGTCATCTATGGCGTGGTCGATCAGCCGGTGTACGACCCGCAGTCCAGGGTAAACAGCTTCGCCCATGTCAATCACCGGGCGGGACAGCCGCGCATCGGCGTGCTGCTGTGTATCAACGGGGCAGGCAGCGCCTACCGCTGGGCCCGGCACCAGATCGCCGAAGCTGACCTTGGCTATGCCGCCATGGAACAGGCTGCCGCGGCCATCCCCATCGGTGCCGAGGGCTTGCAGCTGCAGCCCTTCGGCAATGGGGCCGAGCGCATGCTGGGCAACCGCCAGCCCGGCGCCCAAGTCCGAAACCTGGACTTCAACCGCCACACCCGAGCACATTGCTATCGGGCAGCCCTGGAAGGCATCGCTTTTGCGTTCGCCTACGGCTTTGGCATCCTCCAGGAAATGGGCCTGCGACTCGATCTCATCCGGGTGGGCAACGACAACTTATTTCAATCAGAAATCTTCTCGGCCACGACAGCCGCCCTGCTAGGCAGCCAGATTGAGGTGCGCGATACAACCGGTGCAGTTGGCGCCGCGCAGGCTGCCGGGGTAGCTGCTGGCATATTCGCTTCACCAGAAGATGCCCTGCGTCGGCAGGCGGTCATTAAGGTTTACGAGCCGCCGGCCAATCGGCAGGAGTATGCCAAGGCTTATGCGGAATGGCAGAAGGGGGTGGAAAGCCAATTGGAGCAGGCATAGCGGGATTGACGCTCTAAAGCAGCATCAGCACGGATTTGCAAAGGCCTGCGCAGAGCCGGTACCCACAATTTATTTTATGCGCTGCCGGTAAGCGATCAAGAAGCTATCCAACCGCTGTGAGAGCACCTCCGGATCGGTATGGTAAGGCGGTGTAGTAGGCTCGGTGCCCGGGAACTCTTCGACATGCATGGTCTGAGTGGGGAATGCAAATCGCACGCCCAGGCTGCGAGCCAAGCCGACGACGGCTATCAGCACTTCGTGGCGAGCCTTAAGCTCCTCGCCCCAGGTGGGCACATCGAAGAAGATGTAGAAAAGAATATCGAGCGAACTGGAGGATAACTCATTGAGGTGGATTTCATAATAATCCTTGCGCGTACAAGGATGTTCAATTACGATCACCCGCAAGCCTTCGACAAATTTTTCGATTAGCGGGGCAGGCGTATCATACGTGATAGATATTTTGGTATTGAAACGCCGGTAGGTACGCAAGCCGTAATTATTGACCACCATGTCGGATAGTTTGCCGTTGGGCACATAGACCAGAGAGTTGGCGAAGGTGCGCACCCGGGTAGAACGGAAGCCGACCTCCTCCACCATGCCATCTACGCCGGAGAAGTTGATCCAATCGCCAATTTGGAAGGGTTTGTCCAAAAAGATGGTTACCGATCCAAAAAGGTTCTTCAGGGTATCTTGTGCGGCCAGGGCAATCGCCAGGCCGCCGATGGAGATGCCGGCGATGAGCGTAGTAAGATCGACCTCCATCAGTCGCAAGAGCTGGATAATGCCACCTGCTATAAGGACAAACTGGCTGCCCCGCTCAACGATCGGCAGCAACTGTTCGTCCATCTTGCGCTCGGTCCGCTTAGCAAAACGCTTGCCGTAGAACATGATCACATCCAAGATGCGCAGCAAGGCATAAACCACTAATGCAATAGAAAGCACCTGGATGACGAGCCGGGCAAAGCTGGCGGATTCAATCGGCAACTGGAGCATGGGCAGAAGCCAGCTGATGAGGCGCAACACCAGGTAGATGCTGGCCGCGCGGGCGATCTTCCAGGGCAGCTGTGGTGTTACCGACTCGCCAGCTGCTCGGTGGCGGGCCAAGTGGCGTACCACCGGGTTCAACAAGCGACTGAGGGCCAAGTGCACCAGCGTTGCTAGCAGCAGGATAGCCAACAAACCAATATATTGCCACAGGGCCATGCCCAAGACCTTTTGCTGCCCGAGTTTAGGCAACAAGTTCAGCAGCAAGTCGGCCCCCCAGGGGTAGACCCTCTTATGGAGCTCGGGGATAAGCTCCACGGTTTCTGCCGAATAGTACCATCGCGCCCCGATCTTTTCCAGATACACTTCGGGCAGCTCGTCTGGAAAAAGGGTATAAACTTGGCGCTCAGCCGTGCTGTCTTCCTGGTAATCCGGATTGCGGGGCAATTTGTTGATCAATACTTTGAGCCCTTTACCATCCAATACTTGCTTGAGCTGGATGCCCAGCCGCTCGGCTCGGGCGCTATCTTGAACCCCATACAGCGTACGGCCTGCGACTTTCGGCTGGTAAGTCTCTGGCTGCAGATAATGGAGGTGCACCAAGATGGTATTGTAGGGGTTTTCAAGGGTGACTGGCACTTCTTCGCTGGGAGCTTGGGACAATACAATCGCAGGTAGAATAAAGAGCAGCGCGGCCAGTGGATTTCTTAAAGCCATAAACGGAAGATGTTGGTCTACGACAAAGTTACAGATTTAAAACGCGAAAAACGAATCAGGCACAGCCCTTTAGCTCCCCTAAGCCCTGTGCCCGAGATAATTCTCTAAAGTGCAGGATATTCCAGTGAGGCTGCCTTCCCACGGCACTCTGTTCAGACGGGATGGCATCTACGTCCCGCTTCCCCTTATCCCTCTACTTTCGATAGCCCTTAAAAAGTTTCTGCCAAACAAATGATTAGGTATTACCAAAAAAAATCGCACATTTGCTGCGAGAAGAGATTATTCAACCAAATAGATTACCTCAAATGAATCCTGTTTACAAACTGATGCTCATCGCCTGGGTGGCGGTATTTGCCTGGATCGCCTTCGTGATTTACGCCAACCGCAACATCCACCCACGGGCTCTTTTTGCCCTGTTCATGGTCGAGTTGTGGGAGCGCTTCAGCTACTACGGCATGCGCGCCATCCTCGTATTATACATGACCTCGGAGCTGATCCGGGGCGGGTTTGGCTATGCCGATGCAAAAGCCTATGGCATCTATGCCGCCTATGGGGCCCTGGTATATTTGACGCCGATTATCGGCGGGTATTTTGCCGATAAAATGATGGGCTTCCGCAAAGCCATCATCTGGGGCTCCGCCCTGATGGCGCTCGGGCAGTTTACCCTTTTCCTCCATAGCGAAGCCACTTTTTACATGGGCTTGGCGCTCCTGGTCGTGGGTAATGGCTTTTTTAAGCCCAATATCTCTTCTATGGTCGGCAAGTTTTACAAGACCGGAGATTCGCGCCGCGATGGTGCTTTTACTATTTTCTACATGGGCATCAATATCGGCGCCTTCCTCACCCCCCTTACCTGCGGTGCCATCGGCGAATTGGAGGGCTGGAAATACGGTTTCCTCACCGCCGGCGTCGGCATGCTAGTCGGCCTGCTGATTTTCATCTGGGCGCGTGCTAAGGGCTGGCTTATCACCAATGTAGATGAAGAAGGCCAGGAGATGAACTCCTACCGCCCCATCGGTTTGGAGCCGGAACAGGCACAAAACGTAGGCGGCGTCAGTGGCAAATGGGTACCTTATCTGGCAACGGTCGTACTGGTGGCTGCCTCCTGGCTGCTTATCAAGAACGACGATATCGTAGACTACATCCTGGCCCTGATCGGCGGAGGAGTAATCATCTATATGCTCTATTTGTCGGGGCAGTACGACCGCGTCCAGCAGCAACGCATCTGGGTTATCCTCATGCTGTTGATGTTTACTACGGTGTTCTGGACTTTCTTCGAGCTGGCTGGCTCCGCCATGAACCTGTTTACCGACCGCAACGTCAATAAAAACATGATGGGCGTAGAGCTCACCACGACCTTCTTCCAGTCGGTCAACCCGCTGTTCATCATGATTTTTGCGCCGGTTTTCTCGTGGTTATGGCTCAAACTGGGCCAATTGGGCCGCGAGCCTTCTGCGCCGTATAAATTTGGCACCGGCTTAGTGCTATTGGGCCTGGGTTTCTTGGTGCTCGACTGGGGCAAGGGCATGGCTGTAGCGGGCTTGGTGCCTGCTATTTTCCTGGTTTTGCTCTACCTGCTGCACACCCTGGGCGAGCTCACGCTCTCGCCCGTGGGCCTGTCGCTAGTCACCAAGCTGGCGCCTTCCCATATCGTGGGCTTCCTGATGGGTATCTGGTTCTTATCTTCCTCCATCGCTCACCAGGCGGGCAAGCACATCGCGCAGCTCACGGCTGTAGACGAGGCGGCCATCGTGCAGGGCGACAGCTTCAAGGATTGCTTTGCCGATGAGCAATTAGAAGTAGCAATTATCAGCTATGCTGATTCTATCCGGGCCTTTGGATTGGAGAACACCTTGGTCAGCGAGCCTTTCATCCAGGTGCTCAACCAAGATACAGCTAAAGCGCCTTACTACAAAGCTACCATCCAGATTAGCGAGATGAAGGAAAAGGCGATGGGGCTTAAAGGCAAGGCTCAGGAAGAGGCCCTCAGCGCATCCTATGTTTCTTTCCTGACCCAAGATGCTTCCCTGGCTGGAGCGACGCGGGAGCTGCCCAGGGCGGAGAGCCGCAAGCTTTTCGACCAGAGCTCGACAGCAGGTGTAGTCTCTTGTCTGAAAAATGACTCGCTCGTCCTTAGCTTGGGGGTATTCCGGATGTTGGGCTTCGTCGCCATCGGCTGCGGCTTCCTGCTTTACCTGCTCGGCCCCATGATCAGCCGCTGGATGCACGGAATAAAGTAAAGGTTTGGGGTTAAGGCATTACCTTCCTAACCTACAGCCGTTTAACTCATAGATACAGGGGCGCAATACGATGTATTGCGCCCTTGTATATTTTTACACCATGTTCGGCGAGAATATCCATTTGCTCCTTGCCTCTTGCCCTTT
>CAYSPJ010000048.1:24799-34879 GCA_964432875.1 uncultured Phaeodactylibacter sp. | reverse complement strand
CTAACTAGAACCCAATCAGCCGGGCGATTATTCCCGATTTTTGTTTCGTTTGATTTTTAGTCCCAATTACAACTGTATTTCTGTCCGGCTGCTTTTTTTCTACATACCATTACATCCCAAGACAGCAATGGCGCTTGCCTGATGAAGGCGAGCGCCATTTTTTTGTGGTGGATGCCTGCTCCTAAAAGAGGTTGACGGGTTCCGCTTTACCGGGTACCTGGATTTTGCATGGAAGCCGCAAGGAATTTTTTAGCGCGTGCTGATGTTACCTTGCCAGGCAAAAATCTGCCTGCTTTTAGGTCGAATAAATCAAGCAAAGAACATGAAAGTCATCCTGGAGACGCCACGCCTGCTGATGCGTGAGTTCACTGAAGCCGACGCAGCCTATTTCCATGCGCTCAATGAGGAGCCCGAAGCCATCCGTTACACTGGAGACCAGCCCTTCGATTCGGTCGAAGCGGCGCGCCAATTTCTGCTTGCCTATGATCAGTATCAGAAGTATGGCTACGGGCGCTGGGCAGTAGTGCTGAAAAGCAGCGGCGATTGGCTAGGCTGGTGCGGGCTAAAGTATTTACCGGAAACCGATGAAACCGATATCGGCTTCCGCTTTTTCAAACGCTACTGGCGCCAAGGCTATGCTACCGAAGCGGCCCGCGCTTGTCTGCGGCTCGGCTTCAACGAGCTAGGCTTGAGCCTGATCGTAGGCCGCGCCATGCACGCCAACAGAGCCTCCCGCCGCGTGTTGGAGAAATTAGGCATGAAGTATGACAAAACCATCGTCATGGATGGCCAGCCTGGCTCGTACTACCGCATGCAGGCAGGGGGGCACACTCAAAAGCTGCTGGCGCTCAATAGCTCCCAGGCCTGGGATTGGGAGCAGCTGCCGACAATAGGGCAAGCTTTTAGCCTGCGCCGCCTGCGCCCGGCTGATGCCTCCAGCCTGGCGCGCCATGCCAACGACCCTGGTATAGCGTTCCACCTTCGCGACCGCTTTCCGCACCCCTACTTCGAAGCAGATGCCCAGAAGTTTATCGCTCATGCGCAAAGCAGCCGGAATGAATCCACCTTCGCCATCGAGGCCGACGGGGAAGCGGTGGGTACGATCTCCCTGATGTTCCGGGAAGGCCTGGACCGGCCTATCGCGGAGGTCGGCTACTGGCTAGGGCGCGACTACTGGGGGCGCAGCATCGTCAGTGCCGCCGTCCAGATTATTGTACACCATGCCTTTCAAGATTTGGGATTGATCCGTATCTTCGCCGGGGTGTACTCCAACAACCCCGCTTCTCGCAAAGTGCTGGAAAAAAATGGCTTCCGTTTCGAGGGGGCTGCCCGAGGGGCTATCGTGCGCAATGGGGAAGTGCTGGATGCATGGCTCCTGGGGATTGTTGATTTGTAGCGGCAGAACGGTGCAGCGGATGGGCTGATGATGAACTCACGATGAATATAATGAGATGAAATATTTCAATCCGGAAATTGAAACCATGCCGCTGCCTAGGCTGCGAGCGTTACAAGACGAGCGGCTGCGGCAGCTCGTCGCCTATGTATATGAGCGCGTGCCGTTTTACCGGCAGCAAATGGACGAGGCCGGCATCCGGCCTGGCGACATCAAAGGCGTAGGCGATTTGCACAAACTGCCTTTCACCAAGAAACACCACCTGCGCGAGCACTACCCTTTTGGGCTCTTTGCCGTGCCGCAGGATCAGGTCATCCGCATCCATGCGTCCAGCGGTACTACGGGCAAGCCGACGGTGGTGGGCTATACCCGGCATGACTTAGCTGTTTTCTCCGAAGTGGTGGCACGTTCGCTGATCGCTGCGGGCTGCCAGCCCGGCATGAAGCTGCAGAATGCCTACGGCTACGGCTTGTTTACGGGCGGCTTGGGTCTACACTATGGGGCGGAACTGCTTGGCATGGCCACTATCCCAATATCTGGCGGCATGACCGACCGGCAACTGATGCTGCTGCAAGACTTCCAGCCCGAAGCTATTTCCTGTACGCCTTCTTATGCCCAAACCCTGGCCGAGCAATTGGAAAAACGCGGCATCGGGCTAGACCGCCTCAACCTCCGCATTGCCATCTTGGGTGCCGAACCATGGACCGAGGCGGTGCGCCAGCAAGTCGAAGCGGGCCTGGGGGTACAAGCGGTCAACATCTATGGCCTTAGCGAAATCATCGGCCCGGGCGTATCCAATGAAGATTTTGAGGAAAAAGGCAGCGGCAGCTATATCTGGGAAGACCATTTCTTCCCCGAAATAGTGGATCGGGAAACCGGCGTGCCCCTGCCCGAAGGAGAATATGGCGTACTGGTGTTCACCACCCTCACCAAGCAGGCGATGCCCCTGCTGCGCTACTGGACCAACGACATCACCAACATCTATTACGAGCACTCTCACAAACGCACCCACATCAAGATGGGCACCATCCGCGGCAGGGCCGACGACATGCTCATCATCCGGGGGGTCAACCTCTTCCACACCCAAGTTGAAGAAATCATCAGCGCTTTCGAGCGTTTGTCAGCCAATTACCAGCTCGTAGTCACTCGCGAAGGCACCATGGATGCCGTGGAGGTAAAAGTGGAAGTGACGCCCACTTGCCATCGCAGCCTGGTGCTTTCCGGCCCCTGGGAGGAAGCCGCTCAGCACCATCCGGCCCTGATGGGGCTGCACCAGCAGATCAGCCAAAAGATCAAAGACAACATCGGCCTGAGCATGAAGATTAGCTTGTGCGAGCCCGGCAGCATCCCGCGCAGCGAAGGCGGCAAACTTAGCCGGATTGCAGATCTGAGGGCGCGCTGAGATACGTTAGTATTTATACTGCAGGGGCCCCTGATCAAAAAAGGGCGCGGCTATAGCCGCGCCCTTCATTCAAAGGATTATAATCCCCGTTTTCTTTTTAATGACAGGGCAAATTGACTAGCTGGCCTAGTTCATGGCACTGATCAAGCTGTTGTCTACGCCGAAAGGCGTCGGCACGTAACCGTCGGCAGCCCAATCATTTTCCCAGACCTGGCCATCGATCAGATAGCGGAATTGGTATTCCTTGCCAGATTCCAGCTCGACTACGGCTTTGAACTCGCCGCTCTTTTGCTTTTTCATCTCCACCGCCTCGGCAGTGTCCCAGTTGTTGAAATCGCCTACGATAGCGACTTTCTCAGCTTGAGGAGCTGCCTCGACCGGCAGGGTAAAAGTAGCCTTACAAACAGGCTTCGACTTCATGAATTGCTTCTTAATCATGATGGTAGGGTTATTGAATGGTTATTGAATTTGTGCAGTAGTTGCTTTTAGCTTACAGCAAAAAAAGGCAGCAGTGCTCCTATCCTGATAGGAGCCGCCCCAACGGCATGTAGACTGGGCAGACGACCGCTCCCCGTACTAATACCGATTGCCCATTGCTGGTTTTAAAGTTCTGTTAACTTCAGGCTTTCTTGCCGCCTTTGAGTTCTTCCTGCACCTTAGCAAGCTTTTCCCAATCGCCATTAGCGGCTAGTTTGGCTTGCTGCGGCCAGGTAGAAGGGTCGTGTATCTGGAAACGGGTGCCCGCGGCATCCAGGATTTTTTTCAGCTCCGCTTTTTTAGCTTTAGCTAGCGCATCGAAAGTAGCTATGCCGGCCTGGCTGAACAATTGCGCGATTTTCGGGCCGATGCCTTCGATCTTCGTCAGGTCATCTTTGGCAACAGCCGTTGTTTTTTTGGCACTGGTTTTGGGCTTCTCAACTGCCGCGACTTTTACCGGGGCTTTTTTGGCCGGGCTGGCCTTAGCAGGCTCGCTCTTGACGGCTTTTGCCTTGGGGGCCGGGCTGGCTTTCTTTGTGCTCTTTTCGGTTGCTTTTACTTCCAGGGCTGGGCTGGCTTCCAAAACCAGCACGGAATTGTCAATGCCGGGAAAAACGCTGGGCACGTAACCGTCGGCCTGATAATCATTCTCCCACCGGGTTTGGTCAATCGTATAGCGAAACTCGTAGCGGCGGCCCGTGGCTAGTTCGGCAGCGGCTGAATACTCCGCTTTACCTGCTTTCATCGCCAGGCCGTTTTCCCAGCTCCAGTCATTGAAATCTCCGAGCACCTTTACTTCGCCCGCACCGGGGGCGGCTTCGATGGGCAAGGTGAATGTAACCTTGCATACTGCTTTGGTCTTAGAATACTGCTTCTTGATCATGTTTTTTTGTTTGCCTTAGTGTAAAATAAACACTAAGCGTTTACACACCACAAAGATACTCATAGTTATTTGATTTTCAATCATTAGCCTGAAAAAAATCGCCAACCGAGGGGTTTAGATGAAGTAAAAGGAATCGGCACAGTCCGAGCTTTCCGGAATAAAAGCGGAAAAAAGGGCTTTAAATCAAAATGGATTTTGGGCAAAGGCAAAGGAGCGGAATTTTTTGCCGGAGAAAAAAAACGTCTTCCGGTCGGATTTTTTTTAAAAAAACAGTGCAAGCGAGGCTGTAAAATGCTTTGATTTCCGGCAGGCAGCTAAAAAAAGTGTTCAATCCGGAATTTATTTTGGGGTGGAGCCATACTTTAAAGAAATTTATCTTACTTTTATGGCTGCAAATTTAACCCACTCACTCAAACACAGCTTTCGCAGGCATTTAGCCTCGTGTAGTTGAAGATAGCAGCCTTTTCCCTTTACACCGTATTGACAATCCTAATTAACGGCCATTTGCCACCATAGATATACATTCGTATTTAGGGCTGGTAAGTGTGTCACCTTATATCTTCCATCACTCGTGTCTCTGAAGTTTGGAGAGCACCTAAAACCAGTTATATTCAAGAGCCCGTGCCTAAAGGCCACGGGCTCTTTTAATTTTAGCGTTAGGGGGAGCTGGGCGCTAGTGCACTGGCCTTTTCAAAATCAAGGCTTCAGCAATTTCATTGCAGTGCTCCTGCCATTGGCTTGCAGGCGCAGGATATACAGGCCTGACGGCAGGCCAGGCAAAGACCAGCGGAAGGCCTGAGCGCTGCCCAAGCCCTCGGGGATTACCGTAGCGGCCAGCATGCGCCCCTGTGCATCGAGCAGCTGTGCGCTGCCGCCCCGGGGCGCTTCGCCAAAAGTGATCGCGAGTTCATCGGCAAAGGGATTGGGCGAGACTTCGACACCCATCGGGGCGATGCTGGGGGCAGCAGAAAGCATATCGAGGTAGCGCTCATAAACCTCAGCAAGCTCCAGGAATACCGGCCCCATTTCCTCAAACTCCCCATCGTTGCTAAGCAAAGCCATGCCGATGCCCAGCTCAGGCTGGTAGAGCACCAGCGCCTGATAGAACAGGTAGCCGTCATGCCCCCACCAAGCCCTGCCTTGCACGTTGAGGCGGTACAAGCCCAGGCCGTAGCGCATGGCTGGGGTGACCTGTTGGCCGGTCATCATTTCTGCCAGGGATGCGGGCTGCAGCACTTCGCCCTCCATCAAGCGTTTGATCCAAACCGCCATATCGGCAGCGTTGGAGCAGTAAGCGCCGGCAGCCCAGGCGCCGGTGAAGATAGCCGTCAGTGGCAAGCTTATGCCGGTGAAGTTATCGGGCACCCCATCGCCATTGATATCCACCCACATGTGGCTTAGCGGCTGGGGGGCATTTTCCTGCGGCAAGAGGAAGGCGGTACCCAACCCCTCTGGATCCAACAGCTGCCCGCGCATAGCTTCGTGAAAGGGGGCTTCAGCAACGGCTTCTACCACCAGCCCGAGCAAAAGGTAGTTGGTATTGGAATAAGACCAGCTTGCCCCTGGCGCGAAGAGCGGCGCACCGACAAAGTTTTGCAGGATGAACGACGGGCTGATCGCCATGCCGAGATTGGCATTCACCTGCCCCCAAAAAGCGGGGTTATCGGTATAATTGGCTATCCCGCTAGTATGGTTGAGCAAACGCCGCAGGCTGATGCTGCCGTTGACGTTGGGAGAGCTAGGCACCCAGCGCCCCAGGCTGTCTTCCAGGCTGAGCAGCCCATCCTCCGCCAGGCGCAGTACGGTTGCAGCAAGCAGGTTCTTCGACACGCTGCCGATGCCCAGCAGCAAGCCAGGATGCAAGCTATCGCCAGGCGCAGTAGAGTTGATGCCGGTAGCGCCTTCCCACAGGCTACCGTCGGGCAGGGCCAGCGCTGCCGAAAGCCCGATGGGGTTGTAAGCGGCCCGCAGCGAATCCAACGTATGCTGCAGCAATTGCGCCAGCAAAGGATCGACTGGCCCGCCCAGGGGCGGGCGTGGGCTGGCTGGCATGACAACTGCCGGAGGAACTGCTGCCGGGATCCCCTCTACTAATCGGGGCGCTCGTTGGCCCGCTGGCCCGATTTCCAGGAATTGGGCATTGGCAACGGCGCCCAGCAAAAGGAAAGCGAAAAGTACAGACATTTTTTTCATAGCGATTCAGGCGGTTTAATTGTTTTGAAATCAATTGGATTGTGAGGGCAAGATAGGGCATGGCAGCGGATTTTGGCTAGCTGCTGCTGTGAAAATTTTCTAGTTGCTATCCAGGTTTACCCAACGCCAGGGCTTACCCGCCCGTCCTCTTAGATGACAAGCCCCCGGTCAACTAGCCGGGGTGATCCTAAAATTTCTAAAACCAGGATTTATGAAAAAGCTCCTCTTTTATTGCGCCAGCTCTTTACTGCTGCTCGCCAGCTTCGGCTGTCAAACCGACAACGAAATCAGTGCAGATGAATCTTACAGACTGGGGGACTTCTCCGGCACTGGCTTTACATCCGAAGGGTACTTCGATGCCAGCGGGGAGCAGTACGGCGAGATTATTGAAAACCCCTTTGTGCTCACCACCCAAGAGCCGACCTCCACTTTTTCCATCGATGCTGATGGGGCTTCTTATGCCAATGTGCGCCGTTTTGTTAATTCCAACCGGCTGCCGCCAGCAGATGCCATCCGCACTGAAGAGTTCATCAATTATTTCCAGTATGATTATGGCACGGTAAGCGGTTTCCACCCCATTGGGCTAAACGGCGAGCTGAGCGCTTGCCCGTGGATGCCAGAACACCGCCTGGTGCGCATCGGCATCAAGGGTAAAGACCTCCCGGTGCTGCCGCCCTCCAACATCGTGCTGTTGATTGACGTTTCTGGCTCGATGAACTCGCCAGACAAGCTGCCCTTGCTGAAAGAAGGCTTCAAGCTCTTCGTCGACCAGCTCGCGCCTGCAGACCGGCTGGCCATCGTCACTTATGCCGGGCAGGCCGGCCTGGTGTTGCCCTCTACGCCGGGCAGCCAAAAAACAACCATCAAGAGCGCCATCGATAAATTAGGCTCTGGCGGCAGTACGGCCGGTGCTCAGGGCATCACCACTGCTTATCAGATCGCCCAGGAAAATTTCATCCCGGGCGGCAACAACCGCATCATCCTGGGCACCGATGGCGACTTCAACGTGGGGCCTTCCAGCCGCGAAGAATTGGTCAGCCTCATCGAAGCCAAGCGCGAACTGGGGATCTTCCTGACTGTCTTGGGGGTGGGCACGGGCAATCTCAACGACGCCATGCTCGAACAGCTCGCCAACAACGGCAACGGCACCTATGAGTACATCGACCAGATCGAGCAAGCCAAAAAAGTCTTCATTTACGAATTCGGCAAATTTTTTACCGTGGCCAAAGACGTCAAGGTGCAGGTCCATTTCAACCCCACGATCGTGCACGCCTATCGCCTGATCGGCTACGAAAACCGGGTATTAAACAATGAGGATTTTGAAGATGATGAGAAAGATGCCGGCGAGATCGGCGCCGGGCAGACCATCACGGCGCTCTATGAAATCGTGCCCGCCCAGGGCGGGTCTTCACTGACTAGCCCAACCTTCCAGATAGAATTCCGCTACAAAAAACCAGATGAAGCGGTTAGCATCCCCCTGACGCTCTCCGTCATGGATGCGGGCCATACTTTTGCCCAGGCCTCGGAGAACATGCGCTTCGCTGCTACTGCCACCAGCTTTGGCTTATTGCTGCGCAATTCGGAGTATAAGGGCAATACGACTTTCCAGAAGATTCGGCAGTGGGCCACTGGGGCCAGTAGCTACGACCCCCATGGCTTCCGCCAGGAATTCCTGCAGCTGGTGCAGCGGGCGGAAGGCTTGTGAGCCACTTGATTGATCAGTAAAAAGCGCGGCACCAGAAAAAAGCCTTATGTCAGCCAGTTGCCTAATTCTTTTAAACTGGCAGCATAAAAACTAAACCTCAGGCGTTTTACATGAAAACACTTTCATATGAAAATATCGCACTTTTCCTGGGCCGTTTTGCTGGCTCTCGGCAGCAGCCTCGTTTTCTCCGCTTGCTCCAAAGACGATGATGAGCTGGCCGGGCAGGCCACCGTCGGCATGGAATTTAACTACCTCGTCAACGGTACGGCTTTCGACACCGCCCAGCTCTACAACATCAATGGCACGGCCGTGAAGTTTACCATCGCCCAGTTCTACGTCGGCGGCATCGTCATTGCCGATATCAGTGGCGAAGAAACTTCGATGGAGGGCAAATACCTTTTGGTGAAGCCCAACGCGGGCCTGCAGGAAGTCGGCAAGATGAAGCCTGGCCATGCGCATGAAGTCAAGTTCTTCATTGGCGTGGGGCCTACGGAAAACAACCAAACCGAAACCGACTTCACCAGCCGCAAGGCGGACGACCCGCTTTCCGTCCAGTTCCCTGCCATGCACTGGAGCTGGCTGACGGGCTACCGCTTCATCCGCGTGGATGGCAAAGTGGACACCAATGGCGACGGTACGCCCGACGAGACGATGGCTTTCCACATCGGCACCGACCCCTTCTTGACCAACTTGCAGTTTACGGCGCATAAGGACTTGAAAGATGGCATGAACCATTTGAATTTCAAGTTTGACTTGGCCAGATTATTTGACGGCATTGACTTGAGCAAGGATTACGTGACGCATACGGGCAACAACCCGGAATTGGCCGAGCGCTTCCGCGCCAACCTGACCAAAGCCATCCAATACGAACATTGATGTGACGCTGCCGCCGGGAGGATATCTCCCCCCGGCGGCGCATCAAGCACAGGAAGCTTATGCGGCCGGTTTATCATCTATGGAGCTTGCTGCTGGCACTGGCCTTAGGGAGCTGCCAGCCCGAGGCGCCTTCCCCGGTGGAAGACGCGCCCTATCCCTTGCAGTTGCCCCCTGGCTTCCCGCCCCCGCAAATCCCGGCAGGCCATGCGCTGACAGCGGCGCGGGTGGCGCTGGGCAAGCGCCTGTTTTACGACCCCATCCTTTCGGCCGATTCGACCATCAGTTGCCGCAGTTGCCACCATCCCGAGCTGGCTTTTGCCGACCGGCTGCCCATCAGCCCCGGGGTGCAGGGGCGGCTGGGCAGCCGCAACTCCCCTACCCTAGCCAACGTGGCTTACCTCGATTTGATCAACAAAGACGGGGGGGTACCCAAGCTGGATATCCAGCCTATCGTACCCATTGAGGATCACCAGGAAATGGATTTATCTATCCTGGAAGCAGCCCGGCGGCTGAATGCCCATCCCGATTATCCGGCAGCTTTCCAGCGGGCTTATGGCGAGGAAGCTTCGCCTTTTACCATCACCCGGGCGCTGGCGAGCTTCATGCGTATCCTGATCAGCGGCGAGGCGGATTTCGACCGTTATCAAAGGGGGGCTGGCAGCCTTTCGCCCAGCGCGCAGCGGGGTATGGCGCTGTTCTTCGGTGAAAAAGCACAGTGCGGGGGCTGCCATAGCGGCTTCAACTTTACGGACAACGGTTTCCACAACAACGGCTTGTACGAGAGCTACCTCGACCCGGGCCGCCGCCGGGCCACTTTCCTGCCGGAAGATGACGGCAAATTCCGTACCCCTACCTTGCGCAATATCGCCCTGACGGCACCCTATATGCACGATGGCAGCCTGCCCGGCCTGGAGGAGGCCATTGCTCACTACGACCGGGGCGGCAGCGGCCACCCCAACCAAGACCCGCGCATCCGCCCTCTGGGGTTGACGCCCCAGGAGAAAGAGGACCTCCGGCAATTTCTAGAGTCGCTAACCGATAGCGCCTTCCTGGCAAACCCCGCCTTTTTGCCGGAATAGCCGAGGCGATCCGTGGGGAGGCGATCCGTGGGGAGGCGATCCGTGGGGAGGCGATCCGTGGGGAGGCGATCC
>CAYSPJ010000048.1:0-24699 GCA_964432875.1 uncultured Phaeodactylibacter sp. | reverse complement strand
GGGAGGCGATCCGTGGGGAGGCGATCCGTGTAGAGACGATCCGTGTAGAGACGATTCGTGAATCGTCTCTACATTACATCCACGCTGCCATGATCTTTTTGATCCTTTTCATGGATTTTTTCTTCGCTTTGCGGCTCGCTTTGTTGGCCCCTGGCTCGTCGGCATAGCGCATGTAGGCATGGCCGGCACCAGCGTAGATTTCTGATTCATAAGTTTTCCCGGCAGCGGCCATCGCCTCAGCGGTGGTGGGGATGGTGGCATTCACCCGCTGGTCATTTTCGCCATAAAAGCCGTAGACCGGGGCGCTAATGCCCTGGAGCAGGGCAGCATCAGTGGGGGCCGTGCCATAAAAAACCAGGGCCGCGCCGATCTCAGCATTGTAAGTGGCCATGCGGAAGGCCTGCGAGCCACCCCAACAAAAACCGATTACGGCTACTTTGCCATTGGAGGAGGGCAGTCCGGCAGCATAATCATAAACCCGATTCAGGTCGGCGGCCACCTGGGCGGGGTCGAGCTCATAGATCGCATTGCGGGCTTCATCCGAATTTTCAAAATCGGTGGTCTTGCCCCTGTCAGGGCTAAAGCCAGAAAGGAAGTCGGGGGCGATAGCCAGATAGCCCTCGCCCGCCAGCTGGTCTGCCATGCTGCGCACCCAATCGGTCAGCCCGCGGTTTTCATGGATGACGATGACGACCGGGGTATTGCGCGGCCGCTCCGGGTAAGCAACGAAGCAATGTACGGCCCGCTCACCATGCTTCACCTCGACCCATTCGTGATGGCGGGTAGACTTTTCGAGCTGGGCGATGGCAAAATCCTGGGCCCCGGCGCTGAACGCCAATAATGCAAAGGCGGCAAATGGGAGTATTCTTTTCATGGTTATCGATTCTGGTTTAGGATCAAAGATAGTGATTTCGTGGATATTCAGCCGTAGTCTGTCCTATTTGAGCACTGAAGGCTTTTTCCGGCTCTGTTATCTTGCACAGGTGGTCGAGCTCTGCGCCCAGCCGGGCCGGAGGACGGAATCATTTTTTCAATAAACATCGGTCAAGCAAATGCGGAACTTGATCCGCAAAAATCAGTAAATGCCATCATTGAAGTGGTAACAAAATAGAATTTTTAAAAAAACGTCGCAAAATAAGGAGGGGGGAGTATTTCAGGGGGAATATTATCAACGCCCGGGGTCAAACCCTCCGGGATATACAGATCCCTCTCGCCTTCCAACCCACCCCTATGTCATCTACTAGTCATTCATATTTAGCTTTTTATCCTATCTTTGTGGCTCAGAGATTGAACACCATTCCAAACGATGTAAAACAAGTGCCATGCGCAGATTCTCGCTACTTATTCTAATCGCCATCCTGACGATCCCCACCCTGCACGCGCAGGTAGTTTATAGCGAACCCGCTTTTGCCACTGCGGAAGACGCCATCACCGTTTATTTCGACGCCACCCAGGGCAATGCCGGGCTGGCCAACTGCAATTGTGACGTCTATCTCCATACCGGCGTCATCACCAACCTGAGCAGTAGCGACAGCGATTGGAAATACGTGCCCACCACCTGGGGCGTAGCCAATGCCGCCTGGCGCATGACGCCAGTAGCTGGGCAGCCCAATTTATACCGCTATACCTTTTCGCCTTCCTTGCGAGCTTATTATGGCGTGCCGGCCAGCGAATCCATCCTGAAGCAGGCTTTTGTGTTCCGCAACGGCAATGGCTCCCTCTCGGGCCGCGAGGCCAATGGGGGGGATATTTTCCTCGATATTTATCAGGGCGGAGCGGGCTTTCTGGCACTACTGCAAAGCCCCTCCAGCAGCGCGCTGGTCGTGCCGGATGGCAACGCCATCCCCGTGCGCGTAGCTACTAATGAGGAAGCTTCGATCTCCGTTTTTGACAACGGCCTGCTTTTAGTGGAAGAAACGACCAGCTTGCTGGAGTATGACCTGGTCGCTTCCGGGCCTGGCAGCTACCATCTGGTTGAAATTATTGCCGACAACGGGGAAACCGAGCAGACTTTTTCCTTTGAATACGTCGTCCCGCTCGACCTTAGCCCCGTCAACCCGCCCGCTGAGCTGGAGCCCGGCATCAGCTTCGCCGGCGGCAAGCTGGGCTTGTCGCTCTATGCGCCGGGCAAGCAAAACGTCTTTGTGCTGGGCAGCTTCAATGATTGGCGCCCAGGGGTGGATTACCAAATGACGCCCAGCCCTGATGGGCATTGGTGGATTGAAATCGAGGGGCTGGACCCCGAGGGGGCCCACACTTTCCAATACCTCGTCGATGGCAGCATCCGCGTAGCCGACCCCTATAGCACGATTGTGCTCGACCGGGCCAACGACCCCTGGATACCGGCTCAGGTTTATCCCAACCTGCCGGCTTTCCCCGCTGCGGCTCAGGGGCGCGTGACGCTCATCGACCCCAGCGCAGCGGAATATACCTGGCAGTCGAGCAGCTTTGAGCGGCCAGACCGCATGGACCTGGTCATTTACGAGCTGCTGCTGCGCGATTTCCTTGCCCGCCACGATTATGCGACGCTGATCGACACCCTGGATTACCTCATCCGTCTAGGCGTCAACGCTATCGAGCTGATGCCAGTCAATGAGTTTGAAGGCAATATCAGCTGGGGCTACAACCCCTCCTTCCACATGGCCCTCGATAAATACTACGGCCCGATTAAAGAAATGAAGCGCTTCGTGGACGAGTGCCACCAACGCGGCATCGCCGTCATCCTGGATGTCGTTTATAACCATGCCTTCGACCAAAGCCCCCTGGCTCAACTCTACTGGGACGGCGCCAACAAACGCCCGGCGCCCAACAACCCCTGGTTGAACCCCACTCCACGCCACCCTTTCAACGTCGGCCATGACTTCAACCATCAGAGCGCTGCCACCCGCCAATTCTTCAAGCGCGTAATTCGTTACTGGCTGGAGGAATTCCGCATCGATGGCTTCCGCTTCGATTTATCCAAAGGCTTAACGCAAACCAACAACCCCAACGATGTTGGCGCCTGGGGCGCCTACGACGCCTCCCGCATCGCCATTATCAAGGATTATGTCGATGCAGCTTGGGCGGCATCTTCCGGCGCTTACATGATACTAGAACATTTTGCAGATTGGGACGAGGAAAAGGAATTGGCAGAATACGGCCAGGGCATGATGACCTGGAACAACATGAACCACAACTTCCGCAACGCGGTGCGCGGCGCGGGTGCCAGCCTGGAAGGCACCTCCTATACCGCGCGTGGCTGGATCAACGCCCCGTATGCCTTGGTTTCCTATATGGAAAGCCATGACGAGGAGCGCCTGATGTACGAAGCACTGAACTTTGGCCTGTCTTCAGGCGGCTACAACGTGCGCAATTTCGAGACCGCCTTGGCGCGCATCGAGGCGGCCAGCTTGCTCTTTTATACCGTGCCTGGACCCAAGATGCTCTGGCAGTTTGGCGAACTGGGCTATGACTTCCCGATCAACTACTGTGAAAATGGTACCATTAATGACGATTGCCGCACCGGGCCAAAGCCCATCCGCTGGGATTACTATGAAAACGAAGCACGCCGCCGCCTGTACGATGTCACTTCAGCGCTGACCTATCTGAAGCAAAATTACGACATCTTCAAAGGGACCAGCTTTCTGCTTGACATGAACCAGCCCATCAAGAAAATCAGGCTCTTCCGGAGCGGCTTGCAGATAGCGGCGGTGGCTAACCTGGGCCTCTCTGCCGGGCAGGCCACCCAGGTCTTCCTCAGCACGGGCACCTGGCATGAATTGTTCACCGGGCAGACCGTAGAAGTAACCAGCACCGGCCAGGCCGTCAACTTGCAGCCTGGCGAATACCGCCTGTATGCTAACCAGCCGATCGACCTGCCGATTACGGACACGCGCGAACAGCTGCGCCCGGGCGCTTTCAGCCTCTCCTTAGCCCCCAACCCCACCGATGGGCCGATACTGCTGAGCTACGTCCTCCCCTACTCTGCTGAGGTCATGGTCGAGATATTCAACCTGCAGGGGCAGCGCCTCCACACGCTGCCCATCGGCCGCCAACTGACGGGCTGGCATGGGGTGGAAATCGACCGCCCATTGCCGTCTGGGGCTTACGTCGCCAAATTGACGGCGGGCCAATTGGTGGAAGCCAAAACCTTCATCGTGCGCTAGGCTTGTGGCGATGAGATTGGCAACGGTTTTCCTGATGGTAAAAGGTTCAGCGGCTATCAGCAGCCGGGCTGTTGGATTGCCGAAGGGTCTAGCGCAGTCAGCCCCGCTAAATGCTGGCCAGCATTTAGCGGGGCCCACCATCCTCCTGCTCCTGCTCTTGTTCGCCAGCTGCCGGCCCGAATCGCCAGGCCGCCCCGCGCAGCTCTCCCCGCAACACTCCCTGGGCTTCCTGGATAGCCTGGCAGCAGCTCAGGCTATCAGCCAGGATGAAACCGAGGGCTTCTTCGAGAAAATCCAGCCGCTGGATATGGCCATTCAGATGGGGCAGCCGCTGCCAATTGGCGCAGATAGAGCGCAAGTACTCGCCGACTACCGGGATTTCCTGCGCGCCGATGTGGCTAGCTTTACGCCCCAGGAGCGGAAGCTCTTGCTACGCGCTTTCCGCCAGGCCTTCGAGCTGTGTGAACAGGTCAGCCCGGGCTTTTTCCCCGATACCGTTTTCTTGATCAAAACCCCTGGTCAGCATTATGGCCCTTCGGTTTATTACACTCGGGAAAAAAGCATCATCATCCCGCAAAATGAGCTGGCGCGGATGGAGGCGGAAGGCTTGGCCCTGGTAATGCTGCACGAATTATTTCACCTCTATTCTCGTTACCACCCGCAAAAGCGGGAGCAGCTCTACGCCCTGATCGGCTTCCAGCGCCTGCCCCAGGGGGTACGGCTGCCCGATTGTTTGCTACCGCACCTCATGCTTAACCCGGATGGCATAGATGGCGATTACGCCCTGCCGCTGGAACTGCCCGGCGGGGAGGCCACCCTGGCCATACCGCTCCTCCTTTCAAATGCCCCTGAATATATCCCGAGCCAGCTCTACTTTGACTACCTCGATTTCCAGCTCTTTCCACTCCAGCCCACCGACAGCTCCTTCATAGCCTTAACGGCCGATGGCTGCCGCAGCCCCCTGCCGCCACCCGATAGCCTGCCCGCCTTCTGGGCCCAGATCGGCGACAATACCACCTACATTATCCATCCCGACGAGATACTGGCAGACAATTTCGTGCTGCTGGCTTTGTCGAAGGCCGGCCGAAGGCAGCCGCTTTCCCCTCGCGGAAGGTCAATATTGGAGGGCTTGGAAAAAGTGCTGCGGCAAGAAAGCGATGCCTTCCGGGAGACTCAGGAAGATTAAGGCAGGATAGGCCTCGTGCTGGATGCCGCCAAAGCCGGGGTATGAGGCTGTTTTTTATAGAAGTAAAAAGTAAAAAGTAAAAAGTAAAAAGTAAAAAGTAAAAAGTTTGCGATGCTGAAATAGGCAGCATGATTATTCCAAATCCACCCGATTTTTGGCTTAATAGCAAAACTTTATAACGCCCTGCTTTGGTACGTTTTCTTTTGAGACCGCTTCGTGGGCCCTTTATCTCAGGGCCACGCGCTGCCCGGTGCGCGCCGCTTCATAAACCGCTTCGACGACGCGGATATCGCGCAGGCCTTCCTCGCCAGGCACCAACATGGGGCGGCCCTCTTTGATGGCCAGCGCCTCATTGTCCATCTGGGCAGTTTGCTGGTTGGGGATGACGGCATCGAAGCGGCGCCCATCACTGGCTTCGCCCCTGATGCCGCTATAGGACTGGAAAGGCTGCAAGCGCGCCCAACCGTTTTCGTATTCAACATGCAGGAGGTTCATGCCCTTGCCCAGGCTGGTGGCACATTCGGCACGCGCGCCGCTGGGGAATTCCAGCTCGAAGTAGGTCGTTTCATCCACCTCGTGATAGATCTCCGGGCGTTGAGTCTCGTGGCGGGCGCTGAGCACGGCCAGCGGCTCCTCACCCATGCTGTAGCGAGCACCTTGGACGGAGTACACGCCCATATCGTACATCGCGCCTCCGCCCATGGCTTTTTGCTGCTTCCAGTGTCCGGATCGGCCATCGAAGTAGCCTGCCTCGGCTTTTGCCAAACGGGGGTTGCCGAAAGCCCGCTCCCGCCCGATGCGTATAAGCTCTTGCGTATTAGGTTCGTGCTGCATCCGATAGCCGATGGACAGCGCGCGCCCCTTGTCACGGCAGGCCTTGATAACCGCTTCGCATTCCGCCACTGACTTGGCCATGGGCTTTTCACAAAAGACGTGCTTGTCAGCATTAGCTGCCCGGATACAGTACTCGGCGTGCATGGAGGTGGGCAGCACCACATACACGATGTCAATATCCGGGTTGTTGGCGATTTGGTCAAAGTTTTGGTAATTATAGACGTTCCGGTCGGGGATGCCATACTGTCGTTGCCAGCGTGGGATCTTTTCGGGGCTGCCAGTGACGATGCCCGCCAGGTAGCAGTGCTGCGCCAGTTTCAAGGCCGGGGCCAAAATGTCGGTGCTGTAATAACCCAGGCCAACCAGCGCGATGCCGAGTTTTTCACGTTGGGGGCGGCACAAAATGCCGGGCAGCAACAGGGCCCCGGTACCCATGGAAAGCGTTTGGACAAATTGGCGGCGGTTTTGCATCGTGATTGCTGTTTTCATGATTCGATTATTGCTTCGCACAGCCTGTTCAAACGGAAAAAGCCGTTGCCCAAAGTTATAATTTTTTTGCGGCTTCAGGGGCAAAATTTCGCCGGGCAGATATTATTCCTTACCTTGTGGCCCCAATGGGCACCCCATATTGGGCCTGCCTGATTTATACAACAATCATTTATGACGATTAGTAAAAACACGGTCGTAAGCCTGCACTACAAGCTGCAGGAAGAAAGCGCCACCGGCGAATTGATTGAAGAAACCTTCGGCAGCGACCCACTGGTGTTCCTCTTTGGCAACGGGCAAATGATCCCGGAATTTGAGAACCAGCTGGAAGGCAAAAAAGCAGGTGATTCTTTTGGCTTCAACATCAATAGCGAAGACGCTTATGGCGATTACGACCCCGAGGCCGTAGTCTCTATCCCCAAAGACACTTTTGAAGTGGATGGACAGTTGGACGAGAGCCTGCTGCAAGAAGGCAAAATCATCCCCATGCGCGACCCGGATGGCAACCAACTGCTCGGGACGATCATGGAAATCCAGGAGGAAGAAGTAGTCATGGACTTCAACCACCCCATGGCTGGAGTTGACCTTTACTTCACCGTCTCTATCGAAGAGGTCCGCAACGCCACTCCCGCGGAAATCGAGCACGGCCATGTCCACGGCCCGGGCGGGCACAATCACTAAGCAAAAGTTTATACCTAGAGATAGTAGATGCAACAGGGCGGCCTTATGGGCCGCCCTGTTGCGTATGGGTGCGTAGAGCAATACTCAACTCTACAGACCGCGCAGGTGTGCTGGCCACAAGGCCAGGCTACCCTTGCATCATTACTTATATTCAACGCTCCTCAAAGGCACGCTGCACAATACTCTCCTGCTGCTCATCATGCACCTTTTTGAAGCCGGTGGCAGGCGAAGCGCCGGGGCGGCGGGAGACGTACTTGAGCCTGACATTCAGGTCGACATGTTCATCCAGCAGCATATTATTGAGGTATTGCCAGGCCCCCATGTTATTGGGCTCCTCCTGTACCCAGATAGGGCGGGCATTGGGGTAGCGCGCAAAGATGGCCTGCAGTTGCTTCTTCGGCAGCGGGTAGAGCTGTTCCAAGCGGACGATAGCGACGTCTTCCCGCTGGTCTTGGCGCTTTTTCTCCATCAAGTCGAAATAGACCTTACCGCTACACAGCAGTAAGCGTTCGATTTTTTTGCCGCTGCGCGGGCCGACGGTGGGATCGTCATATACCTCCTGAAAGCGGGTGCCCGTCTCAAAATCTTCTAGCGGAGAGACGCACTCGGAATGCCGCAGCAGCGATTTGGGCGACATGACGATCAATGGTTTGCGGAACGGCCGGGCCAACTGGCGGCGCATCAAATGGAAGAAATTAGCCGGCGTGGTTACATTGGCTACCGTCATGTTGTAATCGGCGCAAGCGAGCAGGAAGCGCTCGGGGCGGGCGCTGGAGTGCTCGGGCCCCTGGCCTTCGTAGCCATGTGGCAATAGCATGACCAGGCCGCTCATGCGCTGCCACTTGCTTTCCGCCGCCGCGATGTATTGATCGACGATAGTCTGCGCGCCGTTGTAGAAGTCGCCAAACTGAGCTTCCCAGATGACCAGGGTTTCGGGCGTAGCCAGTGAATAGCCGTACTCGAAGCCCAATACCCCAAACTCGGAGAGCAAGGAGTTGAAAATGCGGAATTTGCCCTGCCCTTCCTGGATGTTATCCAGGCGGTTGTAAGGCTCATAATTTTTAGCATCGCGCAGAACAGCGTGGCGATGGGAGAAAGTGCCGCGGCGCACGTCCTGCCCGCTCAAGCGCACATCTCTGCCTTCCAACAGGATGCTGCCATAGGCCAGCAATTCACCCAGGGACCAATCGAGCTTATTGGCGTCCAACATTTCCTGCTTGCCCTTCAGCAAGCGGTTGACTTTGCCCAGGGGCGTAAACCCCTTGGGCACCATCATGAGGTGTTTGACAAGCTTATCGAGCTGCTCTCTGGCGATGCCGGTTAGGGGCGATTCTTCAAAATCTTTGGGGTCTTTCGTCTTTTTCAAAGCGCGCCAGGCCTGCTCCGGCTCTTGGTATTCGTAAGGCAGTGGTTTTTCGCGTACTTCGTCGAGGCGTTGCTGGAGCAAATTCCAGAACTCCCCTTCCATCTCCCCGGCCAGTTTCTTTTCAACCACGCCGCGCTCAATAAGCCGGTTGCTATAAATTTCCCGTGGGTTGGGATGCTTATTGATGATGTCATACATCTCTGGCTGGGTGAATTTCGGGTCGTCGCCTTCGTTGTGCCCATGCCGACGGTAGCAGACCATATCGATAAAGACATCATCGTTGAATTTCTGCCGGTATTCTACGGCGAACTCTACGGCATAAAGCACGGCCTCCGGGTCGTCGCCATTGACGTGGAAAACCGGGGCCTGCACCACATTCGCTACCCCTGTGGAGTAGGTAGAAGAGCGGGCCTCATCAAAATCGGTAGTAAACCCAATCTGGTTGTTGATGACAAAATGGAGCGTCCCTCCTGTTTTATAACCAGCCAGCTGGCTCATCTGCAAGGTTTCGTAAACGACGCCCTGCCCGGCCAAGGCAGCATCGCCGTGGATGAGGATGGGCAGGATGCGGTCATAATCGCTATCGTACAACAAATCGGCTTTGGCACGGGCAAAGCCCTCTACTACCGGGTTGACCGATTCGAGGTGGGATGGGTTGGGGACGAGTTTTAAATGCACGGTTTTCCCAGAAGGCGTTTCAACCTGGGAAGAAAAGCCCAGATGGTATTTCACATCCCCATCGCCAAAGCTCAAGTCAGGGATAGCTGCACCCTCAAACTCGTTGAAGATTTGACCGTAGGTTTTGCCCATGATGTTGGCTAGCACATTGAGGCGGCCGCGATGGGCCATACCGATGATGACCTCTTCCACCTTGTCTTCTGCACCTTTATTAATAATGCCATCCAAAGCGACGATAGTGGTCTCGCCACCTTCCAGTGAAAACCTTTTTTGCCCCACATATTTAGTATGCAGGAATTTTTCGAAGATGACCGAACCATTCAGCTTCTCCAATATCCGGCGCTTTTTGTCGATACTGATGCCGAAATAATTATCAGGGTCGGAAGCTTCGATCTTCTCGCGTATCCAGCGGCGCCTTTCACGTTCCTGGATGTGTTGGTATTCAATGCCGATATTCGAGCAGTAGATTTTGCGCATGCGCTCGATAATCTGGCGCAACGTAGCTTTCCCGATCCCGATTTCCCTGCCGATATAGAACTCGGTATCCATATCTGCATCAGACAGGCCGAAGTCTTCCAGGTGGAGGTTGGGCCGACGGTCGCGCCGGTGGCGGATGGGGTTGGTGGTAGAAAGCAAATGGCCGCGGTTGCGGAATGCCACAATCAGGGAATGTACTTTGGCTTCTTGTGCCAGCAGCTCAGCCGGGACTGCCGTAGCGGTGCCTTTGCTGCTGTGCCCATTGGCGCTAAGCGCAAAATCGAAGCCCCGGAAAAAAGCCCGCCAACTCTCCTCTACCGCTTCGGGGTTGTGCTGGTATTGCTCATACATCGCTTCGATGTAGGCGGGATGCGCGTTTGCTATGAAAGAGAAATCACTCATCTGTCTTATGCCTTAATTTATTTTTGTGCAAAAATATATAGATTTTTAGATGTGTAGCAGTTTTGATGATGAAATGCTCACATTTTCCAAAACTTGGCCGCAAAAATAGCGCAAAGTGTGGCACATCGGCAGATTAGGACAAAAAAAACAGCCTTGACCCACTCAGCCTTGCCAGGGGCTTTGGGTAAAAACAATTAAAGGGAGGATCGGGTTCTCGGATTGCCCTACTTAGTGCCTGTCTTTATAGTCCGATAGCTGCGTTACGCTCGACCCAAAAATCCTCTTTTACGCTCACGAAGCGTGGGATAAGGGCCCCACGCTGAAGTCTCCGGTTTTGGGGCCTTGCTCTCGAACGCTAAAAGCCCCGACACTTGAATAAATGGACCGACACTACTTATAAGCAGAGCCAAAAATAAACCCCCGGTCTCCACACATGGACTGGGCCAAGCCGCCGACGCCAAAAGTGATTTCCAGATACATACCCAGGCGGAAAGGGCGCGTCTCAGCATAGCTTTCGAAAGCAGTATAGGGCGCAGGATAGCCATTGACCCTACCCTGTTCGGAGACGAGGTCGGTCAGCGCATATTCGGCCCGTATGCCGGTTTTGATCGCCAGTATCTCATTGGCAACCACAAAGCCGCCGACGCCCAAAACGGCAGAGTAATACTGGGCGGCATACTGGTCGTTCACCTTGGCCCAATCCGTACCCAGCGCTTGCTGCACCTCATGGATATAGGTGATTTTGGGGCCTAGCTCCAGGAAAGCGCCATTGTCCCGATACCAACGGTACACCAGGTAAAGGTCCGTACTTTTCCATTTCATATTGACGGTGTTGTTTAGGCCGTCGGTGCCGCGAAAGGAAAAAGATTGATGGTGAGTAGCTGACAAAGCTTCCACATTGAGGCCGTGGTAGTCTCCAAAATTGAACCCCAAGACCCCTCCTACCGAAGTGGCCAAACCCAACTGCTGGTCGTACCGGCTATCATTAGCGAGGTTTTTGTTGTGGAAGCCGGTCATGCCCATCATGCCTTTGAGGCCCAGCTCAACCCAGATTTGAGCCTGGCCAGCCGTGCTGAGCAGCCCAAAGAAAAACATAAGCAGTAGCATTCTTCTCATAGAAAAATATTGATTGTGGTTAGCTAACAGGCCGAAAAGATAGGGCTTCTTTGGATAATTGCCAGTTTTACTCGAAAAAAGCTGCAAAATCGCTGCCGCCAGACCGTACCGAAAGAATTTCCTGCACAATACTTGGCAATTACGAGAAGAAGCCTTAACTTTGCGCCTCATTTGGAAAAACAGTCATCGAGCAATAAAACTTAGTTAATAAATGGCACACCACAAATCTGCTAAAAAACGCATCCGCCAAGACTTGCTGCGCAAGCTGCGCAATCGTTTCTACAAGAAAACGACCCGTACCTCCATTAAAAACCTGCGCGCCATGTCTGACAAGGAAGCCGCTGAGCAGTTTTTGCCCAAGGTACTCAGCATGGTTGACCGCCTGGCCAAGAGAGGCACCTGGCACAAAAACAAAGCTGCCAACCTCAAGAGCAGCTTGATGCGCCATATCGGCCGCCTCGCTTAATCAATCGCCGCGCCTCCGGCGCTGCTGGCTAAAAGTGTGCTTCAAATGTAGTTGGGGCACACTTTTTGTGTTCTCCCGCCACATAAGCCTTCAACTTTCTTTTCCCATTCTCCCGTTTTTTGTACCTTTGCAAACGAACGTTCATTCGCATTGTAAAACACCGGGCCATCAGGCTTGGGCGAGTAGAAAAAAGCCAGGCTATGCCAAAATTTCATCCCTTAACAGTCAAAGCAATCCGCCGGGAGACGGCGGACTGCATCTCGGTGACCTTTGATGTGCCCGAAGAGCTGAGCGAAGCCTACCGCTTCACCCAGGGGCAGCACCTGACCCTCAAAACAGCCATCGATGGAGAAGAGGTGCGCCGCTCTTATTCTATCTGCGCCAACCCGGCAGATGAAGAATTGCGGGTAGCGATCAAAAAAGTGGATGGTGGGCGCTTTTCCACTTTCGCTACCGAGCAATTGCAAGCTGGCGATACTCTGGAGGTGATGACGCCCATGGGCCGTTTTTTCACCCCGCTCAACCCCGGTCACGAAAAACACTATGCCGCTTTCGCCGCCGGCAGCGGCATCACGCCGGTACTCTCCATTATGAAAGCCGTACTGCAGCAAGAGCCTAAAAGCGCGTTTACGCTCTTCTACGGCAACCGCCGCAGCGATTCTATCATTTTCCACGAAGAGATAGAAGGCCTTAAAAACCTCTATATGGGCCGGCTTAGCGTGCACCATGTGCTGAGCCGGGAACATTTGGGCAGCAGCTTATTTACCGGGCGCATCACGGGCAAGAAGTGCCGGGAATTTTGCAACACCCTGCTCGCCCCCCTGGAGGTGGACGAATACTTCCTCTGCGGCCCGGAAGAGATGATCCATGAAATCCGCAGCGAACTTGCTGCCCAGGGCGTCAACCCCAAAAAGATACATTTTGAGCTCTTCACAACGGCAGATAGCAAAGGCCGGGGCACCAGCGCACCAAAGGCCGAGCAAGGCCCCAAAGTCGAATCGCTCATCACCATCAAACTGGACGATAACACCTTCGAGTTCCCGCTGTCTTCTGATGGCGACACCATCCTGGAGGCGGCACTGCGCGCCGGGGCGGACTTGCCCTTCGCTTGCAAAGGCGGCGTTTGCTGCACCTGCCGCGCCAAGCTGCGGGAAGGCAACGCAATCATGGAGGTAAACTATGCGCTCGAACCCGAGGAAGTGGCCGCCGGCTACATCTTGACCTGCCAATCGCACCCTACTACCGACCGGGTCTTTGTAGATTTTGACAGCTAAACCCGCAAGTAAAGACAAATGCCATGCCAATTGTAGAAGAACACAAAACCAAAAAAGAGGCCATCCAGGAAGCCGCTGCCCGCCTGTTTCGCGACAAGGGCTACTCTGCTACTTCGATGCGCGACCTGGCCGAGGCGGTCAGCCTCCGGGCCTCCAGCCTGTACAACCACATCAGCTCCAAGGAGGAAATACTCCGCGATATCTGCTTTCAGAATGCGCAACGCTTCCTGCGGGCAATGGAGGAAGTAGAAGGCATGGAAGCCAGCGCCACCGATAAAATCGGCAAGCTGCTGCGGCTCCACATCCGCACCGCCACCGAAGACCTCACCTCCGTCACCGCCTTCAACGACGAGTGGCGCCACCTCAACGAGCCTCATCTATCGGAATTCAAGGCCCTGCGCAAAGACTATGAAGGCCGCTTCCAGCTCCTCATCGAAGCCGGCATCCAAGCTGGCGAATTCCAGGCGGTTGCCCCCATTATTGCCATGCACACCCTCTTTTCCTCGGTGCGCTGGCTGTACGACTGGTATAAGCCCGGCCGGAAAATCACCGCCGAGGAGTTGGAACAGCAAGTCTGCAACTTGCTGATGAAGGGGCTAACTGGATAAGGAGCCTGTTTTCCAGGATAAAGCGCCATCATCCGCGCAGGCATGAGTGGTGAAATTCGGAATAGAGAGCATCAAACTACAGGCTACAAGCCGCTCAAAACTCGCAGCTCGAAACTCGTAGCTCGAAACTCGCAATCAAAATTTTCACCTCAAGTGCCCGTAGTGAGTATCTCTTGTCATCAACCAGCCTGCAACCAGCATGCCACGGCAAAAATATGCCGCCAAAACCACAAATTGCTTAACTTGTCTGCCGAAAAACAGCCAGCAAGCAAATTGACCGAATTCACAGAAAGCGGCCTGCGCTTTGGCTTCGAGCCGGCCTGGACCGTAAAAAAATACGACCAACACCGCTTCTTTCAAGGCCTGAGCGGCGCAGGCCTGAAGGGCGTCGATTTTATTGCTATTAATGGTGAGCGGCTGGTGCTGGTGGAAGTTAAAAACTACCGCCCTCAGCCGCATATCCAGCAGGCCAACCCTGTCGAAGCCGTCTTGGCCAATCCTCAAGCCCTGGCAGCCGCCATCGCCCAAAAAGCAACGGATACGCTGCGTGGGCTGGAAGCCATCGGCGGCTATTACCAACGCAAATGGTTGTTCCGCCTGCTCCAGCCCTTGTTGCTACACTTACGCCCTCATGGCTGGGACTGGCGCTTCTGGGCTCATGCTTGCCACTTGCAGCCATTGCCCCAACACATCACCTTTGTCTTATGGTTGGAAACGGAACAAGCCCGGCTCGCCTTTCGCCGTCAGCTCGCCCAGGCCCTGGAACTGCACCTGCATGGGCTGGTAGGGACGGTAGTAGTGGCGGGGAATGGGGAAAATTGGGAGGATTTGAGGGCGGAGGGGTTATAGGAAGGATGCGGTAAATGTTCTTCAGGATTTGGCTCAGGCAAAGCTAATCAATAAAAAAGGGAGAAGTAGGAAAGCCTTGGCGCTCAAAAGATAAAAACTTTTAATGGCAGCGCCAGGATTAGCGAAGTGGCTGGGCTGCTGCCCGTGCTGCGCTACTATCCCGGCGCCAATCCAGCCCGGCGGCTCCGCCCCTATGCTGGCGCCGGCAGCAGTTTCCTCTGGACCTCCGATACCGCAGCGAGCAGCGCGTTCAACCTCGCCCCCTTCGCCGAAACAGGCCTGTTATATTTCCTCCGCCCGGAATTGGCGCTGGAAGGCAACTTCCGCTATCAAGTCAACACCAGGGCGCTCCGGAGCGCGGCCGATGGATCTGAACTGCTCTTCCGCCTTGGCTTCCAGTATTTCATCCCCACCCGCCAATAGCATCTGCAATATCGTGGCAACCGAGCATCTACTCCCGATGCTCGGTTGCCACGATTCACCCCGCCATAACGACGATTCATCGGAATCCGCTTGGCAAGTATGGGGGGGATAGGCGAACTTTGCAGCAAAAATACCATCACATGAATTTGATGCACCCGCTGCTGGCCCTATTTTCCCTCATCACCTTAAGCGCTTCGGCACAATCCGGCTATCTGGACGCCTACATCCAGCAAGCCCTGCAGAGCAATATCGCTTTACAGCAAAAGGAACTCTCCTACCGCCAGAGCCTGGCGGTGCTGGAAGAAGCCAGGGGGCTGTTTTTCCCCAAGCTCTCCATCCAGGCGCGCTACTCGGTGGCCCGCGGCGGCCGCGCTTTCATCATCCCGGTCGGCGATCTGGTCAACCCGGTTTTCCAAAACCTCAACCTGCTCAATAGCGTGGCGGCAGCGGCTTATCCCGACTACCCTGCTATTCCAGAATATCCCCCGATTAGTAATGTGAAGGAAAACTTCCTGCGCCCCACTGAACAGGAAAGCGTGCTGCGCCTGCAGATGCCGGTCTTCAACAGCGCCATCCTCTACAACCACCGCATCCAGGAAAACCTGGCGGAGGCGGAAAAAATATCGGCCGACATCTATAAGCGCGAACTGGTCAAGGAAGTCAAGACGGCTTATTACAACTGTGCTCAGGCCTGGCAGGGGGTGGAAATACTACAAAACGCCCAAGCGCTGGCGGAAGAAGGCCTGCGCACCACCGAAAGCCTCTACCGCAACCACAAAATCACCCTCGACGCGGTCTATGCTGCCCAGGCAGACGTGCAGGCGGTGGCCCAGCAACTGGCCGAAGCGGAGAAAGATGCCAAGATGGCGCGCGCTTATTTCAACTTCCTGCTCAACCGCGACTTCGAAGCCCCCATCGAGCTGCTGCCCGCCGAGGCGCCAGCTTTGGCGGCGGCCAACCTGGAGGAGGCCCGGCGGCTGGCGCTGCAAAACCGCGAGGAGTTTCAGCAGCTTAATTTCTACCTGTCTGCCCGCGACAACCAGGTGCAACTGGAGAAAGGCAGCTTCTTGCCCCAGCTCGGCATCCAAGCTGATTACGGCGTGCAGGGCATCAACTACAAACTCGACCGCGATGCCGATTTCTTCCTCGGCTCTGCCGTGCTGAGCTGGACCCTCTTCGACCGCAGCGCCAAAGCCCGCACGGAGCAGGCTAAAGTAGCCCGCTTGGAACTGGAAAACCGCAAAGCGGAAACCAGCCGCCAAATCGAACTGCAGGCCATCAATGCCTTTTACGGCCTCGAAGCGGCATATACCCGCATCGGTAAAGCTCAGGCCGAAGTAGAAGCCACCCGAGAGGCTTTCCGCCTGGTAGAGAAGAAATATAGCCAGGGGCAAGCCAACCTCATCGAATTTACCCAGGCCCGTACCCAAATGACCCAGTCCGAGCAGATGCGCTCCATCGCCCGCTACAGCTACCAGGCTCAATTGGCCGAGTTCGAACGGGCCGTGGCTGCCTATCCGCTGCCGTAAGCGAAGGGATGGCATCCCTAAGCCATGGAATACCCCTGCGAGGGATGCCATCCCTGCCACAGAAAACATTTTGTAATACAGAAAACAACAAAGCCATGATAAACATCCGCCACACCTTAATCCTCGCTGCCGTAGCCGCCGTGCTGTATGCTTGCGGAGGCGCTGCTGTCAAGGAAGGCCGCGAATCTCCTGCCCGCCAGGTAGAAACCTCATCGACCGTGCCAATAGAATACCGCGCAGTCGTCCTCGCCAGCGGCAAGCTCTCCCTGGAAGAAGAATCACGCCTGAGCTTCAAGACTGGCGGTATCATCCGCAGCATCGCCGTGCGCGAGGGGCAAACGGTGCGGCAGGGGCAAGTGCTCGCCGAACTCGACCCCGGCGACATCCGCCCCCTGGCCCAGCAAGCCCGCCTGGGGCAGCAGCAGGCCGAGATCAATGTCGAAAACGCCCGCCTGGCCCTGCGCCTGGCCGAACGCGATTACCAAAATGCCCAGGGGTTGTTCCGCGACAGCGTGGCCACTCTGGAGCAACTCCAAAACGCCGAGGCCCAGCTCGACAACGCCCGCAACCGGCTGGCCGCCGCCCAGAAAGGCGTCGCCGCCGCTGGCGAGCAGGTGCAGTCCGCCGAGTTTAACCTCCAGCACACCCGCATCATCGCCCCGGCCGGCGGCCTGATCCTCAAACGGCTGGCGGAGCCCAATGAAATGGCGGGGCCTGGCACCCCTATCTTCCTCTTTGGCTCCAAAGAAAAAGCCAAAGTGGTGCGGGTACACCTGGCCGATAAAGATATCATCCACCTGCGCCTGGGCAATGCCGCCACGCTGCGCTTCGACGCCTACCCGGCTGAAACCTTCCCCGGCACCGTCAGCCAGATCGCCAGCATGGCCGACCCCTACACCAGCACGTACGAGGTGGAAATCACCGTCGCCCCGACGAGCAAGACTCTACTCTCGGGCTTCATCTGCACCGCCGAAATCGCTACCGACTTCACCGCGGGCCTTTTGGAAATCCCCATCAACGCCCTCATCGGCGCCAAAGGCATGGATGGTGAGGTCTTTGTAGCCGAAAACGGCAAAGCCAGCAAGAAGGCCGTACGCATCTTCAAAATCCAGGGCGACAAGCTCCTTATCGAAACGGGCTTGGAGGAAGGGGATGAAGTTATCATCAGCGGAGTGGGGTATCTGGAGGAGGGGCAAATAATCTCGATCAAGTGAAGTTGCTATGCCGTTCATCGCTGCGCGTTCATCGGCTGCGCAGGCAGCGCGAGGTGTAATCTGCCGCCCCAAGCCATTTCTCTGGCAGCGGTATGGTGACATCTCGCGCCAGGGGGGCTCGGCTGCGCCGTACATCTGCTGCCACTTTTAGGGACATTAGGGACACGGGGGACGCGAGTGCTGCCGACATCCCGAAGCTCGCAACTCGTAACTCGTAACTCGCAACCGGAGCGTAGCGACGTCCCGTCTGAGCAAAGCGAAGCGGGATCGAAACTCGAAACTCGCAACTTTCACCAGTACCAAACAGCAAAAACCATCATGAACTTACCCAAACTCTCCGTCGAAAATAGCCAGATCACCCTAACGGCCTTCGCCTTCCTGGCCATCATGGGCATCATCTCCTTCCTGGACATGCCCAGGCGGGAAGACCCCGCGCTGGACATCCCCAACTGTGCCGTCATCGCCGTGTATCCCGGGGCCAATCCCGAAGACATCGAAAGCCAAGTGGTGGACGTGCTCGAAGAATCCATCAACGAGCTGGATGATATCAAGCAGGTGGAGAGCGTCATCCGCGACGGGGTGGCTTTCATCGAGGTAGAATTCACCTTCGGCACCGATCCCGACAAAAAATACGACGAGCTGCAGCGGCAGGTCAACCAGGTGCGGGGCGACTTGCCGGAAGGGCTTTACGACCTCAAGACCATCCAGTTTTCCACTACTAGCGTGGCTATCATGCAGCTGGCGCTAGCCTCGCCAACGGCAGAATACAGCCTGCTCAATGCCGAAGCCGAGCGTCTGAAGCGGGAGCTGGAAAAGGTGCCTGGCCTGCGCAAGGTCAACATCGAGGCCTATCCCGAGCAGGAAGTGCGCATCGCCCTTAACGCCGTCAAGATGCAGGAAATGGGCATCACTCTGGACGACGTGGAGCGCGCCGTGCAGAGCAACAACGCCAACATCCCCGGCGGCGCGGTCAAGGTGGCCGACCGGCTGTTCAACATCAAGACCTCCGGCGCTTATGAAAACCTGGAGCAGATCCGCAATACGGTGGTAGGCGCCTTCCAGGGCAAGCTCATCTACCTGAAGCACATCGCGGCGGTGGATTTCGACTACGAAGACGAGCGCTGGCTAGCCCGCTTCAAGGGCGAGCGCTGCCTCTTCGTCACCGTACAACAAAAAGCCGACTACGACATCTACGCCGTCACCAACCCCATCAAACAGAAGCTGGATGACTTCAACTTCGCCGGCGACATCCGGCTGGAGTACGTCTTTGACCAATCCATCGGCGTCACCGAGCGGGTATCGGGCTTTTTAGCCAACCTGCTCCAGGGCATCCTGCTGGTGGGCTTCATCATCTTCCTCGTGCTGGGGGTGCGCTCGGCCAGTATCGTCATGCTCGCCATCCCCTTCTCCATCCTGGCCGGGCTGTGGGTGGTGGACCAGTACGATTTCGCCCTGCAGCAAATGTCCATCGCCGGGTTGGTGGTGGCCCTGGGTTTGCTGGTGGACAACGCCATCGCCATTATCGAAAACATCGAGCGCTTCCTCAATGAAGGTTACAGCCGCCCGGAGGCCGCCATCCGGGGTACGCAGCAGTTGTTCGCCCCCATGGCCAGCGCTACTTTGACCACCATCCTGGCCTTCGTGCCTATCATGATGATCCCGGAGACCACCGGCGCTTTCATTAAATCCATGCCCGTGACGGTCATCGCTACCCTGGCGGCCTCCTTCCTGGTAGCCGTCACCCTTACCCCCCTGCTGGCCAGCCGCCTGCTCAAGGAAGAAGTGCCCGGCTCGCCCCGCGCTACCTGGGGCCTGCGGGCCATGCAGCGCATCGTGACGGGCCCCTACCGCCGCACCCTGAATTGGGTGCTGACCCACAAGGGCTTGACCGTGGGCCTGTCCGTGGCGGCTTTCCTCGGCGCGCTGGCGCTCTTCCCGCTGGTGGGTATCTCCTTCTTCCCCAAGGCTGAAAAACCGCAGTTCCGCATCACCGTGCAACTGCCCAACGGCAGCAACCTCGACGCCACCAGCCGGGCGGTGCAATACGTAGAAAGCGTGCTGGATTCCATCCCCGACATCGCCTACTACGCCTCCAATATCGGCCACGGCAACCCGCGTATTTATTACAACGTGCCTACTACCCAGTACTCCAACTCCTTCGGCGAGCTCTTCGTGGTGCTGGAGGAGTACCAGGTCAGCCGCTTCTACGAGCTGTTGGACCACTTGCGCGAAACTTTCCAGGATTACGCCGACGCCCGCATTGATGTGCGCGAGTTTGTGCAGGGGCCACCCAGCGAAGCCCCGGTAGCCATCAAGATCACCGGCCCCGAGCTGGGCATGTTGCGGGCTTACGCCAACCAGGTGGAAGATGCAGTGCGCTCCGTGCCAGGCGCCATCAACGTGGATAACCCGCTGCGCACCAACAGCACCGACCTCTACTTCCGCACCAACCGCGACAAGGCGATGATGCTGGGCGTGCCCCTGCACGTGGTGGACAAGACCATCCGCAGCTTCGTCAACGGCACCCCTATCGGCACTTTCCGGGACGAGCGGGCGGAGGCTTATGACATCACCATGCGTTATGGTTTTGAGGAGCAATTCCGGCTCGAAGATTTCGAGCGCATCCAGGTGCCTGCGCTAAGCGGCCGTTTCATCCCCTTGCGCCATCTGGCGGATGTGGAATTTGCTGAAGCCCCCAGCCGCATCACCCACCTCGACAACCAGCGCACCGCCACGGTATTAGCCGACCTGGACAAGGGCCACTCGCTGGACGGCGTCATCGGGCAGATCGATGCCCAGCTCCAGCAGTTGGAGTGGGCCGAGGGCTACAGCTATGTCTATAAAGGCGACCTGGAGAACCGCAACGAATCATTTGGCGGCATGGGCACCGCTGCGGCCCTGGCGCTGCTGCTCATCCTGGGCGTACTCATCCTGCAGTTCCGCTCCTTCGTGCAGCCGCTCATCATCTTCTCTGCCCTGCCGCTGGCGGTCATCGGCTCCATCCTGGCGCTGCTCATCACCGGCATCAGCTTCTCCTTTACCGCCTTTGTGGGGTTGACCAGCCTGATCGGCATCGCCATCAACAACTCCATCATCCTGGTGGATTTTGCCAACCGCCTGCGCGAAGAGGGCACCGCCCTGCGCGAGGCGGCCCAAAAAGCCGGCGAGGTGCGCTTCATCCCCATCGTAATGACGACCCTGACGACTATCCTGGGCCTGCTGCCCCTCACCCTGGCCGGCGGTTCACTCTGGGCGCCCATGGGCTGGGCCATCATCGGCGGGCTGCTCACTTCTACCAGCCTGGTGCTGCTGGTGGTGCCGGTGTTGTATGTGTGGTTTGGAAGGTAAAAGTGTCAGACACCCAGAGATCGGCGGCAAGCGCAGGCATCAGGGAGAGCGGGTACCGGTCGTCCTATCCTGCTAAATGGAGCTTTGAGCGGGATACCGAGACGTATTCCTGTTTTAGCGTGTTCCTGTTTTAGCATCCGGCAGCTGAAGCCCCGCAAAATGCCCCCATTTAGCGGAATGAGGCTGAGGGGAGCAGCACTCTTTCAAAGCATTCGTGCCCGTCGGCGGCTAAGCCACAGCACATCGAAATAGCCAGGTAAGCGCGGCCATAAGATATCGTTTACAGCGCGTTGGAACCCGCGCAGGAAGGGTACACGAGCTGCAGGCGGGGATCAGCGGGCTATCGTGATGCGAGCGGCACCGAGCGGTGCTTCGCCTGCGCGCTCGCTCGTCCACAGCAGCAGGTACAGGCCCGGTGGAAGGCCTTCCAGGGGCAGGCCTTCTGCTGCGGCGCGGGCCGACCAGGCACCGACCTCCTGTCCCAGGGCGTTCAGCAAGCGCAAGCGGCCCTCGGGCGCTTCCTGGGGCAGCCGGACATAGAGCCGCTCGCCGGCCGGGTTGGGGAAGGCCGCCATGCTGCCGCCCGCTTGTTCCCAGCGGAGGCTCACCGGGCCATGGTATTCGTACTGCCCGTCGAAGTCCACCTGCTTGAGGCGGTAGTAGCTTAGGCCCGGCAGGGGCGCCTCGTCCCGGTAGGCATACTGCTGCGGCAGCGTGGTAGTGCCCCGCCCGGCGACCCGCCCCAGAGCCTGCCACTGCCGCCCATCGGCACTGCGCTCTACGGCGAAGTAGTCGTTGTCTTGCTCGGTAGCTGTAGCCCAACTCAGCTCGGCGTACTTGCCCTGCGGCCGGGCGGTGAAGCGGGTGAGTTCGACGGGGAGGGGGGCGAGGTCCATTTGATAATTTGGCCCACCGTTGTTATTAATTTTGATGGTTACCATATCAGCATTACCATGGTTGATGGTACCGCTCCCAACCGTCGTAGATAGGATATAGAGCCGATAGCTGGCTCCACTCCCGACATCGCCTCCTGGAACTGTCCCCGTGCAGGTAGTTCCAGTGCAACTCATCTCTACAAGACCCGAAGTACCGAAGTCATCGGTAGTATAGCGAATGAATAGGTTCTCTTCGGCAGATTTCGCAGCGCTTAAGGTTGCCGTGACAGTTAATGGATTGCCAGGCATTACGTAGTTGCCGCTGACTGCTGTTATATTGACTGGCTCGGCTGAGGTTTCCATGAAAATGGCCTCTGTATTGGCGTAGCCGTTATCTCTGAAATTCACAGTGTACCATCTGCCATTTGTCACAGATATACTGTTATTTGAAGGGTTGCAGTTGGAACAGAAAGGGATATTAGTTTCCAAAGTGTTGACGGAAAATGTTTTATCTGCCCATTGATTGCGCCAAGGGTCGCCAAAGCCCGTGCTCACAAACTTGAAATTCTGGTTTCCAGTTGTGCCAGTGTACTGAAAAGTTGTCGACCAACGAAGCGTTCCAACGTCGTTCCGGACACAATCAAAAAGACCTCCCATGCCTGTACTATTAGTGAAGCTATTCCAATCTCCAGGAATCCTCAAACCATCAGACGGGTTTATTTGCGCATGCCCCGATAGAGATAGAAGCACCGAAAGAATTAGTATTACATAGTATCTCTTTCTCATAGTCCAAATTTTTCCCCTGCCCTTCAAAGACAGCAGTTCTAGTTAAACCATAAATAATGTAATCGCCCCCAAGCGAGCCAAGGCCAGCAATAGGCGTAGATAGCATATACAGTAAGTTTTTGGGAGTTGGGCTTTCAGGATGAAGCGTTGCCGGGTTTAGTTGAGGACCGCCTAAGCGGCATCAGGCCATCCGCATGGCAATGATAGAGATAAAATAAGAATATACAAAAAAAGCGAGCATTTTTTACTGTTTGATGATCATCTCGGCCCCAGCCATCTTGCGTTGGAAGCCGGAGCAAGGCGACGTCCCGTTTGAACAAAGTGAGGCGGGATCGATTGCAAATTTTATCTCTTATGCCAACGGGGAATGTCGATCCTGAGCATTTTGAGTGCTATTGCTAAATTTCCCTTAAGGATACTTGCCGTGGGGGAGTGGGCGTGAGGCGGGCTGGGACAGGGTGCTCAAAGCTTATTGAGCGCAATAGCTGCAACTCCAAAAACCTGAAACATGCCCGCGCAAAGCAAATTTATGCCTACCTTAGAGCCTCGTTTACGACCGTAGCAATATGAAAGCAATCATCCCCGTTGCCGGTGCCGGCACGCGGCTCCGGCCGCTCACTTATACGCAGCCCAAGCCGCTGATACCAGTGGCCGGCAAACCTATTATCTCCTTCATCATCGATCAGCTCCTGAGTATTGGGGTGCAGGAGTTTGTCTTCGTCATCGGCTATCTCGGCGAGAAGATCCGGAATTATGTGGACCAGGCCTACCCCCACATCCAACGCCAATACGTGACGCAAGAGGTGCGCCTGGGCTCAGGCCATGCCCTGTGGGTAGCCCGCGAGCTACTGCGCGACACGGAGGAGCTATACATCTTCTTCGGCGATGTAATCATTGACATGGACTTTCACAAAGTGCAGGAGAGCGCCCATTCCTGCCTCTGCGTCAAGAAAGTTAACAATCCCTGGGAATACGGGGTGGTGGAGCAAGGCCGGGGCGGGCTGGCGAAAAGGGTGGCGGAAAAGCCCCGCATCCCCAAGTCGGACCTGGCTATGGTGGGTTTTTATAAAATCAAGGAAGTGCCCCAGCTCATCGCGGCGCTGGAGCACAACATCAGCCACAACATCCGCTCCAGCGGCGAGTTCCCCCTCACCGATGTGCTGATGCGCATGATTGGGCAAGGCGTAAAATTCACCACGGTGAATGTGGACGACTGGTTCAACTGCGGTAAAAAGGAAGTGTTGCTCGACACCAACGCTGCTTTTCTGGACCGCGAGGGCTACGCCTCGGCCGACTTGCCGCCCTACGACAATTCCATCATCATCCACCCGGTGAGCATCGGCAAGAATTGCGAGATCGCCGACAGCATCATCGGCCCGCATGCTACTATCGGCGACAATGCCTCCATCAAACGGGCTATCATCAAGGATTCGATTATCGGCAACTATGCTCATATCAAAGAGGTTATCCTGCAACGCTCGGTGGTGGGCAACGATACGGCCATCACCGGGCTACGCCAAAGCCTCAATATCGGGGATAATACGGAAATCGACTTTAGCCTGCCGGGGTAGGCAAGGCGGGGGGATAGCAACGGCAAGGCTTGGGTATGGCTTTTGTCAAGTGGAGCGCAGCGACATTCCGGACGAGCGCAACGAAGTTATAGCTGTTGACAAAGCTGGGAGAAGGCTTGAGACAACACCAGCAGGCAAGTGTTTAGCGAAGCTCCCGCTTTAGAAAATCTGCTCGAAATAAAAGGGTAAGCTTAGGTTTTTTGGAGCGGAGAAGGGCACCCGTCCGAACAATGTCCCTGAACTGCTCTCTCTCAGCCATCCTTAGCGGTGAGCTGCCCTGAAGCTGTTCAGCGAGTAGCAATTTGCGCCCCCCATAGCCCCCACCGCCCTGTCCCCCGCGTCCCTAGTGTCCCTAAAAGCGAAAGGCGGGAGCCCCAGCTGACAG